>CAMDDA010000084.1 GCA_945890755.1 Candidatus Kuenenia stuttgartensis
CGTGATCGACATCCACAGCCTCTGACGGCATTCCATGCCACGGTGCGGACGGCCCGTGAGAAGGGCGGTTTCAAGGTGGGCTCGAGTCGACGGAAAAAATCCGGCCTTGAGCGTGGCTAGGAAGCTCCGCGGCGCCTCCACGATCGGGCCGCATAGGGCCCCAGCCAGCTCCGGCGGTTGCTCCTCATGATCCGCCCCGCTCGGCCTACGCTTTCTGAAGTGCCATTGGCCGACCTATCCTTGGGCGTAGCCGCCGGCGAACGCGGAGCCGATGACTTCAACCCGCATACCGGGCTCGAGCATTCGCACGCCGCCGTCAGCCATGGAACCGGGAATGCCGCCGTCGTCATGCGGCCAAGGCCAGACAACCCAGATCGCCCGATCGCCTTCTTGGATCACGACGGCGTCGGCTGCAAGCGTGACGACCCCCTGCGCGCGGACCGGCAGTTCGGCTGCCAACTGCTCGCCTGAAAGTGCGAGCGCCTCCGCGACGGACACGGTCACCGGCCCTGCGTGGGGCGGTTCCTCCGAGCGGTCATCTGCGGCCGCGACGGTCCATGTCCCGCATGCGACGATCCACGACCATTGGACGTGACGTATTGCCGATGTGACCCATCTCATACTCATACACAGTGCCTCCCGAAAACAATCATAGTCGTCGGCTATGGAAGAGCCCCGCCGGGCCACGCTTGGTCACGGTGTCCACGAGATCGTGCCCGCCAGGCCGCGGCAGAAGGCCGGCGGCCCGGTAGGCAGGCCTGGTTTGGAAATCCTGATCCAGGCGATAGGAAGGACTACTGCCCAGAGGGCAAGGAGACTTTCGATGACGACGAGACGAGTGAGGAAGCACCGTTCCGAGGAGATCTTAGTGAAACTGCGTGATGCGGAAGCCAAGAGGCTGAAGCAGCGTGAGGATGACAACAAGCGGCTGAAGACCTTGGTGGAAGATCTTTCTCTCGACAACCAGATGCTCGAGCATCTCTCGGAGAGAAACTGGTAAGCCCTTCCCGGAAGCGAGCGGCAGTCGCGGAACTCCAGCGGGAGTTCCGCGTTTCCGAGCGAAGGGCGTGCAAGCTGATTGGCCAGCCGCGGAGTAGTCAGCCTTTCGAAGGCAAGCGACGGACGGACGAAGCACCGCTGGGGAAGCGGATGCTTCGGCTGTCACGGTCGAAGCCTCGGTATGGGTATCGACGGATCGGATGGCTTCTTCGGAGCGAGGGCTGGCATGTTGGCTTGTCTCGCGTGTTTCGTTTGTGGCAGCGGGAGGGGCTGAAAGTGCCTGTAAAGAAGCGTCGCCTGGGCTCGAGCGTCAAGGGCTGTCATCGTCGGCGGGCGGAGACTCCGAATGACGTGTGGTGCTGGGACTTCGTGTTCGACCGGACAACGAGCGGTAGCCAGCTGAAGTGGCTGTCGGTTGTGGACGAGTACACCCGCGAGTGAGACGTGATCAATGCCTTGGCCGAGGCAAAAGCCACACACGCGGCCTGTGTTGAGGTGCCCTGTTCCTAAACCCTCGTATCGTCTGGTACAGGAAATCCAACCCAGTCACTGTGCACCTGCAATGAGAAAAGCACCGGTTTCCCAGTGCTTTTCAATACGCCCGGCTGGACTCGAACCAGCGACCCTGGGATTAGAAATCCCATGCTCTATCCACCTGAGCTACGGGCGCGAAAGGGTTTTTGGGGGTTCCGACGGGCTACTGTGAGCCAAACTGTTAGCCACGTTTATCCGCATCGGCATTCCCCGTCGCATTCTATCGACGCATGGGCCGTGCGGTGGGCCATGTTTTTGGCCGCCGGACACCCCCGTAAAGAAGGGCGTGTCATGGCGTGTACAGGTTTAAATGCCCGCAGCGGAGAGGTTGTTCGCAATTCGCGAACAGCGAACGTATAATCGGGGCATGCATCTCAAGCCGCAAGATCTCGTCGTCGCCCTCAAGCTCGCCGTCGCCGGAAACATGACCTACGACGAACTTGCTGCCTCTCTAGGCTTGAGCAAGTCGGAGGCTCACGCCGCTGTTAAGCGGGCCAAGGCGGCCGGTCTGCTTCGCGGCGATCGCCAGCCCATTCGGCATGCCCTTCTCGAGTTCCTGCTTCACGGCGTTCGCTACGCCTTTCCTGCGGTTCGGGGGCACCAGGTCCGCGGCATGCCAACGGCCTATGCCGCGCCGCCACTTTCGGACCTCATTCACGCTGGCCTTGATCCACTCCCTGTATGGCCGGACGCGGAGGGAGAGGTTCGAGGCGAGGCCTTTCTTCCGCTGTATCCCTCGGCGCCTGCCGCAGCGAGAGTCGATCCTAAGCTGTATCAATCCTTGAGCCTGATTGATGCCCTGCGCGGTGGTCGGGTCCGTGAGCGGAACCTGGCCAAAGAACACCTCACGAGGTTGATCAATGGCTGAAAGGCTCTCAGACAACCTCGTGATGCTCATGCGAGTCGTCGATCGTCTTGCGCCATTGATCGACCGCTTTGTGTTTTTGGGGGGTGCGGTGACCGAACTTTTCATCACGGCGAAGGGGCTGGTTCACCTCCGCCAGACCAAAGACGTGGACATGGTGGTCGATGTGGTCAATCACGGTGAATATTCTGAGACGCTCCGTGAGGAACTTGTTCGCTTGGGGCTCGTCGAAGATGTCCGCGAGGGCGCTCCGGTATGTCGCTGGATACTCGACGACACCATCGTGGATATCATGCCAACGCGAGGTGACATCCTGGACTTCTCCTGTGAGTGGTATCAGATCGCTTTTGACACGGCTCAGCCGGTCATGTTGCCCAATCAGGTGATGATTCGGCTTGTGACGCCCGTCTGTTTTCTTGCGACAAAACTCACTGCCTTTGGTGACCGAGGCCGCCGCAATCCGCTGGCAAGCCACGATCTTGAAGACGTCATCGCCGTGATTGATGGCCGTGCCGAAATTATCGATGACGTGACAACATCGCCTGCTGACCTGCGGGCTGCGATCGCGGCACGACTGCGGGCCCTCCTGGCCCTCAGGGACGCGGAGGATGTGATCGCCGCCCAGCTCTTGCCCGATGCGCAGAGTCAGGATCGACTCCCGATCGTCATTGAGCGTATTCGCAGCCTTATCGCGACCGCGGACTGATCGCGTCTGCCGTGCGTTGAGCCTGTTTGGAAGGCAGCTACGGCCTTCAACGACTCAGGGGCTGTGCGAGGGAGCTTTTCGTGGCGGCTTGCGGCCGTTCCAGCCCTCGGTGCGCCACCAGTCGGGGCCTTCGCGTTCCACTTCCTCGGTGTGGGCCCGCAGCCGGCCGAGCATCGCGGCGAGCCGCTCGGGCTCACGGCTCGCGAGGTCGGTCGATTCGGCGAGGTCAGCGGCGAGGTTGTAAAGCTCGGGCTTGGCCAACGCCTCGTCGGCGACGATCTTCCACGGCCCTTCGCGGTAGGCAACCTGGCCGCCCCATCGCCAATACAGCGGCGAGGGCCGATCGATCTCGCTCGGCGGGGACCCCGCGGCGGCGGCCATCAGAGCGGGAACCAGGTTCACTCCGTCGAGAGTCCGGCCGGCAGGCGGCTCAATCCCGGCCAGCTGCAATGCGGTAGGGAAGAAATCACTGCCGATCACCGGCAGGTCAGTCGTGCTGCCCGGCATGATCGTGCCTGGCCAGCGAGCGATGCCCGGCACCCTGTGGCCTCCCTCGTACATCGACCGCTTGCGGCCGCGGAGCGGGCCGGCCAGACCTCGGCCCGGCCCTTTGTCGCCCGCGCCTTCGGGGCCGTTGTCACTCGTGAAGAACACGAACGTGGAATCCGTGGCACCGATCGTGTCGAGCGCCTGCATGAGTGATCCGAAGGCGTCGTCGAGCTGCGTGACGTTGGCCCGGTAGGTGCGCTCCTCGGGATCGGTGACCGCCGCGTGGAGCTTCTCATAGCGATCGGCGGATGCGATCGGATAGTGCGGCTCATGCGCCCACACGGTGAGGAAGAAGGGCTTGGCAGGATCCCGCTTCTGCTCGAGCCAGGTGACCGCCTCCTTCACGATGAACGGTGCCGAATAGTCGTCGGCCGTGCCGATCGAGGTGCCGTTGCGGACGAAGTTCGTGGGGAACGCATGGCTCGGGGCGGCGTTGTTCTGCGTGGCGAGCCACCAGGCGTAGCCATGGTCGCCGGGCTGGGGCTGCTCAGGGGAGTTGAACATGCCGTTCAAGTGCCATTTGCCGACGTGGCACGTGTCGTAGCCGGCGGCCGCGAGCAGCGTGGGCAGCGCGATCTCGCTGGTTCGCAGGTGGACCGGGCTTTTTTCCGGAATCCAGGTAAACACGCCATTGCGAAACGGTGTGCGGCCGGTGAGCAGGCTCGATCGCGATGGCGAGCAGACGCTCGACGCCGAATGGCAGTCGGTGAGCTTCAGCCCCTGCGACGCGAACCGATCGAGGTGGGGCGTGACCGCGGCGGCGTTGCCGTAGCAGCCGAGTTCACCATAGCCAAGGTCGTCGGCAAGAAAGAGGACGATGTTCGGCCGCCCGTCGGCGGCTGCTGCCGGGGCCGTGAGGCAGGCGAGGATGCAGAGCAGTCCGATGCGAAGCGAGTTCATGATCGCGGTGCGGCTGGGCGTGGACGGGATTCCGCCGAGGGATCGGTCGCGCCCTGGGGGCTGAGCCAGCCGGGCTGCCTTGGCGAGGGCATCTGCATCGATTTCGAGCATCGTCCAATTCCACATTGTTTGTGGGAACCGCATGCATTTGTCAAGGCGTTTCATTCAGCCGATGTATCCTCTGGCGATGCAGATGCCTGCCGGCGATCGTTCCCTGCGGATTCTCGTGATCGACGACGAGGAGGCTGCGCGGCGGGCGGTGGCCGCCGGCGTGCGCGAGGCTGGCTACGAGGTGGCCGAGGCCGCCGATGGACCCGCCGGGCTCGAGGCGGCGCTGCGGGGCGGGCCCGATCTCGTCGTGCTCGACCTTCGGCTGCCGGGGCTCGATGGTGAGCGGGTGCTCGAACGACTCCGGCAGGTAAGCAGCGTGCCCGTGATCGTCGTCTCCGCGAAGCGGGAGGAAGATGACCGCGTCGCCGCGCTCGATCTGGGGGCCGACGACTACCTCGTGAAGCCGTTCACCGTCCGCGAGCTGTTGGCGCGGATCCGCGCCGTGCTGCGACGGACCGAGGGGGAGTCGGCGGCGTCCGTCAGCATCGGCGATGTGACGATCGATGTGCCAGCCCGAACGGCCAGCCTGGGCGGGGCACGCGTGCCGCTCACCGCCCAGGAATTCGCAGTCCTCGAGTGCCTCGTGCGGCATCGCGGCCGGATCGTCACGCGGGCCATGCTGGAGGAGGCGATGCATCCGGGCGAGCCGGTGCCGCCGCCCGATCTGGTGACCAACATCACCGACGTGATCGTGCTTCGGCTGCGAAAGAAGCTCGGCCACGATCTGATCACCACGCGCCGCGGGCAGGGGTTCATCATCGATGGCACCTGACGCGACCGACGCACTGCCGGGCGGGCATCGGCAGCCGTCGCTACGCTGGCGATTCTGGACCCGGTTCGGGATCGCCTTCGTATTCGGTGCCGTGGCACTTCGGCTCGTGCACTACCAGGCAGTGGTCGATACGGTCGAGCGCGATGTTGACATTCAACTCTGGTCGCATCTGGCTGCCGTGAAGGCGCAGGAGCGGTTCGCGGCCGACACGCTGCTCGATCCGCACCTCCGGGCCACGGGCGTGTTTCTGGCGGACCTTCCCGCGAGGCCGGGATCGACGCCGCACGTGCTCGGGATCGGCGTTCCACATATCGCTCCCGAGCAGTTTCGCTGGTTCGCCGGCGTGTGGAAGCGGGACGGCACGCGCGTCGATGACCTCGATCTGCCCGCCGGGCTCAGTTGGGATGCCGCGTGGCTGGACCGGCTCGAATCGATCTGGACGACGGCGGACGGCCGCTATCGGCTGGCGGCCACCGCCGGCGGCCACGACACCGTGCTCGTGGCCGGCACGCCATTGGCCGAGCTGGCCGCGGCGGAACGCCAGGCGGCGGCCTTCCAGGTGTTGACGTTCGTGATCTGGGTGCCGCTGCTCCTGGGCATCGCCTGGCTCATTCTCTCCCGGGCGCTCGTGCCGCTCGCGCGGATCACGGCGACCGCGAGTCGCATTCGAGCCGGTGACTTCGGTGAGCGGCTCGACGTCTCGCGTGCCGATGCCGAGGTGGCCGAGATGGCGGGAACGGTCAACGACATGCTCGATCGACTCGACGCGATTCGGACGTCGCAGTCGCGATTCAACGCCGATCTTGCCCACCAGCTGCTCAATCCGGTGCACGCGATCTTGCTGGAGGCGAGCGTTGATCGCGATCGGCCGCGGTCTGAGGAGGAAGTCGCGGCGGCGCTCGTGCAGATCGGCGGTCTCGCCCGCCGAATCGAGGGCATCTGCGAGGTGCTGCTCGCCTATGCACGGTCGGCGGCGGTCGATCCTGCGCGGCTGAAGGCGATCGATCTCGAGCCGGTCGTCGTGGCGGCGATCGATCGAATCGAGCCGCAGGCGGCAGCACGCGGGATCACGGTCGTGCCGCCGGAACGGGCGGCGGTCGTCAAGGGCGATGCGGCGCTTTTGGAGGAAGTGTTTCTCAACCTGCTCGCCAATGCCGTGGAGCACAGCCCGGCCGGGGGGCGGGTCGAAGCGGTCGTGCGGAGTGAGGCCACTGGCTACCGCGTGGCGATCGTCGATCATGGATCGGGCGTGGCAGCGGCCGATCTGCCGGTGCTCTTCGAGCGGTTTCACAGCGGGAAGCCACTGGGTGGCCACGGCATCGGCCTCGCGCTCTCGCGGCTCATCGCCCGCAGTCACGGCGGCGACATTTTTTATGAGCCCACCCCCGGCGGTGGGGCGACGTTCGTCGTGCGGTTTCCGGCCGGCAGATGAACGCTGCGTGAACCGTTCATGAACGCCGCGTGAATTCCGGCCGGATCGGCCATTCGGCCCCGACCCATTCGTGGCCCCCAGCGTACTCCGAGGGTACTGCTACACGATGGCGGGCCGGCGGGGAAGAAAGCCGGGTGCGATCCTGGCGCTCCGTTCGTGCAGCAAGCCGAGCATCACTGACACGCACGAGGTGAAACATGGACTCCCGCGACATTTTCCGTTCGCTGTTCTTCCCGCGGTCAACTCGGCAGCTGCGGCGCAGTCATGCACGGCAGATGAGCCGCGTGCTCCAACGCATGCCCGGCCAGTTCATGCCGGAGTCGCTCGAGCGGCGGGCGATGATGTCGGCCACCATGGCTGACCTCACCACGACGGCGACGCGGACCACCGTCGCCGAGCCCGCGGCGATCGTAACGACGGCGGCCATGCCGCGGACGTTCAACGTCACCTGGGCCTGGAATGAGAACAAGACGATCGCCGACTTCAATCCCAAGGCCGACATGCTCGCGCTCGACTGGTTCAGTGGCGGCGAGCTGCGGCTGACCGAGCAGTCGGGCAGTGCCGTGCTGGCGATTCCCTCGATGCAGCAGTCGTATCGGCTTGCCGGCGTGCCGCTCTCGGCGCTGAGTACGGCCAACTTCACCTGCAAGGATCCCACCGCCACGGCATTCATCGCCGGCGTGCTGGCGGCAGCGCCGAAGCCGACGCCTGCTCCCGCTCCCACCCCTTCGCCGACTCCCACCCCGAGCCCCACGCCGAGCCCGACACCCGCGCCCGCCCCGACGACCGGTGGCACGGTGGCGTTCAAGGTGACCTCCGACTGGGGGTCGGGCTTCAACGGCGATATCAAGGTGACCAACACCGGCACGGCGCCACTCTCCGACTGGACCGTCACGTTCGACTTCGACGGCACGATCTCCAGCCTGTGGAACGGCACGATCGCCGGCCGGCAGGGCTCGACCTACACCGTGAAGCCGGCGAGCTGGAATGGCACGCTGGCAGCGGGTGCCTCGGCAACGCTTGGCTTCACGGCGAGTCCCGGCGGGAGCAGTGCCGTGCTTCGCAACCTCACGCTCGTCGGTGCGGCAGTGACGCCCACGCCCGAACCTGCACCGACGCCGACCCCAGCGCCGACGCCGGCACCAGTTCCCGCTCCAACCCCCACTCCCACTCCAGCGCCGACTCCAGCGCCGACGCCAGTGCCAACCCCTGTCCCGACGCCCACTCCCACGCCCACACCTGTACCGACCCCGACACCAACACCCGGTGCCGAACTGCCGATCGCGTCGTACGACAAGGTAATGGCCGCCTACTTCCCCGAGTGGGGCATCTACGGCCGTAACTTCCAGGTGGCCGACGTGCCGGCCGAAAAGCTGACGCACCTCATCTATTCGTTTCTGAACCTCAAGAGCAATGGCGAGGTGGCCCTGTACGACAGCTTTGCCGCCGTTGACAAGCGGTTCGGCGCGGGTGAAACCGTGTCGGGTGAGGCCGACCAGTGGTACTACCCGCCCGGTGACCCCCGGGCCACGCAGACCGTGTGGGGCAACTTCAATCAGCTCGCGCAGCTGAAGGCGAAGTATCCGCATCTGAAGGTGAGCATCGCCGTCGGCGGATGGACACTCTCCGGCAACTTCAGCACCGTGTGCGCCACGGCTGCGGGCCGCGAGACGTTCGCCACCTCGCTCGCGAACTTTCTCAACACCTACCGGATGTTCGATGGAATCGACTTCGACTGGGAGTATCCGGGTGGCGGCGGGCTGGAGAGCAACGGCGTGAGCCCGAACGACGGGGCCAACTACGCGTCGCTGCTCGCCCTCGTGCGGTCGAAGATCGACGCTCTCGGGGCACAACTCGGTCGTCGCTACGAGATCTCGGTGGCATCGCCGGCGGGCTACGACAAGATCGCGAACTTCAACCTGCCGGGGCTGACGCCGCACGTGGATTTCTTCAACGTGATGACGTACGACTTCCACGGCACCTGGGAGAAGACGACGGGTCATCAGTCGGCCTTCACGGGCGACCCGATCGGCTACGACGTGAAGTCGGCGGTGCAGCAGTATCTCGCGGCCGGCGTGCCGGCCCGCAAGATCGTGATGGGGGCTCCGCTGTATACGCGAGGCTGGAGCGGCGTGGCGGATGGTGGTGACGGCGGCTACGCGGAAGGGGCCAGCGGCTCGGCACCAGGCACGTTCGAGGCGGGGGTCTACGACTACAAGGACCTCCTCCAGCAGGTGCAGGATCCG
The DNA here is from genome assembly GCA_945890755.1 of Candidatus Kuenenia stuttgartensis. Taxonomy (GTDB): domain Bacteria; phylum Planctomycetota; class Planctomycetia; order Pirellulales; family UBA1268; genus QWPN01. The sequence continues at coordinate 9,115 of CAMDDA010000084.1, forward strand.
ACGAGCGGCTGGAAGCTCTACTGGGACGACACGGCCCAGGCGGCCTACGTGTACAACGCCTCGAAGGGGCTCTTCAGCTCGTTCGAGACGCCCACGTCCATTGCTCAGAAGGCGCAGTGGGCCGAGGACCTGGGTCTCGGCGGCATGATGTTTTGGGACATCACCAACGACGCCCTCGACTCGCCCGAGAGCCTGTTGGCCGCGGCGTATGCCTCGTGGGTGGTCGATGACGACCTGGCGGCGATCCGCAGCCGCTCGAGCCTGACGGGCGAGATCATCGTGGGCGGCGACGGCGTCATCGGCACGCTGCCGATCGTGATCTGAGCAGCCGCGGCTCCGCCACCGTGATTGGGCTTGTCGTACGAACCGGGCCGCGGGGTATCCTCTGCGGCCCGGCTCCGTCGTCTACGCCGGCGTGAACGGAGGACCGACGAGTGGGTAAGTGGCCGTGGCGTCGGTGGTGGCAGTCACCGGGGACATCGCAGGGCGCGGACGTCATCATCACCGGCCTGCCGAGGAGTGGCACCAGCTATTTTTGCGCAGCCCTGCATAACGTGAGGAATTGCGTCGCCATCAACGAGCCGGAGGAGATCTTCGCGCATCTCTCCGACACAAAACCACCCTGGGGCATGCCGCGGTACTATGCTCAACTCCGCGATGACATCGTGGCGGGACGGGCTGTCACCAATAAGATGCGCGCGGGGCGTTTCATCGAGGACACTGCCGAAGGCATCAACGAGGAACGATACGTGCCGGCGATCTCGGGGCCCGGGTTTTTGCTGGCGACCAAGAACACACTGGCCTACCTCGCCCGGCTGCCGCTCCTCGAGCAGTCGATGCCCGGGGTGACGTGCGTCGCCTGCATCCGCAATCCTGTCGACACAGTGGCATCCTGGAAGGGCACGTTCGATCATCTTGCCGGTGCGGCGGTGCGGAATTTTCGGGCAGGCAATGTCGGTGATGAACGCCTCAGCCCTGCGGCCCGGGATCGTGTAGGCGAAATCGACCTGGAGCCGCGGCTCGAACGGCGTCGGGCACTGCTCTGGCGGCACTTGGCCCTGCTCGTGGAGGAGGCAGGCGGGTTCGTCAGGGGCGTGATCCGCTACGAACGGCTTGTCACGGACCCCGAGCGAACGCTGCGGGATGTGCTCGCGTCGATTCCCGCAGCCCCACCGCTCGTGCCGGTTCAGCCGTTCGTGCCTTCGGCCGTGCGTACGCGACGGGTGTCGTCCCTCACGGCAGACGACTTGGCCGCGATTCGCGACGTGTGTGCCGACGTGGCCGCCCGCTTCGGATATGACACGGTTTGTTCCTCGTGAGCGAGTGAAAAACGATCGCAAATGCGGGTTTTCGTGTATCAGGCGTTCGTTCAGGCCGGTGGCACGCACATGGCCTACCACGTCGGCGGCATCCTGCAGCAGCGGTTCGGCCTCGAGGTGATGGCGGTCGGGACGCCGCCCGCGACCGGCATGTTCCGCTACCCCGTGGACATGCCCGTCATCGACGAGGAGACGATGGTCGCCACCGCGTCCGCCGATGACCTGTTGATCTGCAATCCATCCTTTTCCGACCGCATGTTCGGCCTTCGCCTGCCGTGCCGGAAGCTGTCGTACGTCCAGGGGGTACGGACGTTTCGCGTGCTTGACGTGTTTTTCGATCGATACGTTTTCGTTTCGAAGTTTGCGCGGCGGTTCGTCAACCAGCACTACGGCATCGACGGTCCCGTCATTCCGGCCTTCATCGACACCGCTACGTTTTGTCCGGGGACTGCGGCCCCGGTAAACCGCCGGCGGCCAGTGTGCGCGGTCTTGGAACGCAAACACGAGCCGCTGGTCTTCGAGAGACTCTGCCGTACGTACGAGCGACTGCATGACGGAGAGCAGATTCCCGTGGAGATGGTGCCTGTTCTGCCCCAGGGGGAGCTTGCAGAGCGGCTGCGGCAGTGCCGTGTGTTCCTGAGCCTCGACGCGATGGAGGGTTTCGGGCTGCCGATGCTCGAGGCGATGGCATGCGGCTGTGCCGCCGTGGGGTGGGATTCCGGCGGCTGCGGCGAGTATGCCCGGTTCGGCCGCAATGCCCTGCTGGCTCGCTATGGCGACGACGCGACCCTCGCGCGGCTGCTGCGGACCGTTCTCGTCGAAGATTCTGTCGCCGAGCGGCTGTCCGCCTCCGGCATGGAGACCGGTGCGGGGTTCGGCCAGGACCGTTTCACCGCCGCCTGGGAGCGGGAACTCGCGTTCTTTCTAAGCCAGTTGTGAACGACGGCCGAGAGGACCATGGGCGGCGCGCTCGTCAGGCGTAGCCGAGCCGCCTGTTCAACTCCAGAATTCCCCACTCCTCGAGCAGCGCCTCGACGCGTCGGTCGAGATACACGCCGGCTTCGGTGCGACGGCCGGAGAATGTGGGCGTTTGCTGCCCCACGACGTCAGCCATAAACGTCTGCCGGGCGGCGTCCACCGGCATGCCGATCGCCCCCGCGATCCGGGCGATGCATGCATCCCGGGCGGATTCGCCACCGTCGCCGACCAGTTCTTCGTAGGCAATGGGCACGACTCCCGGCTCGCTGGTCCAGTCAAGCAACGGGGCCAGGCCATCGTAGAGCCGCTGCCTCCCCACGGCGTCGAGGTAGGCGATTGCCTGGGCGGGGCCGGGCTGCATCGAGACCCAGGGAATCGATCGCGGCTCCCGGCCACTATCGACGCGGAAGCGAAGCCGTGAAAATATCGCATCGACCAGGTTGCGGTACATGAACAACTTGCGGAACCCCACCAGAGACGTCCGCACGTACGGCGTGACCGGGAGATGTCCCACGGTGAACTGCCCGTCGGCCACAAGCCCCGCCGAGACGCCGATCGGCACATGAAAGACCCGCTCGCGGAACAGTGGCCCGCGTTTCTGCTCGGTCGACATGCCGCGGTAGTCCGTGAGCAGGAACTCGGAGACGTGCCATTCGCTGTCGACGTATCCGACCCGGGCAAGGAGGCGGCCGAGCATGTACGTTCCGGCCTTTGGAAGGCTGATCACGATCGCGGGCGTCGGCCAGGGGCCGCGGTCAGCCTTGGCGAGAAGGCGGCCATCGGGGCCTGCGGCGAGGTGCAGGCGGCGTCCTGTTCCCACGTCATTGATCCAAGCGGGCACGATCAGGGTTCCTGTGGGCGCGATGTGATCGTCGCAGTCGTCGGCCCGTGTCTCACGTCCCAGCCAAGGGCGCGGGGCACGTCGGCAAGCCACCGCGACACGTGCCGCAGAATACCCGGGCGGTCGTCCGCCCGTACGCAGCAGTGCTCGAAGTAATGAAGTAAGAACCGCCCCACATCCAGTTCATCGATCCGTGCCGGCGCGGCGAGGGCCGTCGCGACGTCCTCGAGGCTCTGGATACAGGTGGTCAGCGGAGCGTATTCGCAGCCGCCAAACGTGAGGGTCGGCCGCCCGTGCACGAGCGCCTCGAGCCCGACACCCGAGTTGATCACCACCACGCGCTCGGCATCGGGAAGTAGATCGTTCACGGAGTCGCTGCGAACCTCGACGTGCGGGAGGGGAGCCAGATCGGACAGAAGTTCCGTCACGGCAGGCGTCGTGCATTTCGGGTGGCGTTTCACCACGCAGCGCATCCCAAGCC
>CAMDDA010000085.1 GCA_945890755.1 Candidatus Kuenenia stuttgartensis
CGGCGGCGCCGCCGACGCCGCTCGGCCAGGCCGAAGCCGTGTTTGTCGATCGGCTCGGCGCGGTCGCACGCCGGGCCGAGGCGGCCGGCCACGCCGACCTCGCGGCGGTCATCCGCAGTTGGCCGCTGCCCGACGAGACCGACCGCCAGTTCGTGCTCGCGGTTCCAGCGCGACTCGAGCGACCGGCGTTCATCGACTCGGCGGACGAGACCGCCCTTTGGAACGAGTTCGTCGCCGCTCGCCAGACGCATGCGCATGCCGTATTCGCCCACGTTGCCGATGCGACACCCTGCGCGGCGGTTCGACTCCTTCACCACGTGCTGCGCGACGCCCCGGATCATGCGCGGGCCCGCGAGGCGGCCGGCTGGGTGCAGACGAAGGCCGGCTGGGCGTGGCCCGCGGCGAAGCGGCATCGCGACCGTGGCGACGACGAGGACCCGCAGTACGGCTGGTTGCCACGTGGCCGGCTCGCACGGTATCAGGCCGGCGAACGATATGACCGCGGCCGCTGGATCACGTCGGCCGCCGACGAAGCCCGCACGCTCGCGGTGGCTGATGGCCGACGATTCACGTCTGATCATTGGGAAATCACGGCGACCGCCTCGCTCGCCGCCGCTGCCGACGCGGCGGCGACGCTGGAGGAGACGCACGCCATCTGGCGGCAGGTGTTCGGGCCGCTGGCCACGCCGCCGCGCGACCGGCGGCAGGCCGGTCGCCCACCCCGCGCGAACCTCGAGCCCTTCGTGGCCGTGCTGTGTGCCGATCGCCGCCAGTATCTCGCCGAACTCGAGCCGCTCGAGCCGGCGATCGGCATGACGCAGGGCATCTACCAGGCCCCCACCCGCACGCTCTGGTTGGTGCAGGCGACCGACGATGCCGCAGCCGCTCGCACGACGATCCGCCATGAGGCAACGCATCAGCTCTGCGCAGAGAGCCGGCCAACGAGTCCGCTGGCGGGCGAAGCCTGTGGCTTCTGGGCGATCGAGGCCGTGGCCTGCTATCTCGAAGCAGCCGAGCCCGCGGCCTGGGGCTGGACGGTCGGCGGGCCGGATGCCGGCCGGATGCCCGCCGCCCGCAGACTGCTCGTCGAAGATGGGTTTCACGTGCCGCTGGAAGAGCTCGCGGCGCTCGGCCGGGCCGCCTTCCAGGCCGACCCCCGGATCGCGAACATCTACGCCGAGATTGGTGGCCTCGCCGACTTCTTCATGAACGGCGACCGCGGCCGGCACCGCGAGGCGTTCGTCGCCTATGTCGCGCGGATCTACGACGGCACGGCCGACCCCGACACGCTCGCCCGCCTCTGCGAGACGAGCTACGCCGACCTCGACACCGCCTACCGCCGCCACGTCAGCCGCTGAGACGTGGCAGCCTTCCGTCGCGTTGACGATGGTTTCCTGCCGCCCGTACACTCCGGCCGCAATCGAACAGTTTTCTCCCGGAGTTTCTATGAGCTCGCCGACAGCCGCCCCGCGTCCTGCCACCGACATCGACCGCCTCGCGATCGACACGATCCGCACGCTCTCCATGGACGCCGTCGAGGCGGCCAAGAGTGGCCACCCAGGCACGCCGATGGCATTGGCGCCGGTGGCCTACACCGTGTGGTCGGAGTTCCTGCGGTACGACCCGGCCGATCCCACCTGGCCCAACCGCGATCGGTTCGTGCTCTCCTGCGGCCACGCGTCGATGCTGCTCTATTCGCTGATCCATCTGGCGGGCATCCGCCGCGGCGGGCCGGCGTCGGCCGATCATCGCACGCCCGCCGTTTCGCTCGACGAGATCAAACGGTTCCGCCAGCTCGACAGCGTCTGCGCCGGCCACCCCGAGCACCACATGACTGGCGGCATCGAGACCACCACCGGCCCGCTCGGCCAGGGCTGCGGCAACTCCGTGGGCATGGCGATGGCCTCCCGCTGGCTCGGCGCCCACTACAACCGGCCCGGCCATACCGTCTTCGATTTCGACACCTACGTCCTCTGCAGCGACGGCGACCTCATGGAGGGCGTGGCCGCGGAGGCCGCCTCGATCGCCGGCCACCTCAAGCTGGCGAACCTCTGCTGGATCTACGACGACAACTCGATCACGATCGAGGGAGAGACGCACCTCGCCTTCGCCGAAGATGTGGCCAAGCGGTTCGAGGGGCTCGGCTGGCGGATCCAACACGTGTCCGACGCCAACGACGCGGCGCAGCTGCGGAAGGCGCTCCTGGCCTTCAAGGCCGAGCAGGAGAAGCCCACGCTCGTGATCGTGAAGAGCGTGATCGGCTACGGCGCCCCGAAGAAGGCCGGCTCGCATGAATCGCACGGCTCCCCGCTCGGCGCGGAGGAAATCAAGGGCGCAAAGACCGCCTATGGCTGGCCGGCCGACGCCCAGTTCCTCGTGCCGCCAGAAGTGCCGGAACGGTTCGCCGCGACGCTTGGCGTCCGTGGCCGCCAGGCCCACGAGACCTGGCAGAAGACCGTGGCCGACTACTCGAAGTCGCACGCTGACCTGGCCGCCGAACTGAAGAACTTCCTCGACGGCCGGCTGCCCACGGGCTGGGACAAGGGCATTCCCTGCTTCCCCGCCGATCCCAAGGGGCTCGCGAGCCGTGTGTCGAGCGGCAAGGTGATCCAGGGGCTGAGCGCGGGCGTGCCGTGGTTCCTCGGCGGCTCTGCCGACCTCGCCCCCTCCACGATGACGCTCGTGCCGGGCGCCGGCGACTTCGGCCCCGGCGACTATGCCGCCCGCAATTTCCACTTCGGCATTCGCGAGCATGGCATGGCGTCGGCCTGCAACGGCATGGCGCTCTCCGGCCTGCGGCCCTACTGTGCGACGTTCTTCGTCTTCCTCGACTACCTCAAGCCGGCACTGCGGCTCTCGGCTCTCGGCCATCTGGGCGTGATCTACGTGCTGACGCACGACTCGATCGGACTCGGGGAGGACGGTCCGACCCACCAGCCGATCGAGCAGCTGGCCACGGCCCGCGCGGTGCCCGGCCTGTCGGTCTTCCGCCCCGGCGATGCCAATGAGGTGGCGGAAACCTATGGCGTGGTGATGCAGCGGGCCGACCGGCCCGCCGTGATCGTGCTCTCGCGGCAGAACATCCCCACGCTCGACCGGGCCAACCTCGGCTCGGCGGCCGGGACGGCCAAGGGGGCCTACATCCTCAAGGAGGCTTCCGGTGGCAAGCCTGACTGCATCCTCATCGGCACGGGCAGCGAGGTGCAGATTTGTCTCGATGCCGCGGCGAAGCTCGCCGAGGCAGGCGTGCAGGCCCGCGTGGTGAGTATGCCGAGTTGGGACCTGTTCGAGGCCCAAGAAGCGGCTTACCGCGAGAGCGTGCTGCCGGCGGCCGTGACGGCGCGGGTGGCCTGCGAGGCCGCCTGCGGCTTCGGCTGGGACAAGTGGATCGGCCCGCGTGGCACGTTCATTGGCATGCACTCGTTCGGCGCGTCGGGCCCAGCCCCCGCGCTGTACAAGCACTTCGGCATCACCGCCGACGCCGTCGCCGCCGCCGCCAAGAAGCTGGTCGCCGGCTGATCATCGCCCCATACAAGCCCTGAGCGCGAGCGAGGGGATCGAGGGAGGGCGTCGTCCCACCGCACGCGATCCCCCGGCTTGCGCCTGGGGGCTTCTATTGACCGCCCCATACAAGCCCTGAGCGCGAGCGAGGGGATCACCCGGGAACCGATCCCCCGGCTCGCGCCTGGGGGCTTCCGTTGAGCGCGGGGATTCCTGCGGCGGGTCGCCCTCGCCTCACGGCTGGTGGTGCGAGTCGCCGATGACGGCGTCCTCGGGATCGACGCCGGCCGCCACCTTGCCATCGTGGTTGCGGTAGAGATGATCATCGCGGTGGAGCGAGTCTTCCTTCCAGCGCTCCACGCGACCGTCCTCGAAGAGCACATGGTGGATGCCTCCGGGATGGTTGCTGCTCTTCTCGCAGCACTCGTCGGGGGCATCGGCCAGGATCGGATGATCCGCCCGTCGACGGTTGCGGTTCGGCTGCAGCACGCCATCCGCGTCACGGTGACCAAGCGTGTAGCCGAAATCGCCCCCCATCGTCTTCACGAGCTCCTCGAATCGCGGGGTACCCACCGCTGCCTCCAGTTCGGCCAGCGTCGGCACCCGAAACTTCCCGCGGCGTGCGAGCGCCGTGTCGGGACAGAGAAGCGAGCCGTCGTCGGCGACGATCCGCTCCTCGGCCACGAGCGTCGGGGCGTAGAGGCCGGCCCGAGAGAGCGGCCCCGAACCAGGTGGCGTCGGATACACGCCGTGCGACTCGGCATAGCCCTGAAGCGCCGCCGACACCTTCTGCAGGTTGCGGTCGACCCGCCGCTGCCGCGACTCCTCGATCGAATCGAGCAGCAGCGGGGCCACGAGCACGCAGGCGGCCACCGCGGTCGCGCCGATGATCAGTCGATCGAGCCAGCGGCGGCCCGCTCTGGCAGGCTGCCCCTCGTCGGCCGGCGAAAACACCCGCGGCGTCGGCTTCGGGCCGCGTTCCGGAGCGACCGCGGTCTGCGTGGCTACGAACTGGAGCGTGCGGGCCGCGAGCCCGGCCGGCACGTCGATCGACTCGCGATCGAAGGCCAGCGGCCGGATGGCCTGCCGCAGGGTATCGAGATCAGCGCGGAGGGCCGGCCCCTGCTGCGGGTCGGCGAGTGCCGTCTCAACGCGTCGCGTCTCGCCCTCGTCGAGAGCGTCGAGCAGGTAGCCGACCAGTTCATCACGCATCGCCACTTCGTCTCGCATGGATCGTGCTCACGTCTTTCTGGTTCGTTGCCACGACTCGTTGAGTTTGAGCAATGCCGAGTTGAGCCGGCTCTTCACCGTACCGACGGGAATGCCGAGCACGTCAGCCGCCTCCCGATACTTCATTCCCTGGTTGTAGACGAGCACGAGCGTGCTTTTGAGCGTGTCGGGCAACTCATTCACGGCCCGACGCACCCATTCACGCGCCTCCTCGTCTTCCATCTGTTCATCGGCGGTGCGGCCGTCGCCCGCCAGCATCTCCACGAGGGCCGCCACGTCGTCTGAGCCGCCGGAGCGGTTGTCGAGACTGGCCATGCGATGCCGGCGGTTGCGCCGCTGGGCGTCGATGGCTTGATTGGTGGCGATCGTGTAGAGCCAGGGCCGAAACCGCCGGCCTTCCTCGAACTGCTCCTTCTTCAGGTGGACCTGCAGAAACGTCGCCTGGAACACGTCGTCGGCCATCTCCGCATTGCCGAGATAGCGGCGGAGGTAGCTGAAGAGTTCACGCTCATACCGATGCACCAGCGACGCGAACGCCGCCGAGTCATCGTCTGCACGACAGCGCCGCAGCAGTTCCTCGTCGGAAACCGCTCCGTCGCCGGAACCTGCGGCCGGGAAAGCCGCTGCCCCGGCCGGCCGCTGGCCGGTATCCCTGTCGTGCAGATCCATCTCCGGTACGGCCGCCATCGGGGAAAGGTTCGGCGGGGCGAAAGAAACCCCGCCGTCGGAGTATAGCCGTGCCGGCGGCGCCGGTCGCCCTCCGGCGCCGCGTTGGCCGGACCGCCATAAACCCGTGCGGCATTTGACTTTTCGGTGACGGCAGCCGACATTCCGGCCCGTCGCCATGGAACGCACGCACGCTTACCGCTGGGCCGCCCCGGGCGATCTCAACGCCTTTTTCGGGCTGTCGATCGACAATCTGGCCGGTCTGGTGCTGACGGTGTCGCTACTGGCGGCCGTCTTCGACTACCCGGCCCAGTTCGCCCTGGCCCACCTCGTGCCGGGCACGGCCCTGGGTGTGGTGGTCGGCGATCTGATCTTCACCTGGATGGCGTTTGGGCTCGCGCGGCGGACGGGGCGGACCGACGTGACGGCGATGCCCCTCGGCCTCGACACGCCGAGCACGTTCGGCATGGTCTTCTTCGTGATCGGCCCGGCATTCGCCACCGCGGTCGCCGGTGGGCTCGAGCGCGAGGCAGCTGCGCGGCATGCCTGGCACGTCGGCATGTGCGCGATCGTGGCGAGCGGCCTCTTCAAGATGGCCTGCGCCTTCGTGGCCGGTCCCGTGCGCCGGCTCGTGCCCCGCGCCGGCCTGCTCGGGAGCCTCACGGCGATCGCACTGGCACTGATCTCGTTTCTGCCCACGGTCGAGATCTTCGGCTCGCCACTCGTCGGCGTGCTCGCCTTCGGGATCACGCTCGCCACGCTCACGGCCCGCCTCCCCTTCCCCGGCCGTATTCCCGGCGCCCTCGCCGCGCTCGCCGCGGGCTGGGGCATGCATGTGCTCGGCACATGGGCCGGCTGGATCCCACCTGGAGAAGCCCACGCCACGATCGATCCCGCCGCCGCGCTCTGGCCGAGCGAGTGGCTCTCCGCGCTCCAGCTCGAATGGCTCGAAGCCTGGCCCGACATGCTCCGCTATCTGCCGATCGTGATTCCGTTTGCCCTCGGTACCGTGGTGGGGGGCATCGACTGCACCGAGAGCGCAGCCGCGGCAGGCGATGAATACGATACGGGCCGCGTGATCGCCGCCGAAGCGATCGCCACGCTCGTGGCCGGCGCCTGTGGCGGTGTGATCCAGACGACGCCCTACATCGGCCATCCGGCCTACAAGGCGATGGGAGGCCGCGCGGCCTACACGCTCGCCACGGCCGCCTTCATCGGCTTCGCGGGCCTCACCGGCACGTTCGCCTATCTGTATCAAGCCATTCCGAGCCCTGCGATCCTGCCCGTGCTCGTGTTCGTCGGCCTCGAGATCACATCCCAGAGCTTTCATGCGACGCCGCAGAAGCACTATCCGGCCGTGGCAATCTCCTGCATCCCGGCGCTGGCCGCGCTCGTCACGATCGAGGCCGACAAGCTCCTGGCCGCGGGGGCACAGCCGGCCGCCGCGCTCGCCCGGGAGCTGTTCTCGATCCGCATGCTCTCGGCCGGGTTCATCGTCACGAGCCTGCTCTGGGCGGGCCTCGTCACGGCGCTCATCGACAGAAAACTCTTCGCCGCTGCGGGCTGGTCGGCAGCCGCGGCGGGCTGCACGCTCTTCGGCATCATCCATTCGCCGTTCGCCGACGGCCGGCTCTTCCTGCCGTGGTCGATCGGCGAGCTGCCCGCCGTCGCCGCCGGCCGCGGCCCGCTCGAACTCGCGGCCGCCTACGCGATCCTCGCCGTCCTCTTCGCCGCCTGGTCCGCCTGGCTCCGGCCGAGCGGAGCGGCCCCCGCGACGGGAATCAACCCGTCGCCGGAGCACTTCGTCGAACGATCACGGTCGATACAGTAGCCCATCGACTGGCCATATGGCGTCGATGCACGGTGCCCGTGAAGCCCGAGGCGTGAGCCGAGCGGAATACGCTCCGCGACACCTGACGCTACGCGGATTCCCTTCAGCTCGCGGCTTCGGCTTCCACCGAGAGGCGCTGCACATCCTCGCGGACGGTTCGCGGGTACCGGGCCAGCAGCTCAGCGGAGATCTTGATCGCGTCGAGCTTCCGAAACGTGTAGAGGCTCCGCGGCGCGAGCCCGCGGCGGCGGAGCGAGCAGACGAGGTCGCAGATCGCCTGGGCCGGTTCGGCGACCGCCCCGTGTGGCCGTGAGTACACCCGCGGACTCGCACAGATGAAGACGAGCGTGCCGAAGGGCGTCGCCCGACAGCGGGAGCGATTGTGCCGGCGCCGCGTGAAGCAGGCGATCTCTTGCGGGATCTGGGTGATGTATCCGTGGCGAAAGAGGGCGTATGCTCCCGTGACGTAGGCGTCGGGGTCGATGCTCGCCACGAGCTCTTCCACCGCCACGCCTTCGGGCAGACCATATCGGCCCGGCGCGTAGCGCCGAATGTGGCCCTGCCTCACCAGCCGCCCCAGCTCGACGTTGATTACTGCCGGCGACGCATCGGCGACGTTCGCCAATTCCGTGCACGTGAAGATCCTCTTCCCGTGCTGTCGCTGCTGCCGCGACAGAAAGTGCAGCCACGCAACCGTCTTCATGGCAGCCTCCTCATGGCGACGCCTCACGGCTCCGGCCAAACAGCATCGCGAGCAGCTGCCGCACGGCCTCCAGCACGACCGGCCCACCGCCCGCTGCCAGGATCGCTGCGGCTGCTTCCGGATCGAGCTGCTGACGGATGATGGCGTCGATGCCAGCGGCGTGATGACCACCTGCCGTAGCCAGGTCATCGAGACGGGCAGCGACGCGCGTGGCATCGATGTTCAACCGCCGACATTTGTCGGCAAGCCGTCGGTGAGCATCGGGAACTGCATGGCTCGCGAACAGGTAGAGATCGACGAGATCGCGGTATTCGAGGAACGTGCGACTGACGACGGCGATCGCCTTCGCTTCGAGCATGTCGGCGTCGGATGCCGTCCGGTACACCACACCACCGGCTGTCCGCACCGCAGGCGAGTCGAAGCACTCGATGCGGATGATGTCCACCGGGATCTCGATCCGGCCGAGTGTTGAACCCAGGTTCCAGAACGCCAGATCGACCACTGCCGTAGCGATCGACTCCGCGGCACCTCCGCGAGGCGCGGCCACGCTTCTATCAAGGCCCAGCCGCCGCCGCACGTCGGGCAGCAGCCGTCGTTCGAAGAGCCGGATCAACTGGTTTTGCTTGTCAGCCAGGTCTCCGTCCCAGTGGTAATCGATATCGACCGAACGGCGGGCCCCGTTGTCGAGAAACCGGTACCGAAACCCACCCACGAGACAGAGCCCGGTGCCGGCCGGGTGTGTCGCGACCAACGACACCACCATGCCCTGGATCTGCTCGATCACGGCCGCCCGGTCATCAGCCACTCGCCACCTCGTCTTTCGTAACCAAGTGAATCATAAACGCTATGATTCGTTACGCAAGAACGCGATGTCGGGCGACTACTCCAGCCCGTAGGCGCCGGCCATCGGCACGTCGAGGCCGGTGCGGCTGGCGAACTGGGTCCGCGAGAGGAACCGCGGCTCGAGGTTGAACGTCATGCCCACGTTGTTGCGGCTGTAGTCGACGTTGAAGCCGAACGTCATCAGGAACGACTCGCCGATCCGCACGAGCTGGAAGTTCTGGCCGATGTTGCGGCCGGTGAGATCGATCGCCGTGCCGAAGGAACTCGCCCACTTGGGGCTCATGCGGTAGGTGTACGAGCCCGTCAGCACCGAGGCGCTGATCGGCCCACCGAACTGGTTGAAGCCGATGAAGAAGCTGCCGCGGGGCGTGCGGTTCAGGAGCACGCCCATCGTGTAGAGCTGCTGGCCGCCGCTGAAGAAATCGACGTCGGCCGTCGAGAGCACGGTCGTGCGGTCGCCGACGTGCCAGCGGAAGTCGTACTGCCAGAGGCCCATCGCAGCGCCGAAATTCTGGTCGGTCACCGGGAAAAACTCGCCATCCACGTCGAACGTGATCCAGTCGATGATCCGCCGGTTGCCCTCCGGTCCCCGCTTCGTCTGCCACCGCTGCCGGGCCGCCACGCGAAAGGCCGTGAGATCGTCGGCGATCTCCGTGGGCCCCGTCACCCAGCCCGCCTGGCCGCGGCGGACAAGGTAGCTCCGCGGGTCGTACTTGCCGTCGGGTCCGAACACGAGCGAGGCAGGGAGCGGCTGCGGCTGGCCGGGCGTGGCGCCGTAGTCCCAGTAGGGAATATTGCGGCGGTATTGGTTGATCGCGTCGTCGTCGATCTGGTCGTAGAGCGGGAACTGGTCGAGGTCCTGAGTGCTCTGCGTGTAGGCGAACTCCGCCTCGAACACCACCTTGTGGGCGAGGCCGTGGAGATTCCATGTCTGGCTCTCGACTGTGTTGTCCGCCGTCCACAGCGGTAGCGTCGAGCGAATGCCCACCTGCCCGTAGGCGCGGTTGATCGGATCCTGATCGAGCGCCTCGCCCCAGTGGGCCAGTTCGCCGAGCGCGTAGGGCACGACTTTCACGGCCCCCGCCTGGAACGGCAGGTCGAGTTCGTGGCGGGTGGAGAACCGTTCGCCGATCACGTTGTTTTCGTAGGGGAGCGTCGTCCAGATGTCGCGCCCCTGTCCGGCCGTGGGCGTCTGCGGCAGCGACTGCCTGGCGTAGGCGAGACCCGAATGCTGATACCAGGTGACCGCGTCCCGCAGCAGCGGCTGGCCGATCCAGTAGTGATCGAGCCGGGGCCACCACTCGGTCTGCGTGAAGAAGGGGTCGAGCCGCACGCTCGTGAGCAGCCGCAGTTCGCGGTTTTCGATCGGCCGCCGGAGGTCGAGCCACGTGCGCTGCTCGTACCCTTCCTCCCACTCCGCCTCGTAATACTCCTCGAGGAAGTTCATGTCGCTGATCCAGCCGGCCGTGCCGCGAGCCTGCCAGCCCGCGCCGAGATCCTGCCGATGCCGCCAGAACGTGCGGCCGCGGAACGTGCGATCGGGATAGCCAGGATAGGTGAAGTCGCGGCGGTAGAGGCCGAGGTTGTCCCTGCCGACGTCGCCGACGAACCAGGCGTCGAGGTCGCCGCTCGCCGGCGTGCCGATGCCGAGAAAGTCGGGGCGGTTGTACAGCAGTGACGTGCCACCACCCGGGCCGCGATAGCTCAGGTAATCGACGTCGAAGTCCCAATCCACGCCGTCGGGCGGCCGCCGCCAGCCGAACACTTGGAATGCATCCCAGCTCGTCAGCACCTGCGTGCCGAAGATGCGGTCGTTCTTCACCGTGGCGCTGTTGATGTAGAAGGTGGGCTTCTTGGCGTTCGTCGCGAGCACCGGCCACCAGAGCACCGGGATGCCACCGAGCGTGACGGTGTTGCCGCGGCTCGTGATGAAGGTCTGGTGTTCGACGGTCGGCTCCCCAGTCGCCGGATCGACCAGTGGCTGCCCGTCCGGTCCAGCGAGCGGAATCTGCTCGTCGCTGAACACGAGCTCCCGCGAGCGGAACTCCCACGAGGGCACGCCGAGCCGGCTCGACGTCAGCCCCGTGCGGTCGGCGACGAAGCGGCTCCGGTCCACCTGCCGCAAGACGTCGGCCCGCAGCCGCACCACCCCGGAATAGTTGTCGACCGGCGTGAGCACCGTGGCGCCGGTGATGATGCCGCTCGACCGCGGCACGTCGTAGAACATGTTGGCGGCTTCGACCACCCGCTGCCCCTGGCGGAAGACGACGTTGCCCTCCATGTAGAGTTCGAGCGGCACGTTGCCCGCCTGGGAGGCATTACCCTGGAGGTCGGGCTGCCCCTGCCCTTGCGTCCAGATCACGAGCCGGTCGGCGGAGATGTCGAGCGGACCGGCTGGGTCGACGCCATCGACGACGAGGTTCACGCCGGACGTGATCACCGCGATCCACTCCGTTCCCGATGGACTCGGGAACCACTTGATTGCCAGTGGCACGCTCGACCGCGGAAACGCCCGCAGCCGGCGGGTGGCCGCCGCGGCATTCACCTGCGGCACCATCGGCGCGCCGAACTCACTGAACTGCGCCGGCTGAATCGGCCCCGCGGGCTCCTCGAAGGACGCCTGCACGACGTCGCTCGGCCCGTCGTAGACCGGCGGCGCGCCGGGACTCCCCACCACGCTCGCAAAATCGAGCACGGGATCACGCACCGTCCAGAACCGCCCGGCCCAGTCTTCGCCGCGGACCGTCGCGATAGGTGCCTCGCCCTGCGACGCCACGCTCGTGTCACCAGCCGTGGTGCCCACGCGCACGTTGCCCGCCATGCGGACGAGCACGCCGCGAACGTGCGGCGTCGGCTCGGCCTGCTCCACAGCCTCGTCCGGTACAGCCTCCTGCTCGATCCACACGACGGCCTCGTGCGCCGTGGCCTCCGTCGTGCCCTGCGAGATCCGCACACCGCCGGTGAGATGCCATACGTCGTAGGCGCCCTCCGTCCACTGCGCCGCCTGCGTGGCCTTGATGCCGAGCCGCTCAGCTGGATCGACAGCCGGCACCTCGATGCGGCCCGCCTCCGCGATCGTCGCGGCGAGCCCACGGGCAGGCAACAGCGCGAGCCTGCCGGCACTGGCGCCCGGAACCATGAGCTGCGATGTCGCTGGGGCCGGTGACTCCGCGACGGCCTGCGAAGCCATCAGGCATACCGCGGCGAACATGATCACGAGCCATCGTGCGCAGCCCGGCGGCCACACCGCGCACACCCTCGACGGCCCCACGGTGCAGACCGTGGGCGGCCGCGCGGCGGCGCGGAAGCGATCCCTGGCGGCGATCATGTCGGGGAATGACACGCGGATGCCGTGACTCTCGAGCGGTGTGCGGCCCACCGATGGGCCGCTGGAAAATCGCGGGACTATAGAAGTCGCTACAAAATGGGGTCAAGCGATGGCGGTGGCGGCAGTTCCGGAAGTCTCGGTAAACTGCGGGCCTTCCCCCCGTCGCAGTTCCCAGCCCCGAAAGCACTTCACTCATGCGTCCCGTCGCCGATCGGGTCGCGGCCTGGCTCGTCGCACATCGCGTGGCATTGGCGGTGATGGGGCTCGTGCTGGCCGCCGTCTCGGTGGAGCGGTCGAGGCTGTTGCAGTTCTCGCGGTCGATCGACGCGATGTTCGACCGCAGCGATCCGGCCCTCGTGCCCTACCGCCGGATGGCCCGCACGTTTGGCTCGAACGAGGCGGTGCTCGCCGTCTACGACGACCCGCGGCTGTTCACGCCGGCTGGAGTGGAGCGGCTCCGCGACGTGGCGGCGCGGCTGGACGCCCTGCCCGGCATCGCCTCGACCCCCAGCCTCGCCGGCACGCCGCTGGGCAGCCGGATCATCGAC
>CAMDDA010000086.1 GCA_945890755.1 Candidatus Kuenenia stuttgartensis
GGCCCGGATCGTGGGACTCGATCCGGCGGTGGGGGTGGCCCATGCCCTCGAGGACGTGTTCGTCGCCACCGGCAAGGGACAGTTTCGCGTCCGCCCCGAGCACGCCGACCTGCTGCTCGCCGCCATTGACTTCCTTGCGGCGATCGCTCGGGCCGACGACGCGCTCCGCCCCGAGTCGCCGTGGCCCGCCCAGGCCGACGACCTCGTCGCCCGAATCGCCGCCATCCTCGCCGGATCGCCTCCCCCTGCTCCAGCCGCAGCCGCCACGCCGGGTGAAACCCGGGCCGTACCCCCGGCTCCCCCCGCTTCGACGCCCGCCTCGCCCCCGACGCCAGCCGAAGAGCCGCCATTCCCCGCGGCTCCGGCCGAACCGGCCGCCTCGCGGCCTGCCGCGGAGCAGTCCGACCGGATCGTCCGCGTGTCGGCCGACAGCCTCACACGGCTGGTGGGGCTCGCGGGCGAAGCGCTCGTCGAAACCCGCCAACTGCGGCCCTTCGTCGATGCCCTGCTCCAACTCCGCAGCGCCGACGTCGAACTCTGCGACCGGCTCGCGGCTTTCGAGGAACGGCTCAAGGCGGCCGACGTGCCGCTGCCGGCCGCGGTCGCCGCGATGCTCACGGGCATCCGTGACCGGGCCGACGGCAGCCTCGCGAGACTGAGCGACCACATCGAGGATTTCGAGGGCTTCGCCCGCCGCAACGAAGACTTGTCGAACCGCCTCCACCACGAGGTGATCGTCAGCCGCATGCGGCCGCTGGCCGACGGCATCCGCGGCTTTCCCAGGCTCGTGCGGGACCTGGCCCGCACCCTCGGCAAGCAGATTCGCTGGGAAGTCCGCGGCGAGCAGACGGGCGTCGATCGCGACATCCTCGACAAGCTCGAGGCACCGCTCTCGCACCTCGTCCGCAATGCCGTGGACCATGGCCTCGAACTGCCCGCCGACCGCGAAGCCGCCGGGAAGCCGGCGACGGGCACCATCCGCCTCGAGGCGCGACATCGCGCCGGCATGCTCCAGATCACGCTCACCGACGACGGCCGCGGGATCGACGTGGGGCAGTTGCGGGATCGGGCCGTCAGCCGAGGCCTCGTCGAGCAGGCCGTGGCCGACCGACTGTCCGAACTGGAACTGCTCGAGTTTCTCTTCCTGCCCGGCTTCTCGACGAAGGACCGCGTCACGGAGATCTCCGGCCGTGGCGTGGGCCTCGATGTCGTGCAGAGCATGGTGAAGGCGGTGGGGGGCAGCGTGCGGGTGGCGACGCAGCCGGGCCGCAGCACGGTGTTCACGCTTCAATTGCCGATCACGATGTCGGTGATCCGCGCGCTGCTCGTCGAGGTGGCAGGCGAACCCTATGCCTTCCCGCTCACGCGGATCGACCAGATCCTCTTCTGCAGCCACTCCGAGATCCGCACCGTCGAGGGACGGCAGTACTTCGACCGCGACGGCGCCTCGATCGGCCTCGTGATGGCCTCACAGATTCTCGATGCGGCCGCCGCCGACCCGGCCGACCCGATGCCGGTGGTCGTGATCAGCGACCGGGGTCAACAGTTCGGCATGATCGTGGATGCCTTCCTCGGGGAGCGGGATCTCGAAGTCCGGCCACTCGACCCGCGGCTCGGCAAGGTGCCGGACATCAACAGCGCCTCGCTCCTGGAGAATGGCAGTCCCGTGCTGATCGTGGACGTCGAGGATCTCGTGCGATCGATCGACAACGTGCTCGCCGGCCGCCGCCTCTCTCGGGTGGAGTTCGAAAAGCTTGCCGAGCAGGCCCGGCAGCGAAAGCGGATCCTCGTCGTGGACGACTCGATCACCGTCCGCGAACTGGAACGGCAGCTCCTCCAAGCCCGCGGCTACACGGTGGACGTGGCCGTCGACGGCATGGACGGGTGGAACGCGATCCGCTCCGGCAGCTACGATCTCGTCGTCACCGACGTGGACATGCCCCGCATGGACGGCATCGGCCTCGTGACGCTCTTGAAGGCCGATCCGGCCCGCAAGGAAATCCCGGTGGTGATCGTCTCCTACAAAGACCGCGAGGAAGACCGCCTCCGCGGCCTCGACGCCGGCGCCAACCGCTACCTGACCAAAAGCAGTTTCCACGACGCCACCTTCATCGATACGATCATGGACTTGATCGGCGAGCCGACACGCTAGTTGACTCAACGATTCTGTCATCCCACGTCCGCGCAGCCCCGACGCGAGGCGAAGGCGATCGGCGGAAGCTCGAGGAGCCTTGGACCGAGTCTTCGAGGTCCACCGCGACGAGACTTCTGCCGTCGCCGAGCCGGCACGATCCCGAGGACTGAA
The DNA here is from genome assembly GCA_945890755.1 of Candidatus Kuenenia stuttgartensis. Classification (GTDB taxonomy): domain Bacteria; phylum Planctomycetota; class Planctomycetia; order Pirellulales; family UBA1268; genus QWPN01. Next base: position 2,306 of record CAMDDA010000086.1, read on the forward strand.
GTATGCGAATCGCGATCGTCAACGACATGCGGGCCGCCAGCGAGGCATTGCGGCGCGTGGTCACGAGCCTCCCCGACCATGAGGTCGCCTGGACCGCGGCCGACGGCGTGGAGGCGATCGCGATGGCGAAGCGCGACCGCCCCGACCTGATCCTGATGGATCTCGTGATGCCGCACGTCGATGGCGTGCAGGCCACCCGCCAGATCATGACGGCGGCACCATGCGCAATCCTGATCGTGACCGCCACGGTGAGCGGCAACATCTCGCTCGTCTACGAGGCGATGGGCCACGGCGCACTCGACGCCGTCGATACGCCGATCCTCGGGGTGGCCGGCGAGGTGAGCGGAGCCGGGGCGCTCGTCGAGAAGATCGGCACGATCGCCAAACTCGTGGGCGCGACCTCCGAGCCGCGCAAGGCCCCGCGGCCCGCGGCCGCGGCAGCGCCGCCGCGGCTGCTGCTCGTGGGCGCCTCGACGGGGGGCCCCAAGGCCATCTCCGACCTGCTCTTGCCTCTGCCCCGCGACTGGAACGTGGCCACCGTCGTGGTGCAGCATGTGGACGTGGCATTCGCCCAGGGCCTCGCCCGTTGGCTCGGCGACCGGACGGGCCGGGCCGTGCGGGTGGCCGAGCATGGTCAGCGGCCGGAGCCGGGCGACGTGCTCCTGGCCGGCACGAACGACCATCTCGTGCTCTCGAAGGGGCGGACGCTGGAATACCATGCTGAGCCCCGCGACGTCTTCTTCCGGCCGAGCGTGGACGTGTTCTTCGAGAGCGTGGCGGAGCACTGGCCGCAGACGGGTGTGGCCCTGCTGCTCACCGGCATGGGCAAGGACGGCGCCCGCGGCCTGATGAAACTGCGGAGCCGCGGCTGGCACACGGTCGCACAGGATCAGGCCACGAGCGTGGTCTGGAGCATGCCGAAGGCGGCGATCGACGCGGGGGCGGCCTGCGAGACGCTGCCGATCGATCAGATGCCGCGCGCGGTCGCCGCCCGTCTCGGGGCGTGAGGCCGCGGGGCGTTTTCTTGAACCATCGCCGGGACGGCAGAAGTCTCGTCGCGGTGGACCTCGCGGACTCGGTCCAAGGCTCCTCGAGCTTCCGCCGATCCCGGCTTGCCTACGCGTGAGAACGCAGCCGGAGTGAGGAATAGCGGGCGGCGGTTTTTCATGTTGAGCCGGGGACTTCGATCAGCCGCATGACTCGCAGCACCGTGGCTTCGTCGCGGGTGGGTGTGGCGATCACCTGGACGCCGATCGGGAGGCCGCGGCTGCCGCGGTCTGTGGCGGCGGCCGCCCGGAGCACCGGATCGCGTGACGGGGCACGGCCGGTCTCTTCGTCCGGCTGGACGGTCGTGACGGGCACGGCGCCGGCCGCGAGGTCGAGCAGGTTTGCGAGCAGGCAGGGCGCAGCGGCGAGGATCAGCCGGGCGGCCGTGCCGTGGCGCAGGGCCGGCACCGCCGACACGGGGCAGACGATGGCGTCGCAGTCGGCGACCATCGCCGCGAACCGCGCGGCAAGGTCCATCCGCGCCAGCGCGAGTGCCGCGACCTCCGCGGCATCCCGCGGCCCCGTCTGCACCATTGCCTCCGCCTCCAGCCGCCGGCCCGTGATCCTGGCGACCGCGGCCACGAGCGGCCGGAGCGATCGCGGCAGCGCGGCGATGCGCAGCAGGCGGGCCACGCCGGGTATCGGCCGCGAGCCAGCGAACAGTGCCCGCACATGGCGACCGCCATCGGCGGCGAGGATGGCGAGATGGAGCCAGGCGGCTTCGGCAGCGATCGCCGGATCGAGCGGCACGAGCCTCACGCCGGCGGCCCCGAGCCGCGCGACCGCCTCGGCCACACCGCGGCTCACGGCCGGCGATGCCGGCACACATCCCGCATCGTCCCACCAGCCGATCCGCAGGCCATTGCCCGCAGCGGTGGCCTCTGCGACGAGCGGCACATCCGCGGCCTCCGCCGCCAGCGCGAGATCGGCGACGGACCTGGCGAGAAACCCAGCCCGCGGACGCACGACGGTGAGGTGAGGCATCGTGTCGAAGGCGCCACCGTCGCCGAGGACTGCCGAGCGGGGCATGAGCGTGGCGATGCCGCAGGCATGGGCCGGCTGGCGGAGGCTGCCGGCGAGATCGGTGCCGACCGCCAGCGGCACGACCCCCGCCGCGACGAGCGCCGCATCGCCACCGCTCGATCCACCTGGCCCGCGGTCGGCGGCGAGCGGATGATTCGTGCGGCCCCAGACCGGGTTGTCGGTCTCGTGCAGATACATCGCCTGCGGCACGTTCGCCTTGCCGACGATCACGGCACCGGCAGCCTGCAGGCGGGCCACGAGCGGTGAGTCGGCGGCATCGACCGCGTGCCGGCGGCATTCGATGCCGAGCGTCGTCCGCAGCCCGGCCACCGGAAAACACTCCTTCACGCTCACCGGCACGCCCGCCAGCGGTCGATGCAGGGCTGCACCCGGCCCCAGCAGCGCCGCATCGATCGCCCGCGCCTCGGCTTCGGCCTCAGGCCGCAGCTGCACCAGCGCATTGAGATGCTGGTGCGTGGCCGCATGCCCTGCCCTGTGCGCGGCCAGAACATCGACGGTAGTCACCCGTCGGTCACGAACAGCCGCCACGATGGCGACGACTGAGTCGAGACGGGGCTCCGGCGAGGCGGGGGTGGCCACCTGGCTAAAAATTGACCGTCGCGGGCTCGGCGGCGGGCGAGCGGATGTCGGCCGCCCAGATCACGTCGCCATCGAACACGATGCCGGTCACGAGCAGCTTGTCGCCGGCGACGGCGACGGGCTCCTCGCGGGTGATGATCGCCAGCTCTTGCGCGTCATCGCCGTCACCGAGCTGGACCTTCGACCGCCAATACGGGCCAACCTTCTTGGCCGAGTCGAACGTGACGGGCAGCAAAATGCCCTCGCTGTCACGGCGGGCATAGGCGAGCCAGTCGCGGGCCAACTTCGGCAGCGTGGCCGCGACTACATCCTGTTCGGCGATGCCCGCGTGCAACTCCGCCAACCGTTCCTGCGCGCCCTCGAGCGGCCGGCCGGTATCGGCAGCCTCGTTCTCGAGTTTCACGAGCTCGTCGGCGGTGCGTGCCAACGACTTGTACCAGCCCACGAGCGACTTCTTACCCGCGATGGTGGAATGGTCCTCTACCGCAGCAGCAGCCTCGAGCGCCGTGGCAGCCTCGGACACGGCCGTCTCGAGCACGGCGATGTCGAGTGGCGCCGGCGCTGGCGGCGTTGGCTCGACGGCAGCCACCGGCGCCGGGCTCGCAACCGGTGTCGCATCAGCCGCAAGCGGATCGGGTGTGGCAGGCGCCGCCGCATCGGGATCGGGGAAGAGCGGGTCAGACGGCTCGGGCTCGGTCGCATCCGGCTTCGGAGCCGAATCGGCGACGACCGCGAGCGGATCGGCCACGGCCAGCGGCGTATCGGGCAGAGCCGGCTCAGGGCCAGGCTCGTCCGGAGGCATGTCGCCCTGCGGAGCCGCATCAGACGTCGGCTCGATGGCGTCAGCGGCAGGCACGTCGGCAAGTGGCGAGGTCGCAGCAGCGAGGTCGTCGAGCGATGGCGCCGCCGGCGCGTCGGGCGACGCAGCGGCCCGCTTCTTGAACCCCGGCTGAAACTTCTGCGGCAGCAGGAAGGCCATCGACTCGGGCACCTGCTTGGCGATGCCGAACGGATCCCGCTGGAAGCCCCAGATCAGGATCGCCATGGTGATCGGAATCGCCATCACGCCACCGGCCACGACGCCGATCATCGGGCCCAGACCGCCCCCCTTGGCCCGTGGCTTCGCAGCCGCGGAACGGGGCTTGGCGGCGGTCGCCGCTGCAGCCGCAGCGGCAGGGACGGCTGCCTCGAATGGCAAGGTGGATTCATCCGTCTCGCTCGGGTCGACGTCGTCTGCATCGCTGCCGAACCCGGCGTCTGCGTCGTCGGCGACCGCAGCAAAGGCATCGTTCTCGTCACTCGCAGCCAGACTCTCGGCGTCGTCGAGGCCGCTCCACTCCTCGAGGCCCTCGGTCGCGGTCTCGGTCTCGGCCTGCGAGCCACCGTCGCCGGCCGACATGTCGATCCCCGAGAACCCGGTGCCGATCTCGATCGCCGATTGCGAGGCCTGCTCGGCGATGACTTCTTCGGGCGCGAACACGGAAAGTGGCGGGGCTGCATCGGTGACGTCGGCGTCGGCAGCACTCAGCGGATCCGCATCAGCCGATTCGCCATCCATCGCCGTGAGCCATGCGTCCACGTCCTCGTCGTTGACCGCGGCGGCCTGCTCTTCCGAGACCGGCTCGTCCGGCAGCGGCTCGGCGGACAGCTGTGCCTCTTCTCCGAACGAGAACGACATCTCTGCGCCGCCCTTCTCCTGACCGTCACCATCCAGGTCATCGGCCACGAGATCGGCCCACGGATCCGGGGCCTCGTTCTTGTCGTCGTCGGCAGCCATCGAGGGAACTCCAGGGGCGGTCGCTGGGCCGGTCGCACCGGCCCTCGCACGTGCCGTCAAAGTCTACCATCCGGATTTTACGACCGGCCACCTGTGCCGACCGGCTCCCCGTCCCGTAGGCCCGTCACTCCGTGACGGGCAGCCCGTTGCGGAGCAACGGGCCTACGGGGGCGCCCCTCATCGGACTCGTGAGGGGTTGCCCATGCCCCGGGAGCCGGCGTATGCCGCCGAGCGCAGCCAGGATGGCGAAGCGAAGGCGGCATCCGAGCGAGCGAAGGACAGGATGTCCGTAGCGAGCGTCCGGCTCTCGGGGCATGGGCAGCCCCGAACCCCCCACCAGACGCCCCAAACCACTGCTCACAGCCCGTGGGCCACCCCGTATCGCGCCCGCAGGCTCGCCAGCAGCGGGGCCTCGGAAACGGGCGCGCCCGTGGCCCGCTCCACGAGTGGGTCTGATTCGAGCATCCGGCCGGCGGCATGCACGTGCCGCCGCATCCAGCCCAAGAGCGGCTCGAACGTGCCCGTGGCGAACTGCGGTGCCAGCGGGCCGACGTCGCGTTCCGCGGCGGCCATCAGCTGGGCTGAGAAGATGTTGCCGAGCGTGTAGGTCGGAAAATAGCCGACGAGCCCGGCGCTCCAGTGGATGTCCTGGAGCACGCCGACCGCGTCGTTCGGGGGCCGCATGCCGAAATCCTGTTCGAAGCGGTCGTTCCACGCGGCCGGCAGATCGGCGATGTCGAGATCGCCGAGCACGACGGCCCGCTCGAGATCGAAGCGAAGCATCACGTGCAGATTGTAGGTGACCTCGTCGGCCTCGACACGAATGAACGACGGCTCGACGACGAGGAGCGCAGCGTGCACGGCCGCCGCATCGGCGTCGGCGAGCGCCCCGGGAAAAGCCGCGCTGGCCAGCGGAAAACACCAGTCCCAGAACGCCCGCGACCGGCCCACGAGATTCTCCCAGAGCCGCGACTGCGACTCGTGGACGCCGAGCGATGCGGCCTCGCCGGGCGGCAGGCCGAACCAGTCGCGAGGGAGCCCCTGTTCGTAGAGGCCATGCCCGGCCTCGTGCAACACGCCATAGACCGCGGTCGGCAGGAAGTTTTCGTCCCACCGCGTCGTGATCCGGCAGTCATCGGGGCCGATCGTCGTGCAGAAGGGATGGTCCGTCGTGTCGAGCCGACCGCGATCGAAATCGAAGCCGATCCGGGCTGCCACGTCGCGGCAGAACCGCCGCTGGGCAGCGAGCGGATACTGCCGCCGCATGAGGGCGTCGGAGGGGCGCCGTGTCGCGGCGGCGCAGGCCTGCACGAGCGGCACGATGCCGGCCCGCAGCCGGGCGAATCGTTCGGCCACGGCAGGCCAGCGGGCGCCCGGCTCGTAATCGTCCATCAGCGCGTCGTAGCGGTCGAGATCGGGCAACTGGCAGGCCGCCTGCTCCCGCTTGAGGTCGAACATGCGCCGCAGCCACGGTTCGAGCACCGGCCACGACGATTCTTCGCGGGCCCGACTCCAGGCCTGCTGGGCTTCGACGCAGGTGCGGGCCAGCTCCTCGACGAGCCGGGCCGGCAGCCGGGCCTGCTTGACGAAGTCGCGGTGGAGCAGCCGGATCGTCGCCTGTTCCTGCGGCGTGCCCTGCCGCGCCCGCGGGTCGTCGAGCAGTCGTTCGAGTCGTTCCCCCTGCCGCGGATCGGTCCGCTCGCGGTGCACGACCACGGCCAACGCCGCGGCCTGGTCCGCCCGATGACTGCCTCCGGCAGGGGGCATCTTCGTGCGTTCGTCCCAGCCGAGCAGGGCATCGATCGAGCCGAGGACGGCCGACCGTCGGGCCTGGGCCACCGCGGCCGCAAAGGTGTCGAGCGGGGGCTGGGCATCCGAGTGAGACATGGGCGCGGGCCTGCGGCTGGAAGGGGACTGAGACGACGCCGTCGCCGGGCAGGGTATGCTCGCGGGAGCCCCGTGGACAACCCGCCCATGCTCGACGCCCTCGTCATCGCACCGCACCCCGACGACGCAGAACTCGGCATGGGGGGCACGATTCCCGCCATGCTCGGCCGCGGGCTCCGCGTGGGCGTGCTCGACCTGACCGACGGCGAGCCCACGCCCCGCGGCTCCCCCGAGATCCGGGCCCACGAGACCGCGGCCGCGACGGCGGCCCTCGGCCTCCCGTGGCGGCACAACCTTGGCCTGCCGAACCGCCGCCTGAGGGCCACGCTGCGGGCGCGGGCGGCGGTCGCTGGCGTGATCCGCCAGGTGCGGCCGCGGTGGCTCTTCGCTCCCCACTGGGTCGATGCCCATCCCGATCACGTGGCAGCCACGAAGCTCACCGAAGCGGCGCGATTCTGGGCCAAGCTCACAAAGTCCGATCTGCCGGGCGAGCCCTGGCATCCGGAACGCATCTACTACTACAGCTGCGTGCATCTGCGGTCCGTCCGCCGCCCCGCTTTCGTGGTGGACATCTCCGCCACCGTGGACGTGAAGCGACGCAGCCTCGCCTGTTACTCAAGCCAGTTTCCTGCCGACGCACCCCGGCCGACGGTGCTCGAGCGGGTGGCTGCCGCCGACGCCTGGTGGGGGTCCGTCATCAACGCCATGCATGGCGAGCCGTTCTGGTCCCGCGAGCCCATCGGACTCCGTGGCTTCGCCGACCTGACGTGAACCCCGCATACCTTGCCCAGTTCATGCTCCGGCCCCGTGCGAGCCGGAGGGCTGGCCCGATCACGGCGACCCGGCGGGCAGCCGTGCCCCCGCCTGGCGGTCCGGCCGTCCGCAGGCCGATATTCCAGCGGCGATCGTGTGCGCGGTCGCGGAGCCGGCTCGGGGCCATTCATGAACTCCCGCGACATCAACGTCGTCGCCCTGGTGAAGGGCAACGAGCGATACATCTTCCTCTACGACGACGACAGTCGAGACGCGGCCTTGCAGGCGATGGGCCGGCAGGCCGCGAACCCCGACCTCAGCTTCTCGTGGTACGACGCCGCGGTGCTCGGCGACAAGGTCCGCGCCAGCACACCGAAGTCCCAGCGGCTTCGCTTCAGTCCCCGTGCCGACCGCCCGGCCTGAGTCATGCCCGCACAGCAGCCGGAGTTTCAGGAGGCGATCGACCGCTTCCTCCGGCATCTCTCTGCCGAGCGAGGCTGCTCGCCGCTGACGCTCAAAAGCTACCGTGAAGACCTCCTGCAACTGGAGGAGTTTCTGCGGTCGGCAGGCTGCCGGTCCCCGGCGGCCGCGACGACGCTCGTGCTGAGGCGGTTTGCCTCCGGCCTCCATGCAGCCGGCTACGCCGCCTCCACGATCGCCCGCAAGCTCGCGAGCATGCGGAGCTTTTTCGCCTTCGGCCAGCGCGAGGGCTGGCTTGCCGCGAATCCAGCGAAGCCGCTCCGGAGTCCGAAGCGGGCCCGGTCGCTGCCGAAGTTCCTCACGGGCGACGAGATCGCGCGGCTCCTGGCGGCACCCCGGCCCGAGGCACCGGGCGGACTGCGGGATCGGGCGATCCTCGAGCTGATGTATTCAGCCGGCCTGCGTGTCCGCGAGCTCGTGAGTCTCGATGATGGCAATCTCGACCTCGAGAACGCCACGGTCCGCGTGCGAGGCAAGGGGCGGCGGGAGCGGCTCGGCATCGTGGGCTCGCACGCCCGGGCCGCGCTCCGGGCCTGGCTGGCGGCCCGATCCCGTCCCCGCGGGGCGGCGCCACGCGAGCCGCGGACCATACGCTCCGCGCGCCCGCTGTTCACCAACAAGCTCGGCGGCAGGCTCTCCGTCCGCGGCGTGGCCCGGCTGCTGGAAAAACACCTGGCCGCGGCCGGCCTCGCGGGCCGCGCGAGCCCACACACCCTGCGGCACAGCTTCGCCACCCACCTGCTCGACGCGGGGGCCGACATTCGGAGCGTGCAGGAACTACTCGGCCACAAAAGCCTCGTCACCACGCAGATCTACACGCACGTGACGACCAGCCGGCTGCTCGACGCCTTCGACAAGGCCCATCCCCGGGCCCGGTGACGCGGTGGCTCGGCCAGCCAGGCCGCCCCGACCGTAGGCCCGTCACTCCGTGACGGGCTGCCCGTTGCAGAGCAACGAGCCTACGCTCGCCCTCACACCAGACCGCGACGGACGGCCCAGACGGCGGCCTGCGTGCGATCGCTGACGGCGATCTTCCGCAGGATGTTCTGCACATGCTCCTTCACGGTCTCGACGCTGATCGTCAGCGACTGGGCGATCTCCTTGTTGGAGAGCCCGAGCGCCATGTGGCGAAGCACCTGCGTCTCCCGCTGCGTCAGCGGGATGTCGGGATCGGGCGTGGCAACGCGATTGGCCATCGTGGTGGCCACGCGGCGGAGTTCGCCCGCCCGCATCGGCAACTGACCGGCCGCGGCACCGGCGATGGAGTTGATCAATTCCGAGCGGGTGCAGCCCTTGAGCATGTAGTCGTGTGCGCCGGCGGCGACTGCCCGGGCCACGTAGGTGGGGTTGTCGAACGTGGAGAGCATCACGCACCGCACGCCCGGCATGTCGTTGCGAATCTTCTCGAGGGCCGCGAGCCCGTCCTTGCCTGCCATGCGGATGTCGAGCAGGACGACATCGGGCTTGAGTTTCTTCGTGAGCTTGACGGCCTCGTCGCCCGTCGCAGCTTCGCCGACGATCTTCACGTCCGAGTTGGCCAGCAGGCTCACCAGCCCGCGACGCACCACCTCGTGATCATCCGCGATCACCACCTTGATCGACATACGCCCCTTCAATTCCGTTGTGAACACTTCGAGCATCCCCGGGGCTCCACCCGGTCATCGAATACTAACAGTTCAACTTATTTGAATCAACGCCTTAGGGGGGGTGCCCAGCGGGTCCGCCGCACGGCTCGGCACACAATCCGACCTGCAAAGCCCGCGGTGGAGGACCGGCCCTTCAGCCGTGCGTCGCTTCGGCCCGCACGCGGGCCAGCATCTCGGCCGCGCCCTTGCCCATGAGCGATGCCGCCACCCGCTCTCCGAGAGCGGTGGGCTCGGAGCCGGCAGACATCTCCTGCGGGGGCATCATCGCCTCTTCAGCAAGAATCCGGCGGACACGCCCCCCCGCATCCTCGAGGACGCAGCCCCCCAGCCGGAAGCCGCCATCGGCATCCACCCGTGCCCAGCCGCCGATCGGCGCCAGACAGCCGCCGGCGAGTGCTGCCAGGCAGGCCCGCTCGGCCCGGACTGCGATGTGCGTCTCGTGATGATCGAGTGCCGCCACGGCCTGCCGCGTGTCGGCATCGCCGGCCCGCGTCTGCACCGCGAGCGCTCCCTGGGCAATCGCGGGCCAAAACGCGTCGGGTTCGAGCACCTCGGTGATCCGCTCGGCCAAGCCGAGCCTCCGCAGCCCTGCCCCGGCAAGAATCAGGCAGTCGTAGTCGCCCGCGTCGAGCCGTCGCAGTCGGGTATCGACGTTGCCACGCAATGGCCGAACGACGAGGTCGTCGCGGAGGGCCCGCACCTGCATCACGCGGCGGATGCTCGACGTACCGACGACACTGCCGGCAGGCAGTCCTGCCAGCGTGGTTCCAGGCCGGCCGACCAGGACATCGAAGGGGAGTTCACGCTCCGGCACGCTCGCGATCACGAGGCCGGGCGTCTCGGCGGTCGGCAGATCTTTGAGGCTGTGCACGGCCACGTCGATCCGGCCGTCGAGCAACGCCTGCTCCAATTCGCGGACGAATACGCCATCCTTCCCAAGCCCGGCGACGGGCACATCAAGCCTCACGTCGCCCCGCGTCGTGATCGTCTGCACCTCGACGTCCAGCCCGTTCGCACGGAGCTGCTCGACCAC
>CAMDDA010000087.1 GCA_945890755.1 Candidatus Kuenenia stuttgartensis
GCTGGCACTTGACCACCCGCGAAAGGTTAGGCGTCGCGGAAACCGAGTCCCGCGGCTCGAGCCCAGCCCGAGCGTCCTCCACGCCACCCACCGAAACCCGCCAACCTCCACCGAGACCTATCAATGGCCGTCAAAGATTCCGCCCCGCCATCCGCCAGCACCCACGCTGCCACCGCCGTCCTTCAGGTCGCCGAACGGCTCTATGCCATGGATCCCGAGTGGGTGGTCTTCTTCCGGGAGGTGCTCGGAGTGGACGGGATCGTGCGGCGGACGTTCACCGCCCCCGACGCCCTACTCCGCTTCGAGTGCTCGCCTCAATACGCCCGGATTCGGGAAATGCTCGACGCCCTCCGGTCGCGGCAGCGGGAGCAGCCGTCCGACCGGGAGTCCCAGCGGGTGGTCACCGTCCGGATGCCGCGGTCGCTGCACGAAACACTCAAAGCCGAGGCCGAGCAGTTCCATGTGAGCATCAACACGCTCTGCATCTCCAAGCTCATGAAACTGCTCGACGAACAGGAACACCGCGACATCACCGGCAGGCAGGCCGGGTAGCCAAAAAAAGCAGGACAGAAGTGGACCTGTAAGCCGGGTTCTGTTCGCCGCGGTCGCGGGGACCGCGGCATGGCGACCATTTCTCTACGACGGCGGTTGCCCGCCGCCTCCAGCAGCCGACCCGGAAGCGGGTGCGAGACGGGCCGCCTCGCGCCGGCGACGGCTCTCCGAAGGGAGCCCGCCACCAGACTTCTTCCTGCTTGGCCTTGCTCCCGATGGGGTTTGCCGAGCCAGACCGGTCACCCGGCCTGCTGGTGAGCTCTTACCTCACCGTTTCACCCTTACCGACGGGTCGAAACCTGCCGGCGGTTTGCTTTCTGTGGCACTGTCCCTGACCTTGCGGCCGGTGGGCGTTACCCACCATCGAGCCCTTTGGAGCCCGGACTTTCCTCCCGCGGTTCCGGCATCGCCCCCGAAAGGGCGAACCAGGGAGCCGCCGGCGGTCACCCGGTCCACTTCTGACCTGCGGTAGCCATCATATCATCCGCCTGAGTGCGGCATCCCGCCGGCCGCCGGCTTGACCATTCCAAAGCCACCGAATACCGTCCGGAGAGAGTCACGTGGTGGAGGAACCCTGCTGATGACAAATTACGGTGAGCTGTTGCCACTCGGTGGCGGCGACCCGATCCCGCTGCTCAAGCCGTCGCTCGTCGTCGGCCGCCGAGAGAGCACCGATATCGTCCTGCGGTTTCCGAATGTGTCGGGTCAGCACTGCGAGCTTACGGTCGTCGGTGGCTACTGGGTCGTCAGGGACCTCGGCAGCAGCAATGGCACGAAGGTCAACGGCTCGCGGGTCACCGAGCAACGGCTCGAGCCCGGCGACACGCTCTCGATCGCCAAGCACGAGTTCGAGATCGCCTACGAGCCGGCCCGTCTCGGCGCGACGGCCGCCCCGCCCGAGGAGTCGCCGAAGGCGAGCCTCTTCAGCCGGTCGCTGCTGGAGGCGGCCGGACTCGAACCGCGTCGGCCGGCGGAACGCCGTGCGGCAGCCGAGCGGCCTGCCGCGGCGAACCGGCCTCCGCCGACGAACCGGCCTCCGCCGGGCGGCGACCGCCCCCGCCGCTGATACACTGCCGGGATGGGAGAACCCCGCAAGGTCCGGATCGAGTTTCGCAAGAATCGCAGCACGCGCCGCCGGTCCGGCGACCTCACGCGGGCCTTGCAGTCCGATCCCGACGACGGCATCGACCATCCTGCCGGCGAGCGAATCTCGGGCAAGGGCGAACTCACTCGCAAGCGCACGGTTCGCTCCGGGGCCGCCCCGCGAGATGACGTCGATGGACTCGCCGTCTCGCCCGCAGGCCGCGTCACCTGGCGGGGTCAGGTGCTCAACGTGCATGGGCTGGAGACGTTCGTCGCGGACGGCACCGGCCGCATCGTGAGGTGCACCACCAGCCGGGTGCTGCGCAGCCTGTTCACGGACCAGCGGCATCCGGTCGCGGCAGGCGACTGGGTGCGGGTGGCGGGCGACGGCGAGACGGGCGTCATCCAGGCGGTCGAACCGCGGCGCAGTTCGCTCTCCCGCGACAGCCGCGGCCGCCGCCACGTGATCGTCGCCAACGTCGACCAGGTGTTCATCGTGGGCAGCGCCGCCCAGCCCGACCTCAAGCCGGCCCTCATCGACCGGCTGATCGTGGCGGCCGAGTCAGCCGGCATGCGGCCTGTCGTCTGCCTCAACAAGGCCGACCTCGTGCCGGCGGCCCGGCTCGTGCCCCTGGCCGGCGTCTTCGCCCGCATGGGTTATCCGGTCGTGATCTGCTCGACGCGGACGGGCGTCGGCCTCGCCCGCCTGCGTGCCGAACTTCGTGGCCGCGTCACTGCGGTGGTCGGCCAGAGTGGGGTCGGGAAGTCTTCGCTGCTCAACGCGCTCGACCCGGGTCTCACACTTCCCGTGGCCGAAGTCAGCCGCGACAACGAGAAGGGGCGTCACACCACCACGACGGCCCGGCTGATTCCGCATCGCTTCGGCGGCACGTTCGTAGACACGCCCGGCGTGCGGCAGTTCGCCCTCTGGCAGACGGTGCCTGCGGAAGTGCCGAGCGCCTTTCGCGATATCCGTCCACTCGCCAACCTTTGCCGGTTTCCTGACTGCACGCACACCCATGAGAGTGGCTGTGCGGTGAAGGATGCCGTGGCCGACGGACTGCTCGACACGCGGCGGTGGGAGAGCTGCCGCCAACTCGCGGGCAGCGATGCTGCGAGCGGCGGTGACGACGATGCAGCCGAGTGGCCCGAGGAGGGGGAGGTTTGAAGGAGCGAGTTCGGACCACAGGCGTGCAGAGCGAGCGAGCGGTGCTCGTCGGCGTGCTGCTCGACGCGCCGACCGATCCGGAGCATCCGCTCGACGAACTCGCCGGCCTTGCATCGACCGCCGGCGCCGTCGTCGTTGCCGAGCTGACGCAGCGGCGCGACCGCCCCGACCAGACCACCTATCTCGGCAAGGGCAAGGTGCGGGAACTCCTGGCCCTCGTGCAGCACCACGACGCCGACGTCGTGATCTTCGACAACGACCTCTCGCCGGCCCAAACCCGCAATCTCGAGCAGGCGCTCGAAGCAAAGGTGCTCGATCGGTCCGAGGTGATCCTCGACATCTTCGCCGCCCGCGCCCGCACCTACGAGGCCCGGCTCGCCGTGGAACTCGCCCAGCTCGAATACTCGCTGCCCCGCCTCAAGCGGATGTGGACCCATCTCTCGCGGCTCAAGATGGGCATCGGCATGCGCGGCCCGGGCGAAAAGCAGCTCGAGGTCGATCGCCGGCTCGTTGAGAAGCGGATTCACGACCTCTCCCAGGAGCTGCTCGCGATCCACGGCCGCCGCGAACGGCAGGTGGCGGCCCGGCACGAGCACATGACGGTGTCGCTCGTGGGCTACACCAACGCGGGCAAGAGCACGCTGCTCAACGCGCTCACCGGCGCCGACGAGCTCGCGGAAGACAAGCTCTTCGCCACGCTCGACACCCGCACCCGGCGCTGGCGGCTGCCGGGCTGGGGCCCGGTGCTCTTGAGCGACACGGTCGGCTTCATCCGCGACCTTCCGCACCGCCTGATCGCGAGTTTCAAGGCGACGCTCGAGGAGACGCGGCAGGCCGATCTGCTGCTGCACGTGGCCGATGCCTCGAGCCCGCTGGTCGATGCGCAGATCATGGCCGTCCGCAGCGTGCTCGAGGAGCTGGGTGTGGACGAGAAAGACGCGCTCCTCGTCCTCAACAAGCTCGATGCCCTGCCCGATGCGGCCGCCCGCGACAGGCTGCTTGCCCGCTATCCGCATGCGATCGGGATCGCAGCCCGCACAGGCGTCGGCCTGCCCCAGCTCGCCCGCGCCGTGAGCGACTGCCTCGGCCGCGGCTTCCGCGACATCGATGTCCAGACCAGCGCCGGTAATGGCCGCCTGCTCGCCTGGCTTGGCCGGCACGGCGAGGTGCTCTCGCGGCAGTTCCACGACGACCGCGTCACGATCCACTGCCGTCTGCCCGCAGCCCTCTTGGGCCGCATTGATCCTGCCGAGGCCTCCGTGCAGCCTCACGTCCAGCCGTCCGAACGCCCGGCCGCCGAACCGAGCGATCGCCCCGACGTCGCAGCCTCGCCATGAGCACGCCCTCGCCTCGTCGCCCACAGCGTCCCCGGCTCCGCAGGATCGCAGGCCTGAGGGTGCTCGTCACCGGCAGCTCCTCGGGCGTCGGCCGCAGCCTCGCCTTGGCCATTGCGAGCCGAGGCGGTCGTGTGCTGGCCACGGCACGACGGGCGGATCGGCTCGCAAGCCTCGTCGCGGAAGCACCGGCTGGATCGATCATCACGGAGGCTGGCGACGTGACCGACTCCGACTTCCGCGGGCGGCTGTGCGCCGTGGCGGTCGAGCGGCTGGGGGGTCTCGACGTCTGCGCGAGCGTGGCCGGCAGCGGCGCGGTCGGGCCTTTTCGCGAGCTGTCGAGCGCAACGCTTGACCGCGTCATGGCCGTGAACTTTCTCGCGCCTGCCGACCTCGTCCGCAGGTGCCTGCCCCTTCTCGCAGCGGGCACCGATCCGGCGATCGTGCTCGTGGGCTCGATCCTCGGCCATCATCCCCTGCCCTGGCACGGTGAGTACTGCGCCGCGAAGGCCGCCCTGCGGTCACTCGCGACGACGCTCCGCACCGAACTCGCTCCCCTGGGTATCGACGTGCTGCTCGCGAGCCTCGGCCCCACGCAGTCGGAGTTTTGGGAGGGTCTCGTCGCGGGGCAACGGGCCTCGTGGTCACGCGGACGGCAGATGCCGGCGGCGCGGGCCGCAGCCGAGATCGTCACGGGACTCGAACGCCGCCGCCGCGAAATCCTTCCCGGCTGGCAGGCGAAGGGCTACGCTCTGGCGGCCCGATTCGCGCCGGGCATGATCGACGCAATCACCGCTCGCCGGCTGGCGGCTGCGTGCCATGCCCCACGGCCTCCTGCACCATGAACTCGATCGACGCCGCCTCCGAGCCCGAACTCTTCGCCGTCGCCTGCCCGCAGTGTGCTGCGGCGCTCGCGGTGAGCGACGACCTCGTCGGCACGGTGGCCGGCTGCCCTGTGTGTCAGGCGTCGTTTCTCGTGCCCGAGCCGGAGCTGCCACCTCCTCCACCGGCTCCGCAAGCCCCCGTGGCAAACGCCAGCCCCGCCGTTGCCGATCCTGTCTGGCGTGAGATGGCCCCGACGCTCGCAGAGGCCGCCGCCCAGCCGGTGGAACGGAACCGCGACCTCGAATTTCGTGAGCCCGTCAGCACGCTCGAGACAGAAACTGGCGCGGTCGAACTCCGCCGCCTCAGCGCCGAAGAGAAGCAACTCCGCCGCAGCCGCCGCAACATCGTCATGCTCCTCGTGGGCACGACGATCCTCATCGTGCTGACGGCGATCTTGGGTCGCGAGCCGACGAAGAAGCCTCGTTGAGCGTGCCCGCGTCGGCCCGTTGTGGAACAACGCGCCTACAGCTGCTCGCCGATCGTGAGCAGGTCTTCGGCGTCGAGAAAGGCGTCGGTCTGCGTGAAGATCCTGTCGATCCCGGCCTTGTGGATCTTCATCTTCGTGCCGCCGACGCCGAGCGCCCCGTAGACGACGGCGCCGCCGTCGGGCCGCGCCTTGTCGTTGGCAACGACGCCCTCGATGCCCGCAGGCGGCACGGCGTTGAGATCGATGATCACCTTGGCCGCCCGGGCCAGCGCCCGCCCAGGCGCGTCGAGAAGTTTGGCACCGGCCGCACCGGCCGCCACGATCAGATCGATCTGCTCGACGAGTTTGGCAAGGGCCGTATCCGACCGCACGCTCCCGGTCCACTCAGCAGCCGACACGGCGGCCTGCGGGAGCTTCGCCGAGATTTGCTGCACGACATCCTCGGCCCGACGGAGCGTTCGGGAGGCCACCGTCACGTTCGCCCCGCGGCCGGCGAGCAGTCGGGCGACCCGCTGACCAACGGGACCGGTGCCGCCCAGCACGAGCGCCCGCGACTGAGGCTTTTCACCGGGCTTGAGCGGCAGGTGACGGGCCGCAGCGACGACGGCAGCCGCTGCCGTCGTATTCGCACCGGAAGGATCGAGCAGCACGCCCACGCGCACGGGACCGAAGAACGTCCCTCGCACGCGAGCAGCCACCGCCTCAGCCGCCGCCACGTCGGAGCCGCCGATGAAGATCGCCGTCGAAGCGAGGTCGGCTCCGCCGCGGGTGAACATCGCCCCATGGACGAGCGACGCCACGTTTTCAGGCGTTACGCCGCCGTGCCGCAGGAGCACGTCCGCTCCGGCGTCGACGGCCACCACGGCATCGAACGTACTCGGCTGCGCATCACAGTCGAGCTGGATCAGGATTCGCTTGGGCACGACGAGACTCCAGGCAACCCTTCACGGAGTGACGGGCCTACACGCCGCCGCCGGGGCCACCAGTGGCCCCGGCAGCCGCGTGACGCATGACTAGAAGCCCTTGAAGGGATGCGCGGCCTGGTCCTTGCCGGCGAGCATCTCATCGACCGAGGGCTTGCCCTTCATGGCGTTCGAGATGGCATCCACGGTCGCCTTGTAGTTGTACTCGTAGATCTTCTTGTCGTCGGCGGCCAGCCAGTGGATGAACACGCCGCATACGATCACGAGATTCTCCGCGTCGCTCTTCGGGATCACACCCGATGCCACGCTGTCGGCCACGGCCTTGGCCACGGCGGCCTGGGCGGGTCCGAACATCTGCACGGCCTGCTTGGCCCCCTTGATCGTGACCTTCGTGATCATGACGGTCGCCGGCTTCACGGCGAGGTTCGGGGTGAGCACGGCCAGCAGGTTCGAGTGGCCCTCGCTCTGCCGGGCCAAGGCATTGGCAAACGCCACGCCGACCGGGCCGTCCTTGCTGCCGATCAAGAGATCGATGTGGGCAATCTCGTTCCCATCACCAGCCAACGCTTCACCAATGAACATCGACATCGTGCGGCTCTCCCTAGGTATGAAATCGTGCTTCGAAAACGGGCTGGCAGGATACCATTTTCGACCATGCCAACAACCCGGCGACCTGGCGGACACGACCTGATCGCCGTGGGGGCGAGCGTGCGGGCGTTCACCTGCTCGGCCGCCCGGGCCGGCTGGACGGTGCACGCCGCCGACCTGTTTGGCGATGCCGATCTGCGCGGGGTGGCGGCGACGACGGTCGCCGCCGGCACCTGCGGCGGGCTTCGGTATCCGCAGAGCCTCGTGGCGGCCGTGACCGGCTTGCCCGCAGCGCCATGGTGCTACACCGGCGGCCTCGAGAACCATCCCGACGTCATCTCCGCGATCGCCGCCGAGCGGCCGCTGCTCGGCACATCGGCGGCCGCAGCTCGGGCGGTCCGCGATCATGCCTGGCTTGCCGACGTGCTGCGGACCGCAGGCATCGGGTTTCCCGCCACGTTCACGACGCCTGCGGCCGTGCCTCGCGACGGCACGTTCCTCGTGAAGCCCCGGGCATCGGCCGGCGGCCGAGGGATCGCCGCGTGGGACCGCCTGACGGACGATCGCGACCCTGAGACCCACGTCTGGCAACGGTGGGTCATGGGTGAGTCGTGGGCTGCGGCGTTCGTCATCCCTCGTGTCGGCAGCGGGCGGCTCTGGGCCGTGAGCCGGCAGCTCGTCGGCCTCGACTGGTGCCATGCCCGGCCATTCGCCTACTGCGGCTCGCTCGACCTGCCGCTCCCGCGGGTGCCGCCGCACATCCGCACATCACTCGATCGGCTCGGTCACGCGCTCGCTGCGGCCTGCGCACCGCTCGGGCTCGCCGGACTCATCGGCGCAGACGTCGTCATCGACGCATCGGGCGGCGTGCACCTGATCGAGGTCAATCCGCGGCCAACCGCCTCGATGGAGCTTGTCGAGCGGAGCACCGGCGAGTCGCTGGCCGCCGTCCACGTTGCGGCATGTCACGGAGAGGCGGCGGCCCTGCCGACCCTCTGCGCCACGGACACGTTCTGGGGCAAGGCCGTGCTGTTCACGACGGACGACACCGTGATCGATGCGGCACGGCACGCAAGCCTGTTGCGAGCCTGCCAGCCGCTCACGGCCGACGAGGCGGCATGGCCCATGCTTGCCGACATCCCCTGCGTCGGCACCGCGATTCCGGCAGCCGCGCCTCTCCTCACCGTTTTCGCCGCGGCCGAAGGCCACGCCCCGGTGCTCGACCGCCTGCGGCGTCGCGCCGCGGCGATCGACGCGGTGCTCTCAGCCGGCGAGCCGCCGCGGCACTGACACGCCCTGCGACTCTGGCCAGAACTCCATCAAATAGGCGTCTTCCGTCGTGTCCTGATAGAAGTCCTTGAGCACCGACGTGGCGCGAAATCCGGCGGACCGAAAGAAAAGCTGCGCCGCCAGGTTCGTCTCCCGCACCTCCAGCCCGATGCGGTTGCGGCGTTCGGGAGCCAGCTTGGCTGCGAGCTTCCGCAGCATCTGCGTGCCGATGCCGAGCCGCCGGTGCGACCGGAGCACGGCGAAGTTGAGGACGTGCAGCCGGGAGCGGTGGAGTTCGTAGATCATGAAGGCCACGACGGAGTCGGCATACTCGGCCACCATGCCGATGCAGTTCCGCTGCCGCAGGCAGCGGGTGAAGTCTTCGTCCGACCAGGGAAACTCGAAAGCCTCCCGCTCGATCGTGAGCACTTCGGGCATGTCGCGGCGAATCATCCACCGCACGTGAATGCCGGCCAGGGTGGTCGACGAGGCTGTCACGTTCCGTTCTCCAGCGGTCACTGAAATCTCGTGGTGCGTCCTCATGGGCGGCGAACCCTAGCAGCCGACCTCCCCCACACCAAGCCGTCCTTCACGCACGTTTGCCTGATGCGCAGCCAAAGAAACCAGGCAGGCGAGGGGGTCGGTGCAAGCTCGAGGAGCATTTGGACCGAGTCTTCGAGGTCCCGCGACGAGACTTGTACCGCCCCCGAGCCGGCACACTTCAACCAGGCTCGCGCACCGTCCCCGAGCCGGCGCACTCTTGTCGGGGACTGAACCGGCCTTGACCGCGCTCCGACCCACACCTACCGTCCCCGCCCGAATCCCCCCATGACGCCGCCCACACCGCGCATGCATCACCCCGCCTCACCGCGAGCCTGCCTCCTCGCCACTGCCGCCCTGGCGGTCGCAGCCTTCGTCGGCTGCGCGGAGTCGGCGATCCGCAGCCAGAGTCCGGAGATCGAGGCTCTCGCCAAACTCGAGGCGGGCACGCGAATGGTGGGCGACTACGCCGCTCCCTGGGGCCTGAGCGCGAAGCGGATCGAACATGCGGCGCTCGTGACCGGCCTGGCCAACACAGGCAGCGATCCGCCCCCCGGCCCGCAGCGTCAGACCCTGCTGGGAGACATGCAGTCCCGCGGTGTCATCGAGCCCAACCGGCTCCTCGGCTCCCCGTCCACGGCCCTCGTCTGGGTGCATGGCTACCTGCCACCGGGCGTGCGCAAGGGAGACCGCTTCGACATTCATCTCGAGGTGCCCCCCGACAACGAGACGACGAGCCTCGAAGGAGGCTGGCTGATGGAGACGCGGCTCGCGGAGATGGCCGTGCTCGGCAATGCGATCCGTGACGGCCACGAACTCGGCCTGGCGACGGGCCCGGTGCTGGTCGATCCCGTGTCCGACGGCACCCGCGATTCGAAGTCGAAGCTGCGAGCCCGCGTGCCCGGTGGCGGCATTTCGCTCACGGACCGCGAACTGGGCCTCGTGCTCTCGGCCGAGCACCGCTCGTTCGCCATGTCGAAGCGGCTCGGCGACTGGATCAACCGCCGGTTCCACGCCGTGATCAAGGGTTCGAAGCGGGGCGTGGCCACACCGCGGACCGACCGCTACATCGCCCTCGATGTGCCCCCCGTCTACCGGCACAATCTCCCCCGCTACCTGCGAGTCGTGCAGAGCGTGGCCGTGATCGAGCCGCCGGAAGGGCGGCATGCACGGCTCCAGTTGCTCGAACGGCAGCTTGAGGATCCCGTCACCGCTCCCACAGCCTCGCTCCGCCTGGAGGCGATCGGCAAGGATGCCATCCCCACGCTTCGGGCAGCCCTCGACTCCAAGGACCCTGAAATCCGATTCGCCGCGGCCGAGGCGCTCGCCTATCTCGGTGAGTCGGTCGCCGCGCCGCAGCTCGCCGAAGCTGCCCGCACGCTCCGCAGCGCCCGCCCCGCGGCGCTGGCGGCGCTCGGCGTGCTCGACGATGCCAATGGCATCGACGCCCTGCAGTCGCTGCTCGCCAGTGCGAGCGCCGAAACCCGCTACGGCGCCTTCCGGGCCCTCTGGAAAATGGACCGCAATCTCCCGCTCGTCCGCGGTGAGCGGCTCGGCGATGCCTGCTCGATGCACGTGCTCGACGTGAAGGGCCCGCCGCTCGTGCACGTGACCCGAAGTTACCGGCCAGAGATCGTGTTCTTCGGCACCGACCATCCCGTGGCCGACGGCCTGCGGGCGGAGGCCGGCAGTGCGATCGTCGTGGTCGTCGAAGGCCGCACGGCCCGCGTGAGTAGGTTCGCCGCCGGCGCCGACGATCAGTCACTCGAGGTCGATGCCACCGCCGACGCCATCGTCAGGGCCGTGATCGAGACCGGCGGCACATATCCCGACGCCGTGCAGTTCCTGCAGCAGGCCAGTGGCCGTCACGCCCTGTCGAGCCGACTGGCGTTCGATGCGGTGCCAACCGAGTTCGACGGCCGCCAGAGCATCCACGAGGAGGCGTCCCGACAAGCGCGCGACATCCCCGCGGACGCCGACGATTCGACCGCGTCCGCCCGCGGGGAACCGCTCGCGGACGAGGCCTCATGACCAGGCTTCAGGCCCTGGAGCTCTACGGCTTCAAGAGCTTCGCCGACCGCACGCGGTTCGAGTTCCCCGAGGGCATCACGGTCGTCGTCGGCCCGAACGGCTCGGGCAAGTCGAACGTCGTCGATGCGATCAAGTGGGTGCTGGGCGAACAGTCGGTCCGCAGCCTGCGCGGGAAAGAGATGACCGACGTCATCTTCGCGGGTTCGCAGTCCCGAAAGCCGCTCAACTACGCCGAAGTCTCGCTGATCTTCGACAACACGGCCGGCGCACTGCCGGTGCAGGCGGCCGCGGTGCAGATCACCCGCCGCGTGCAGCGGAGCGGCGAGAGCGAGTATCTCATCAACGGAGAGACCTCCCGACTCCGCGACATCCGCGAACTCTTCTCCGGCACGGGCGCCGCGACGGACGCCTACAGCGTGATCGAGCAGGGCCGAGTCGATGCCCTGCTCGTGGCGTCGGGCCGCGACCGTCGTGCCGTCTTCGAGGAAGCGGCCGGGATCACCAAGTTCCGCGCCCGCCGCGCCGAGGCCCTCCGCCGCCTCGAGCGGGCTGAGCTCAACCGGCAGCGACTCGCCGACATCGTGGGGGAGGTGTCGAGCCGGCTGGAGACGGTGAAGCATCAGGCCGCTCGAGCCCGTCGCTGGCGGCAGATGACCGATCGCCTCAAGGCGCTGCGGCTGGCCGCCGCCACGCAGGACCTCGCGGCCGTCGATGCCGCCGTGGCCGCCGTGGTCGAAGTCCATGCGGCCGTACGGGGCGAACAGGCCACCGCCGAGGCGACTGCCCTCACCGCGGCCACCGAGGCAACGGAGCTTGCCGCGGCACTCGAGACCATCGGCCCAGGCGTGGCAGCAGCGCGAACGGCCGTCGCCGGCGATGCACAGCGGGCCGCGACCGCAGAGGCGACGCTCAACCTGCTTCGCGGCCGTCGCGGCGACATTGAACGCGAGGGTGTCGAGGCCGCGGAGGCGATCGACACGGCCCGCCGCGAAGAGCGAGCCGCAGCGACGGCGGTCGCCGCGGCCCGGCACACAACCTCCGCGATCGAGTCGGCGTTGGAGGCGCTTGCCACGCGGCTCGCCGGCTGCGAGCGATCGGCGGCCGGTTCCCATCACGACGCCGACTCGAACCGGCAACGACTCAGCGCTGCGACCCGTGCCGTCGATCAGACGCGGCAGGAACAGCTCCGCCTGGAGGCGGCCTGCAGCTTCGCTGCCCGCCGGGCCGCCGACGCCCGCACCGCTGCGGAAGCAGCTCGCGATGCGGTCGCTGCCGCACGGATTCAGCATGCGCGGATCTCCGAGTCGGTCGCGGCCTACGAGGGCAACCTCGAATCACTCGTCAGCCGGTCCGCGGCGGCGAGTCGCCACGTGGACGACCTGGAGGCAGCGGCGCGGGAGCAGGCCGATGCGATCCAGTCGGCCTGGCGGGAGCTCGCGGGCTGGCAGGCGAAGCTCGAAGCCTGTCGGGAACGGTGCGACGTACTCCGTGAGCTCGTCGAACGCCAGGAGGGGCTGTCGGATGCGGCGCGGCGGCTGCTTGCGACCCAGGCCGCGGCCGTGCCGGGCCTGGCCGGCGCACTCGCCGACCTGATCGTTGCGAGCGTTGCCTGGGCGCCGCTGGTCGACACGGCGCTCAGCGCGCTCGGCCACACGATCGCGCACGGTCTGGTCATCGACAGCATCGACGATGTCGTTCGCTGGCACGCCGACTGGGCGGCGACCGACATGGGCCGC
>CAMDDA010000088.1 GCA_945890755.1 Candidatus Kuenenia stuttgartensis
GGTAGGTACCTACACATTACTGTCCCTTTCGCCGCTGTCCCCGTATTGCTACGGTTCTCGCTCGACTTGCATGCCTAATCCACGCCGCCAACGTTCACTCTGAGCCAGAATCAAACCCTTCAATTGATTTGGATCGTCATGCCGGGCAAGCCCGACGGTTGAGTTTCCGGAATCTCAGAAGAGATTCGATCTGTCTGTGAATAAATGGTTCGCGACCAGAGCGAGGTTCGTTGCCGAAGCAACGAAGCACCGCTTCCGATCGCTTGCCGGTCACAATCGCGTGCCGGCCGAAACCAAAAGAGATCGAACTGCCGAATTGTCAAAGATCATTTCGCCGCAGTGAACTCGAAAGTTCCTTGCGGCGAGCCCCCAAGCATAGCAGGCTCGCTTGGCCGGTCAACAGCCTCGCTTTGAGCCGCAAAAAAATTGCTCGGGGACGGAGAGTATCGGCAGGCGAGCCCGCCGACTCCAGCTCTACGCCCCTCGGCCGGAGCTGGTTCACGCGGCCGAAAAAAAGAGCTGAAAGCCCCTATTTTTCGGCGTCCAGCACGAGCGGGACATCGAGCCTATGCCCCTCTCGCTGCACCGTGATCAGCACCTGGTCGCCCGGATTTTTCGACTCCACGGCCGACAGGAAATCGTCCGCATTCCGCACGCTTTGCCCAGCCACGGCGACGATCAGATCCGCTCCCGTGCGATCGACCCGTTCCGTCTCCACCATGAACGGCCCCTGTCGTCGCCGTTCGCGGATCACCTTGAAGCCGCGGATGCCGGCCCGCTCGGCGGGCCCCCCCGGCGTGAGCGCGGCCACCACGAGCCCCGCGTCCGACTGGTAGACGCGGGCGATGCCGGCATCGGGTCGAATCACCTTCCCCTGCCGAATGAGCTGCGGCACGATCCGCGCCACCGTCCCCACGGGGATCGCGAATCCCACGCCCGAACTCTGGCCGGTGCGGCTGGCGATGGCCGTGTTCACGCCGATCAGCCGGCTGCCGCTATCGAGCAGCGGCCCGCCCGAATTGCCGGGATTGATCGCCGCATCGGTCTGGATGATCGACTTGATCGTGCGGCCCGTCCGCGTGGGGAGCGAGCGATTGAGGCTCGAAATGATGCCCGTTGTGAGCGTTCGCTCGAGGCCGAACGGGTTGCCGATCGCGAACACCCGCTGCCCCACCCTCAGATCGGCGGAACTCCCGAACGCGACCGGCTGCAACAGATCGGGCGGCGCATCGACCTTCAACACGGCGACGTCGGTGGCCGGATCGACCCCCACGACCGCGGCGGCATGCCCCGACCCGTCGTAGAGCAGCACCTGAATCTCCTTGGCCCCCTCGACCACGTGGAAGTTCGTGAGCACATGCCCCTGCTTGTCGAGCACGATGCCGGAGCCCGCCCCCTCCGATGGCACCTCCAACAAAAACAGCCCGGTAGGCACGGTGGCCTTCGTATTGATGTTCACCACGCTGCGATTCACCGCCTCGTAGACGGCGATGTTGGTCTGTTCCTCGGGCGTGAACGCCCGCGGCTGGGCGGCCGCCAGACCCGGCCAGATGGCGAGGGGCACGAGCCACCGCAGACAATGGCCACCACGACGAATCGCCTTGAACATGGGTATTCGCACGCTGAAAAAGGGCGGACAGCGAGTATTGCGACTCCACACGGGCCGGCCAAGGCGAAAACAGAGGGGACAAAAAAGGGGTGAACGGCCAATTTCGCCCACAGATCGACATTGGCGGGGCGGCGGGGCGGTCAATATGCTCCACAGCGAGCAGATTCTGCCCCGACTCCGGAGTGTCCCGCATGTCCGTCCACCGCCTTCCGTGGCCCATCGCACCCGCGCTCGCCGGGTTGGTCGCACTCGGCTTCGGCCCGGCTTCGCTCGCTGCTTCGGCGGCGGACCAGCCGGTCGCCGTCTCCTTCGTCGAAGCCGGCGAGACGACGGTTGGCGAACCATCTCTGGTTGCGACCGCCGTCGGTCTCAGGGCGGCCACGGTCCCCACCGTGGCAGCAGCCGCCGACGTGCTCGTGCTGGTGGATACGTCGGCCAGCCAGATCGGGGCCCATCGCACCCGTCAAATCGAAGCAGTCCGCAGCCTGATCGCCGCCGCCCGCGCGGATGATCGCCTGCGACTTGCGGCTGTGGACGTCACCTGCACGCCGCTCGGATCCGGCTTTGCCGAGGCACGTGGTGCTGTGGTGGCAGCGGCGTTGCGCGAACTCGAAGCCCGCACACCGCTCGGGGCCACCGATCTCCCGGCGGTGCTCGAATCCGCAGCCGATCTGTTTGCCGATGCCAGCCGCCGGCAGGTCGTGATCTATGTTGGCGACGGCCCCGGGTTTGCCGGTGTCGAGACGGCCGAGTTCGCCGTCGCGCTCGACCGTCTGCGGTCGCAACGGGTGGTCGTGTCGGCGCTCGGCATCGGACCCCAGGTCAATTGGCCCTGCCTGGCCGCGGTGGCAAGCGCCACCGGCGGCATGCTGATCGTGCCTGCCGAGGGTGAATCGGTGGCCGACGCCGGCGCACGGATCGCCGCCTTGGCTGTGCAGCCCGTCGTCTGGCCGGAACATGCTGCGCTCGCCACGGAGCGGACGCCCCCCCTGCGGATGCTGCCCGCCCAACTCCCGCCCCTGCGGGCGGACCGCGACTCCGTCGTTCTTCTGGCCGGGCCGCCCGCCACCGCCGAGCTTTCATTCAGTCTGGCGGGTGCGGCGGGCACGCCGACGCCCGTGACACTGTCGCTCCCCACCGCCACGCCGAGCGACGAACACGCCTATCTCGGCATCCTCGCCCGCAACGCCTGGAACACCGACGGTATCTTTCTGCCGCTGCTGGGGCGACAGGGCATGCACCTGGCCCGTGACGTGATCCGGGGCGAGGCCGCGGCGCTGGCTCAACTCTCGAAGCAGGCCGAGGCGTCGGGTGCCCACGAGTCGGCGGTGCGACTGGCGGAAGCTTCGCTGCGCCGCGATCCCGACAATACCGAGGCGGCCGTCGTGCGGCTGGCTGCCGCGCGGCAGGCTGAGGAACTGCCTGCGGCCGAAGCCGTCGCTCCCCCCAAGCCAGGCTGGCAGCCCCCGGCCCGGACCGCTGAGGATGACAGCGACCTCGAAGACACCGAGGCGATGCGCCAGGTACGAGCCCAGCAGCTGGAGCAGGAGACGGCCATCCGCATCCGCGATGCCCGCCAGCTGCTTTCCACCGACCCCGATCGGGCCCGCGATCTCTTGAAAGAGGCGCAGCAACTCATCCGCGACTCGGCCGATCTCGCCCCGGGCGACCGTGATCGTCTGCTGCGGCAGCTCGAGGGTCGCATCCGCGAGTCGATCGTGCGGTCGCGAGCGAAGCTCGAATGCGATCTGGCCGCCGAGCGTAAGGCGGCGATCGGCCGCGAGCGCGACCGACTCAACACGGAGCTCCAACGCCGCGAGGAGCGGATCAAGCAGCTCGTCGAACGGTACAACGCCCTCGTGGAGCGAGGAATCCGCGACGGCTACGCCCAGTCGGAGCGGTATCCGACCTTTCTCGAAGGGGACACGATCATCGGCTACGAGTCACCGACGCGGGCCTTCGTCGAGGCGGAGCGGGTGGTGGGCGAGGAACTGGAGAAAGAGGCCCCGCGGCTCTGGGCCAATCACCCGGTGCCCATGACCGCCCGCGTCGTCGCCCGCACGGCCCCTCTGGTGGCCCGGATCCTGGATTACGACACCGAGAACATGCGGGTGAAACGGGATCAGGAACGTGGGTTCATGGACTCGCTGCACCTCGTCGACGTGGCCGCGATCCCGATTCCCGACGACCCGCCGATCCATTATCCGAAGGCGGATCGCTGGGCGGAGATCAACCGGCTGAGGGCGAAATATCGCCCTGCGGCCTTCGACCCGAGCAACGAGAACGAGAAGCGGATTTACGAGGCGCTCGAAAAGCCGACCGGCCCCAAGTTCGAGTTCAATCAAAATTCGTTGAAGGATCTGGAGGCCGCGATCGAGGCTCAATTCGGCATTCCGGTCGAGTTCGACCAGCGGGCGCTCGAGGGCATCGACCTCAACGACGCCACCGTGACGGCATCCGCAGCGGGCATCTCCCTGCGATCCGCGCTCCGGCGGATTCTTGCAAATCAAGACATGACCTACCTGGTCAAGGACGAGACGCTGGTGATCACCACGAAGGAGGCCGCCTCCACCGACCTCGTGCCGCGGGTCTATGCCGTCGGCGACCTGGTGCTGCCGGTCGATCCGATGAACGCCGTAAATCCCTTCAACCTGGGTGGCACTTCCGGCCAAAACCAGAATTCGCTGCCAGGTGGCGCCGCAGGTGGTCTCGGTGGTGGCGGCCTCTGCTGGGTCGCCCGCGAGGTATACGGCGCACACGACCCACGCTGGCTCGTCTTCCGCTCGTGGCTCACGACCGAGGCTCCGGCATGGCTGCATGATCTCTACGCGGCTCACGGCCCCGCCTTCGCCGACTGGATCCACGACAAGCCGGGCGTGAAGGTGGCACTGCGGATTCTGATGAACGCGGTCGTCGAACCGCGTCGCGGCGGCGGCCTGCTTGCCGTAGCCGGACAGTTCCAGGTGGCCGAGGCCAAGGCCCGTGTGGCCCGCCGGGAAAAGCCCGACATCGACCCGCCGACCACGGACGGTGCACCCGCTCCGGCTGACCGGGCGGGGCTGCCTGCAAACGTGATCGATGCTGCCGACCTCCGAGCCGCGGTGGCGGCGTATCTGCCGACCGCGACCGATCCTGGCGACGCATCCGCGAAACCTGGGGTCGATCCTCGCGAACTCGCTGCACGGCTCGGCCAGATCCGGGTTTCCGCCGCCGAACTCGGCACTCAAGGCCGGTTTGACCGCGCTGCCGACCTGATCTCGGCGGCGATCGCCTGCGGCTATGCCGAGTCGTGGATGTATGAATCGCTCGCTCTCGCCATGGAGGCGGCTGGCCGCCCGAAAGCCGACGTGGAGCGGGTGCTCCTCTCCGGGGCCGACTTTGCGACGTCGCCCGTCGATCTGCTGTCACTGGCCAACTACCTGGCCCGCTTCGGCTCCGATCGGCAGGCCCTGCGGCTCTGCCGTCAGGTGACGCTGCTCGACCCGGCAAATCGGGAGGCCTTCGCCCTCGCGATGACGCTCGCCGATCGGTCCGAGGACGTGACCGCCCTGAAGTGGGCGTGCCCGGGGGTGCTCGCCAACGAATGGCCGGCCGGCCAGCAGGAGATAGCCATGCGGGCCTCGCAACTGGCCGAGGCCACGATCGAACGGCTCGAGAAGGGCGGCGAGCCCGAAGCCGCGGCCGCCCTCCGCGCGGCCGTCGATCAGGCGAAGGCCCGCGACCTCGTGATCGAGATCGCATGGACCGGTGATGCCGACGTAGACATGCTCGTCGAGGAGCCGACCGGCACGGTCTGCTCGCGGCAGGTCTCCCGCAGCACCTCGGGCGGCACACTTCTGGCTGACGAACGCTGTCCGACCGATGCGTCCGGCCAGGTGCATCGCGAACGCTATGCGGCCACGCTCGGCTTCCCGGGCACCTACCGGGCGCTCGTGCGGCGATCCACCGGGAAGGTCAACGCCGACACGATCTCGGTTGCAATGACCATCCACAAGGGCACGAAGCACGAGCAGACGATTCGCAAGCAGGTGCCTGTCACCGCCGACGAACAGGTCCTCGTGGTCGATCTCCCCACCGGACGGAGGCAGCAACCGCTCGCCGAGGCGCAGGTGGCTCAGGATATCGCCGTGCAGGAGGCGGTCGGTAAGGCGGTTCTATCGCAGCAACTCGCCTCGCTCAGTAATCCGGCGACGCTGAGTGAGCTCGGTAAGAGCCGCGACGCCGCCGGCGATGCGCAGCGGCAGAGCGGCACCCCGTTTTTTGGTGGATCGGGTGCGGTGGGCTACCAGCCGTTGATCACGACGCTGCCCGAGGGCGTGAATGCGTCGTTTCGCGCCATCGTGTCCCATGACAGACGATACGTACGAGTAACGGCAACGCCGCTCTTCTCGGGCATCGGCAACGTGACCACGTTCAGCTTCTCCGGTGGTGGTGGCGGCGGCATGGGTGGTGGTGGCATGGGTGGTGGTGGCATGGGTGGCGGTGGCATGGGTGGCGGTGGCATGGGTGGTGGTGGTGGCATGGGCGGTGGTGGCGGCATGGGCGGCGGCATGATGTGCTGGGTCGCCCGCGAGGTGTATGGCCCGACGAACCCGCGGTGGCTGCTCTTCCGCGAGTGGCTCCTTTCCGATGCCCCGCAATGGCTCGTCGATGTCTATGCATCGCATGGCGAGGCCTTCGCCTCGTGGATCCATGACAAGCCGGCTGTGAAGGCCACGCTCCGACTGCTCATGGACCGCGCCATCGCCACGCGGGCCCGGTAACCATGCCCACGTTCGGAGTCATCCTCGCCGCGGCGGGCCAGAGCAGCCGCTTTCAGGATGCGAACTACAAGAAGCCGTTCGCGCCGCTGGCCGGGCGACCGGTCTGGCTCCACTCGGCCGAGAAATTCATCGACCGCCCCGACGTGAAGCAGGTGGTGGTGGTGGTGTCGGCGGAGGATCGCGAGAGCTTTCGCGAGAAGTTCGGCGCGAACCTTGCCTTCATGGGGATCACGCTGGCCGAGGGGGGCGCGCAGCGGGCCGATTCCGTCCGCAACGGCCTGGAGAAACTCGGCCCCGAGATCGACATGGTGGCGATCCACGACGCCGCCCGCCCGTGCATCGCATCCGCCTGGATCGACCGCGTGTTCGAGGCCGGCGTCCGCACTGGCGCCGCGATCCTCGCCACGCCCGTCGTTGGCACGCTCAAACGGGTCGGCCCCGATCACACGATCACCGGCACGGTCGATCGCACCGGCCTCTGGGAGGCCCAGACGCCGCAGGTGTTTTCCCGCGACCTGCTCACGCGGGCCTTCGCCGCGAAGCACGATCCCGCCCACACCGACGAGGCCCAGCTGGTCGAGGCACTCGGACACCGGGTGACGGTCGTGCCCGGCTCACCGATCAACCTCAAGATCACCTCCCGCGAGGATCTGCGGCTCGCCGAGCAGGCGCTCAAGGCGCTGCCGGCGCCGAAGCTGGGCGGGCCCGCGCATCCCTTCGCGAATGACGACATGTGGCGATAGCGGGCGTTCACGAAAGAAAACGCCGGAACGGCAGAAGTCTCGTCGCGGTGGACCTCGCGGACTCGGTCCAAGGCTCCTCGAGCTTCCGCCGATTCCGGCTTCCCCTGGCGGCCAAATACGGGTGTGCATCATGCAGTCAGACCTCCTCTCCGATTTTGAAGCCCGTGGGCTCGTGCAGCAGTCCACCGATGGGCAGGCGCTGCGCGAGTGGCTCGCGACGCCGGGCCGCCGGGTGTATGCCGGCTTCGATCCGACGGCCGACAGCCTCCACGTTGGGCATCTCGTGGCGCTCGTGCTCCTGCGACGCGTGGCGCGGGCGGGGCATGAGCCCGTGGCCCTCGTCGGCGGGGCCACCGGCATGATCGGCGACCCGAGCGGCCGCAGCGAGGAACGCAATCTGCTCTCGCCGGACGAGTTGGCCGCGAACATCGCCGGAGTGGAGCGGCAGATCCGTGCCGTCCTCTCGAGCACGGCGGCCCGCGTGCACGTGGTCAACAACGCCGACTGGATGCGGGGCGTGGGCTACCTCGAATTCCTGCGCGACGTCGGCAAGCATGTGCCGCTCTCACAGATGCTCGGCAAGGACTCCGTGAAGAGCCGGCTCGAGCGGGACGGCGGCCTCTCCTACACGGAATTCAGCTACATGCTGCTGCAGGCCTGGGACTTCGTACACCTCTCCGACGCGCTCGACTGCCGGGTGCAGATCGGCGGCAGCGACCAGTGGGGCAACATCACCGCCGGCATCGAGCTCGGCCGCCGGCTCCGAGGCCGCGACCTGCACGGCATCACCTGCCCGCTGCTCACGAAGGCCGACGGCACGAAGATGGGCAAGACCGCCTCGGGGGCCATCTGGCTCGACCCGAAACGGACAAGCCCCTATCGCTTTTACCAATACTGGATCAACCTCGACGACGACGACGCGGGCCGCTGTCTGCTGCGACTCACGGAACTGCCGCTCGAGGAGATTCGCGAACTCGATGCCAAGCGGGCCTCGAATCCCGCCGCCCGCGACACCCAGAAGCGGATCGCGGAGGAACTCACGCGGCTCGTGCACGGCGACGCGGGTCTGGCCGCCGCCCGCCAGGCCACCGAGATTTTCTTCGGCGCCGAAATCGTGAGCCTCGATGACGACGCGCTGGCGGAGATCTTCGCCGACGTGCCCAGCAGCGAGTTTCCGCGGTCGGTTCTGGAAGGGGACGGCCTGCCGCTCGTGGAGGCACTGAAGGCGACCGGTCTCGCCCAGAGCGGCGGTGCTGCCCGCCGCACGATCGAGCAAGGGGGAGCCTACGTGAACAACCGCCGCGTGGCCGACGCCGCCCACCGGCTCACCCCACGCGACCTCGCCGGAGCCGCCACGCTCGTGCTGCGAACGGGCAAGAAGTCGTATGCGTTGGCCCGGTTCACGGGCTGAGAGCCACGGCAGCACGGTCATGGCGTGACTTGCCCACGCCGAAACACGGCACGCCACACCGACTTGACCCGAAACCCGCCCCCTGCGACCCTCCGCGGCCTCACGGAGGTGCCGCATGGATCGTCGCTGTGTGTCGATCGCGTTGGTGCTCATGCTTGGACCCTGGGCCGCACCGTATTCGACGGGTGGAGCCGCCGAGCCGCCGCCCGCCGCCCGCTCGTCGATCCCCACGCTCGCAGATCGCCTGAAGACCGGCTTGCGGGTGCAGGCACCGGCCGACGTGGCCTTCTGCGACGCGGTCGCGACACACGTTCGAACAGGCCGGCTCCCCGGTCCGCTCGTGGACTCGACGTTTTTCTGGGCCACCCAGCGCGGCAAGAAATATCCGTTCCCGGCCTTCGCCCACGTGATGCGGATCAAGGCCGCGAAACTCGGCGTCTCGCTCGACCAGCCCGCAGCGCGGCCGTAGGTCGTCAGCCCGTCACGGAGCGACGGGCCTACGGTCAATCCGATACACCGCAAACCCCGCATTGGCATACACCCGCTCGAACGGCAACTCGGGCTGCCAGGCGGCAGGCATTGGCACGATCGCATGCGTGGCCCCGTAGGTGGCAGCCACCTCACGAATCCGCTCGGGGCCAATCGCCGCCACCGACGCCCCCATGTCGCCCAGGCGGCCGGTGGGCGAAAACACGTCCACGATCCGCCGCCGCCACTCGATCAGCGATCGCGCGTCCTGCGGGCTGTTCTTCCACGACACCACCTCGGGCCGATCGGTCCGCCACGTAAAGCTGCCGGCACCGCGCGGCGTGAGAAACCGCGCCTCGGGCGGCGTGTTCGATCGCACCCACTGACACACATCCACCCACGCGGCCGCATCGAGCTTCGAGTCGGCCCGGGCCGCGAGCCGCTCACGCCCCGGAAGCGGCCAATGAGCCGACTGCGCGGCGAGATCGGCGCTGAGCAGCAGCGCCACGATCCACCGCACGGCGGCAGGCCGCACCGGCACGACCCGCGAGCAAGCGGCATCGTCCTCGAGCACTGCCACGGCCGCCGCCGCCAACGCCAGCGGCACCATCACGTCGGCCAGCCGAAACCAGTAAAACCGCAGCAGGCCGTGCACTGTCGCTGGAGCGAATGGCTCCGCAGCCGCGATCGCGAGTCCGGTCAGTGAGACACCCAGGGCGACGACCGTCAACGTATCGAGCCGAGTACGGGCCGGCGTGCGTCGAGCCTGCCGCGTGAGCAGCCACCAGGCGACGATCGCGAGGAGGTATCGGGCCACGAGCGGCTCCGCGAATGTTCTCGGCAACAGGTGATGCCCGAGCCGCTCGACCACGTAGATTCGCGCAGCCTCGGCCCGCTCGGCCGCCGAGGCTCCGCCTGAGAGCCCGAGCACCGGCACCACCCCAGCCGCAGCCGCGATCAGCCCACCAACGAGACACGCCACCGTCACCACTTGGCTATACGACATCCAGTCAAAGCGTCTTGTTGTCGTGGCAAGGCGTTGCGGGGAGGCGAGGGGGTCGGTGCAAGCTCGAGGAGCATGTGGACCGAGTGTTCGAGGTCCCGCTGTTCTCGTCACGATCCCCTCGCTCGCGCTCAGGGCTTCCTTGCGGGGAGGCTCGATGAAAGCTGGTAGCGTTCGCGTGAGCCACCAAGCAGGCACCAGCGCGATCATGCCCCAGCCACCGACGATCGGATGCAGCGCCGCGCCGCAGCCCATCGCCAGCCAGGCCGACGCCGGCCGGCCGCGGCACAACTCGCCGAGCCCGCCGAGCACGCACGCCCACGCAAAAACCTTCGACTCGCAGCCGCCGATCACCCACTCTCCCGCCATCGTGGTGCACCGCAGTGCCAGAGCGAAGAGAGCCGCCGCCGCAATCCTGCCGAGACTCGTGGCGGCGAGCGGACCGATGACGTGCCGAAAGCCGACGGCCAGCGCGAGCCAGCCCGCGAACCGCCCGACCCAGGCCGCCTGGTCGAGCGGCAGCGTTGCCGCGAGCGGGCCGAACACGCGATAGAAGACGCCGTGGGCATCGGGCGTCTCGAGGAAGAAGTCGCCGGCGGCCCACGTCGGATCGACCGCGTGCCGCGCCTTCGTGAGGTACACCGGCTCGTTGACGTCGGGCACGGGCCAGGCGCCGGCCGCGGCGAAAATCGCCGCGATCAACGCGATCTCGACGGTCCACCGCGCGACCGCCGCCGCCCGGCCAGACTCGTCGCTGCTTCCGCTCACCATGCCGTGCACCTATAACTCCGGGCTCGCCCGCACCTCCTCGCAGGATACCCTGACTCCGATGGCCGACTCACCTCCTGCCCCCACCGGCCCCGCCACGGCGTCCGGAGGCTCGGCCCTCCGCAAGGCCGTCACCGAAGAGATGCTCGGCATCGTCGGCGTGCCCTTCGCGCTGGCGGGCCGGCTCGTCGAGGAGGCGGGCTTCGACGCGATCTACCTTTCCGGGGCTGCATTTTCAGCCGGTGTGCTCGGCGTGCCCGACATCGGCCTCTTCACCCGCGACCAGCTCGTCGAGCAGACGCGGATCCTGGCCCGGGCCGTCACGATCCCGGTCGTGGTCGATGCCGACACGGGCTTCGGCGGCCCACGCGATGTCGAGGAGACGGTGCGGCTGCTCGAGGCCGCGGGCGCCGCGGCGATCCAACTCGAAGACCAGCCGGCCGACAAGCGGTGCGGCCACCTCGCCGGGAAGCGGGTGGTCGAGCCGAGCGAGATGTGCGCGCGGCTGGCCGCAGCGACCGCTGGCCGCAGCGATCCGGGCACGGTGATCATCGGCCGCAGCGATGCCCGCGGCGTGCATGGCCTCGACGACTGTATTCGCCGGCTCGAGGCCTACCGTGATGCCGGGGCCGACTGGCTCTTTCCGGAAGCGCTCGCCTCGCGAGAGGAGTTTCGTCGGGTGGGCGATGCCCTGGAAGGCACCCCGCTCCTGGCCAACATGACGGAATTCGGCGTCAGCCCGCTCGTCTCCATTCCCGATCTGGCCGACCTCGGCTTCACCGCCGTGCTCTACCCCGTCACGCTCATGCGACTGGCGATGAAGGCAATGGAGGCGGGCCTCGCGATCATCGCCTCCGAGGGCACGCAGGAGAGCCTGCTCGACCTCATGCAGTCGCGCGAAGAACTGTATGACCTGCTCGGCTACGATCCGCGGCATCCCGATGCACATCTGGCGGGCCCCGCGGCCGCCCGGGCGGCACGATCCGAGGAAAAGCACGCATGACCATGCCTTCTGCCTCCACCGAGTTTGCCAAGGGACTCGCCGGCGTGACGGCCGGCCGCACGGCGATCTGCTCGCTCGAAGGGGGTCTGCGCTATCGGGGCTACGACATCGAGCCGCTCGCCCGTGCCGGCGACTTCGAGGAGGTGGCCTACCTGCTCCTGCACGGTGAGCTGCCGACGCCCGCAGAACGCGCGGCGTTCGGTGAGCGGATCACGACCGCCGCCACGACGGTCGAGCCGGCCGCGATCGAGGCCCTGGCCACGCTCGCCCGCACGAGCCCGCACGCCTCCCCGATGGACGCCCTCCGCACGGCCGTCAGCATGCTCGGGCTTCTGGAGCGGGACGACACGCCCGGCCCCCGCCCGGCCCTGCTCGCCCAGGCCGAGCGGCTCTTGGGCCAGACGCCCGCGTTGCTCGCCGCCTGGATGGAGCTCTCGACCGGTCGGCCCGTGGCAGCCTGGCCGGGGGGCTCCATCGCTGCGGCCCTCCTGGGCCGGCTCACCGGCCGGGAGCCCACGGCCGCGCAGGTGGCGGCCTTCAACACCACGCTCGTGCTCTATGCGGAGCATGAGTTCAACGCCTCGACGTTCGCCGCCCGCACGGTCGTCTCGACCGGCTCCGACATGCACTCGGCGATCACCGCCGCGATCGGCACCCTCAAGGGGCCGCTCCACGGCGGGGCCAACGAAAAGGTGCTGGAGGTGCTCGGGGCCATCGGCACCGCC
>CAMDDA010000089.1 GCA_945890755.1 Candidatus Kuenenia stuttgartensis
GGGGGGCCTTCGTGTCGGTCACGACGGTGGCCGGCTGGTCAACGTGCCGACCGGCCCCTTCGCCGTGCGGCAGTCCAGCAGATGAAGGCGAGCCCGACGCCGGCGAGCGAAAGCGCACCGGGCTCCGGCACGACAATGATCGACGCGTATTCGCTGTTGTGGTTCACGACGGCCCACACAGTCTTGGTGGTCGTGTCGCGCCCCCACGAGCCGAGGTAGTCGGCCGTCGAAAGGATGCCGAGGGACGCGTAGCTGCCGCTTGCGTTCGC
Organism: Candidatus Kuenenia stuttgartensis; assembly: GCA_945890755.1. Lineage (GTDB taxonomy): Bacteria > Planctomycetota > Planctomycetia > Pirellulales > UBA1268 > QWPN01. The sequence goes on from CAMDDA010000089.1 coordinate 270, forward strand.
CAGGGACAATCCCCCCGACGGCCCGATGTTGCCGTCGATCGCGTTCACCCAACTGCCCGATGACTTCCAGCCAAGGAGAATGTCCGACTCGCTCCCGCCGGCGATGAGCGCGTCATCGTAGGTCATCTGCAGGATCTGGATCGTGCCGTGGGTGTTCGTGAGGTCGAGCACATCGGAGTATGTCACGCCCGCGATCGGGGCCGACCAGGCGAATGCCGGGTCGAGGGCCACGCTCGCCCCGGTGCCCCCCGCCACGAGCTGAGCCACGGTCAAGAGCGCCTGGGAACTCGTCCGTTGGAGGCCGCCGCCGGCGAAGAGGATCGATCCCGTGCTCGTCGTCGTGATCGCGTTATTGACGATCGCGCCTGGATCGAGCCGCAGGCTCGCGCCTGAGCCGATCGACACCGAGCCGCTGCCCAGGGCAGTGGACGTCGCTGCGGCGAGGATGCCGCCGCTGATGGTCGTATCGCCGGTGTAGGTGTTGGGTCCGCTCAATCGCACCACGCCGCCGGACGAAGCCGAGGAGGCGATGGTGAGACCGCCGGCGCCCGTGATCGCGCCAGTCACATCGATCAGGCCGCCGCTGCGGACGGCATCGAGCGTGGAGGTAGAGTTCAAGGTGATACCGCCGCTGAGCGTCAGCGCTCCGGCTGCCACATTGCTGTCGTATGCGTATTGAATCGCCACGCTGCCGGCCCCACCGGCACCACCGGTCCCGGTACTCCCGTTCGCACCACCACCGCCACCACCGCCAAGACCATCCGTGCCTGCACCGCCTGCACCGCCTTGCGCGCCTTGCCCGCCGCCGCCGGTGCCGCCAGCGCCACGAGTAGTATCTCCGCCGCCGCCGCCGCCGCCGCCGAAGGTATTGGACCCCATGTAAGTGGAAAGGCCAACGACCCCGGTTGTGATCTGTGTTCCCGCGCCACCGGCGCCGCCGACTCTGTCGGCAACACCGTTAACACCATTTGCAGAACTTCCCGCGCCACCGCCGCCGCCGCCATTGGTGCTGGAGAAACCAGTGCCCCCTGTAAATGCGGTTGTTGTTCCGCTGATAGTCTGGCTACTATTACCGCCCTTACCATTGGGCGTGCCGCTCGAGCTAGCCGCCCCGCTGCCTCCCGACGCCGTGGTGGCGCCGATCGAACTCGTGCCACCCGACGCTGTCGCACCGCCGCCAGAAAAGGCTCCGGCGCTACCGCCGCCTGCGGTCAGCGCCAATGTGCCGGACAAGTTGCCGGTGGTGAGCACCACAAAGCCGCCGCCGCCGCCACCACCGTCGATTCGGCTGGCCCTGCCGCCGCCGCCGCCGGCGCCGCCGCCCACGAGCAACTGGTTGGCCCCGGTGACGGTGACCCCGCTCGCCAGGGTGAGATCGGCGGTCGTATTGGCCGTCCCGCTACCAAGGAGAATGATGGTCACGCCGTTGGCGTCGACAAAAGTGTTCGATGTGCCGGAACCGCTAAGGCCGCTGACGGTAGCGACGTTGTCCATCACGCCACCCTGGAGGGTGCCTCCGCCGAGGGTGATGGCGTTGGCCAAAGTCCGGGTACCGCTGCTGCCGACCGCGATGGTGTACGAGTCGGGGGTGTTCACCGTGATGGTTCCACCGGTTGTGGCGGAGGAGGCCAACGTAAAATCGGCAGCACAAGTGTGATTGACCACTAGCGCGACCGCGGCAATGGCGGAAGCAAGGGTTTTTCCGAGGTCGTGGATTTTCATATGCCCTGCTCCCACCTTGCGTATGACCGTGTCCCCGATGTCTGCCCAGATAACGGCTCCGGCAGATCGCGGTGCGACACCCTCCGCTCCAACTTTCTAAATATAGTGTCCCTACGCTGCCTCTTAGCCGCCATCCGGTGTTTACCGGAGGGCGGCGAGCTGTTTTCCGGGGGAAAAGGGGCGGAAAACCCGGGGAACTACCCACTCCGCGGTTCCATCTATCCGCTGTTTTGGGAGCCTCGGTCGTTCAACGGCCCGGGCCCGGGAGGGGCAACAGCAGCCCGCGCTGGTAGGCGCGGCTTACCGCCGCTGGAGCATTGGCGACGTTGAGCTTCGCGTAGATGTGCGTTACGTGGGTGTCCACCGTCCCGTAGCCGATCCGAAGCCGCTTCGCGATCTCCTTCTTCACGAGCCCCTCCGCAAGGAGCGACAAGATCTCAAGCTCGCGATCGGTCAGGATGGTGGCGGGAGCCTGGCTGCGAGTCCGCAGCGTGTCGAGAATGTGTCGGGCCACGTGCCTGTCGAGCGAGGCCTCGCCGGCAGCCACGATGCGGATTCCATTGGCGATCTCCGTGAGCGAGGCGCTCTTGAGGAGATATCCCGACACTCCGGCGGATATGGCTCGAAAAATATCCTCTGATTCCTCTGACTGGGAGAGCACGATGATCCGGGCCGCGGGTGCCACGGCATGGATGTGCGGGATCGCATCGATTCCCCCAAGGCCTGGAAGCCGAAGGTCGAGCAGGATCACGTCCGGAAACTCTCCACCGGACAGCGCTGCCAAGCTGCGAAGCGCCGCTTCGGTCGTGCCGAATTGACCCGCGAGCCGCATGTCGGGCAGGTCGTCGAGCGCGAGGCAGAGGATCCGCCTGTACTCAACGCTATCCTCGATCAGCATGACGCGGACGGGCCGGGTCTGAGTTTCCATGGATCCAGTTCCCACGCAGTTTTCCATCGACAGGATACCATCGGCATCGTCGAGCGAACAACCACCTGCTCACTGGGTTTCCGCCGCTACGTTGGGAGTTCGCCACTCGAGCGTGGCCTGCTTCCGTTCGAGATCGACCATCACATCGACATGCTCGAAACGCCGCTTGTACACAAAGCCTTCTCGCGTCGCCGGCCCGAGCGGGGCTCCGAGCGGCTTGTCGTACTGCGGAAACCGTTTGAGCCAGACCTTGCTTTGGCATTCGCCGCGGCGAAGATCGGCGGAATACCCATCGTGGAGGTAGAGATAGCTGTATCGCTCGGCGCACACCAGAAACAACCCGATCAGGTAGTTGGCCCGCTCGTCGATCGCTGCCAGTTCATCGACACGCGTGCGGGCGTCGTCAATCTTGGTCGCATCCGCCGCCGACTCGCCCAGGCCCAGCGTCATCGCGATGATCTTGCCATCACGGGCTGCCTGCTGGACCGCCTCAATTCCCTTGGCGACGAGTTCGGCCTCCGTCGTCTTCCCCACCACCACATCGAATCCCTCGATGTAGGAGCCATCGAACGGCTCGAGGTATCCCAGGCCCGCGTCGGGAAAGTAGGAGGCCCGGATGATATTGGCGATCAGGAGATCCGACTCGGGAATGCCTGCTCGGATCCGCTTGATCATGTCACGATAACCGGCGGTGACAGCCTCTTTCTTGCCGGACGGAAGCTGCCGGGCCAGATACGTTGTGAGAGCCTTGACGTTGCCGTCGAGAAACAGGCCGTCGATTGCGTCATGGCGACAGACACCCAGCGCCGTGTCGACCCACCAGTCGACGACCTGCGGGTTGGCAAGGTCGTATGCCTCGCTGACATTCCTGATGAGCCGCGTCTCGCCTCGCTTGTCGATCAGAAAGGGATGCGGGATCTGGCTCAGACGGTCATCAAACGAATAGCCGCCGTAATGCACGAGCACGTTGCGGTAGAAGAGCACCTTCGTGCGTGGGTTGCGCTCCTTGATGCCCTGCGCGGCAACGAGTGTGCCCTCATCGGTCGATCCACTCGACTGCAGCCCCGTCGTCTTTTCGAGCGTCAACAACGGAAACGAGGCGAGGTAATCCAGTTCCTCAGCGGTGAAGGCGGTCGCTTTGCGGACATGCATGTAGAGCGGGATCGTGTCCCAACTGAAATCGGGAAATCGCTGATCTCCCGCCGGCACAGGTTCGGCAGCGAGGGCAGCCGCCCCCCCAAGAACCGCTGCCAGGGTCGCCAGCATACTAAAAACGCGCATCAATGACTTTCTCTTCGAAACGGAGAAGCTGGCGGCTGAGTGGCCCCACGTCGTGACGCGTCTGGCCGCATTATTCCGTAGTTGAGACGGTTTTTCGCACGCGTGGCATCCGGTGTTTGCGGGACGGCGCGACAGATTCGAGGGCGGGGCTCGCCCTCACGATTCCGGCGGCGCGTTGAACGCTGACCTGGCGTATGGCAGTCTGACGGAATGGGTCTCCCTTTCCGCTGGCTTCTGGTGACCGCACTGCTCCCGGCCTGGTGGGGCTGTGGCAGCAGCACAGGCATGCCCCCCGCCGTGCCGCGGTTCGATCAAGACGTTGCCGACCTGGAGCAACGCCTCGAGGACATCGATTCCCAGCTGGGCACGCTGGCACATTTCACGATGCAGACCGGTGCCGGGGCGATCGGCTACCGGTCTTTGGCCCACAACACGGCCGCCCACGAGGAGTGGGTGCAGATCGATCTGGGCAAACCCGGCCCCATCGACGAGATCGTCATCGTGCCGACGATCTACCGGAGATTCGATTCGCAACTCCAGGCCGATGCCTTTCCAGAGTCCTTTCGGGTGGTGGCAGGGACCGGAGAAGAGGCTGATGGCACCGTCATCGCGTCGTTCACGGCCGATGATCGCCTCCTCCCGCGGATCGGCCCGGTCGTGATTCCCTGCCAGGTTCAAGCCTCGTGGGTGAGGGTGGAGGCGACAACGCTTTCGGCCCGCGCCTGGGACGGAAAATATGCGCTTCAGCTTTCCGAGATTCTCGTCTTTCGGGGTGCAGACAACATCGCCTTCAATCGGCCCGTGACGGCGTCATCGAGCGTCAATCAGGAACAGGCCGCTCGGCATAGCCGGTTTCTCGTAGATGGGTTCGTGCCCTACCTCATGGATGCCACCGCCGGCGACCAGGGCGTCGACTTCATCCTTGAGCTGTCCGGCAAAGAACCGCTCTCGATCACGATCGATCTCGGGGATGCGCAACGCCTTAGCCGGATCCACCTCCATGCCATCGGCATCAGCGACAACGTGCCGCAGGCCCAACAGAGTGACTTCGGGATTCCGAAACGGATGCTTCTCGAGGCGGCAATCAAGGCTGATTTTTCGGATGCAACGGCCCTCGTTGACTACCGCAGAGAATCGATTCTCGATGCCGGTCCGATCATGGTCCATGCGTTTCCGGAAACCGAAGCTCGATTCGTGCGGCTCACCGTCACCGAGCCGTGGACGCCCATGGGCGAAGGCAACCCGTTATTTGGGATCGCCGAGGTGGAGTGTTTCGCCGCCGGACGCAACGTGGCTCTCGGCTGCCCGGTCGCGATGCGTGGCGGCGGTCGAGACGAAACGCCACGCCAACGACGCTTGGCCGCGATCACCGACGGCCGCAACTTTTACGGCACGATCCTGCCGATCCGTCAGTGGCTCGAAGAACTTTCTCAGCGCCACGATCTGGAGGTGGCACGGCCGGTCCTGCAGGCGGCCATCCAGGCCCGCTACCAGCGGCAGGCCACACTTGCCCGCTGGCTCGGAGGGTTGGCCGTGTTGCTCGGAGGGCTCATCGCCCTTTCGATCGTGGCGGAACGAATTCTGCGGCAGCGAGCCATTGCCAGAACACGGGAGCAAATCGCGGCCGATCTCCACGACGAACTCGGTGCCAACCTCCATGCCATCGCCTTGTACGGCGACCTCGCGAAGGCCAATCACGACAATCTCCAGAGACTGCGGCTGCTTCTCGACCAGATGCGGGCCCTCACCGAACGCAGCGGGGTGGCGGCCCGCTCCTGCGTCAACCTGCTCGAATCCCGCGGGCTTTACGAGGGGCTGGCGGCTGACATGCACCGCACCGCCACGCGCTTCCTGGCCGATATCGACTATTCGCTCGATCTCGAAAACGAAGACCTCCTCCCATCGCTTCCCCAACGGCAGCAGGTGGGGATTGCGCTCTTCTATAAGGAATGTCTCGCAAACATCATTCGCCACTCCGGGGCGACCCGGGTGGTCACGCGGCTCGTGGCAACGCCCCGCGTGCTTCACCTGACTGTGACGGACAATGGTCACGGGCTTGTCGCCGGCCCGCGGGGCCGGCTCGGCGGCCACCCTGTGCCCAGTTCACTCCGTCGCCGGGCGCGGCTCCTCGGAGCCCGGGTGGCGGCACGAGAAGGCCCCGAGTCCGGCACCTGCATCAGCCTAACGTTGTCTACCTCATCCTGGTGGAAGCCAGCATCATGGATTTGATTCCAGTAAACACCTGATTGGCCGAAGCGGAAAACCCGCACATAGTTTTTGGGCCGTCGCTGAAGAGAGCGTCACAAGAGAGCGTCACAAAGGGATAACAATCGTGAGAGCTCTCATCGCCGCGCCGGGGCTTGCCGTCGTGCTCTTGATCTCATGGTGGGCCGCATGGTGGGGCCCGGTCGCCTCGGCCGCAGAGCCCCCACCCGCCGCCCCCCCCAACATCGTCTTCATCTATGCCGACGACATGGGCTGGGGTGACCTCGCCTGCCACGGCACTTCCTGGCTCAAGACGCCCAATCTCGACCGCCTCGCCCGGGACGGGATCGACTTCCATCAATTCAACGTGCTCAGTCCCGTCTGTTCGCCGAGCCGGGTGGCGGCGCTGACCGGTCAGTTTCCTTCCCGCTACTGCATCTACACCGCGTTTGGATCACCGGAGACAAACCGCACTCGAGGCATGGCCGACTGGCTCGATCCGCAGGCCCCCACGCTCCCCCGGTTTCTGCAGTCGGTCGGCTACCGCACTGCCCATGTCGGCAAATGGCACATGGGAAGCGGTGATTTGCCCGGGGCTCCGGTGATGGCGGCGTATGGGATCGATGAATCCATGGTCTACCACGGCCCGGGGCCGCGGCTCTCCAAGTGGCAGGTCACCGGCTCGGCCGTGAAGTTCATTGAAAACCTCCAATCCAAGCAGCCGTTCTTTCTCAACGTCTGGATTCCTCAGACGCATCTCGTGTTGCAGCCCAGCCAGGCGTCGATGGACCAATTTCAGGATCTCGATCCGCGGCGACAGGTGTATGCCGCCACGGTCTACGACGCCGACCACACCGTGGGCCGGGTGCTCGAGGCCCTCCGCGCCGCCGGCGTCGAGGACAACACGATCGTGCTCTTCTCGAGCGACAATGGCCCTGCCGGGGTCGAGTGGCAGCCCAAGGCCCGCCCACCGCGTCCCGAAGACGGCACCATGGAAAAGGGCTTTGGCAAGTACTACAGCGTCGGCTCCACCGGCGGGCTCCGGGGACGCAAAGCCCATCTCTACGAAGGAGGCGTTCGCACGCCGCTGCTCGTTCGCTGGCCCGGCAAGGCACCCGCCGGCACAATCAACGACACCACGGTGTTCACGGCCGTCGACCTGCTGCCGACGCTGTGTGCTGCCGCCGGGATGACCGTTCCCGCTGCGTATCGAGGCGACGGTGAAAATCTGCTGCCAGCGTGGCTGGGCGAGCCCGTCCGGCGAACCACACCGATTTTCTGGCACGTCCAGGGCGGTGCCGCAAACATCCCATCCGAAAAAAGGGGCAACTATGCCATGCGGGATGGCGACTGGAAATTGTATGCCAGTGGCGATGGGAGCCGCGCTGAACTCCACGATCTCGCCACCGACCGGAGTGAATCGAAAGATGTGAGCCAGCAGCATCCAGACATCGTCAGCCGCATGAAAGCGGCGATTTCGGCCTGGAAGGCAACGCTCCCAGACAAACCCAACCCCGCCTGCGTCGCCCCGGCCATGCCGCCACCCCGAAAGCAGGAGCCGGCTCAAGAGGGCGCTTCCGGCTGAAAGCGACGCATCCGAGCAGGACTCCGACCGTAACCAACTGAAGTTATTCGACTTATAAGCGGGCAGGAGTGGGTCCACCCGGTAAATACCTGATGGACCGCCGAGCATCGGGAAGCGATAGTTGGATTGTCGTTCCGTTTTATGCGTCTCGGCGAGGGCGTGTTTTGGTTTTCGGGGGATCAATCATCGTTGTGGCTCGTGTCCGCAGGAGCGGATTCACGCTCGTTGAGCTTCTTGTGGTGATCGCCATCATCGGCGTGCTGATCGGGCTCCTTCTCCCGGCCGTGCAGTCGGCCCGGGAGTCGGCCCGGCGGGTCGCCTGCAGCAACAACGTGAAGCAACTTTCCATGGCGGTGCTCAGCTATGCTGCTACCAATGCCAGTGGCAGCGACAACAAACTGCCCTTTGCCGGCTACCACGACGATGGCAAGGGTAGAAATCTCGTCACCCAACCAAACGGCGCTAACCTCAACGGTATGGCGTGGCATAGCAGTGTCAGCTGGATTGTTCAGGTCCTACCGTTCTTCGAACAGACCCCTCTGTATGACGCCTGGGTTGCCGCGACAAACAATTTTGTCGGCACAAACCCGGCGAGTTGGAGAGACTTTCAGACCGTCACGGCCAGCATGAACAACCTCCACAACGATGTGCGGCTGAATACGCTTTACTGCCCGTCCTATACCGGCACACTTATGATCGCGGGTACGCCTGTCGCCGGTACGGGCGGCTACCTCGGCGGCAGTAACACCCAAGTCTCAGGCACGCCGCCCGACAAAACGTCCCGAACTGGCCTTTCCTGCTACCGAGCCAACTTTGGCAGGGGAACAGGCAACGAAATGCTTGGGACCGATGGCGAAGGTGCCTTTCGGTTTAAGAGTCGCCATGGATTCGCAGATATCAGAGATGGCACCTCGAACTCGCTTCTCCTGATAGAGAATGCTTTCGGTGTCGCTTGGGCTGCCGGTTTTCCAAATCTCACAACAGCGAGAAACAGCAACGATATTGTTGGAATCGACAAGCCCGCACTTCATTTCCGTGGTGACATACCGAATATCGGCCTCACCTCTGAGCACCCGGGCGGAGCGATCGTGTCTCTCGTCGATGGCTCAACGCGTTTTCTCAACTACACAGAGCTTTCAGACACCATCTGGATTAGTCTCATGATGGTAAAAGACCGCGCTGTGGTTTCCGTGCCATAAGCATCAACGCCTCTTGTGACTCTTTTACGCGAAGGATGCGCCATGCGTGCTCGAATGAGCTTCTGCGCGTTGCGGATTCTGCTGGGATGCGCGTTGCTGCTGGCAGGATGCGGCCGATCTGGCCACACCCGCGCGGAGGTTACCGGGCTCCTCACGCTGAACGGCAGGCCCCTTCCCGGCGGACTGACCATCAAGTTCACCCCGAAGGAAAGCGACATGCCCGTCGCCTCCGGCTGGACGAAGCCCGACAGCACCTACGTTGTCTACGCTGAGCCCGGTAAAATCGGCCTCAATCCCGGCACCTACATCGTCTCGGTGGAACTTCCCTACGCCGACGAACCCGGCCCCTACACCGGCCCGCCCGAACTCGAAAATATCGATATTCCCAAGGCTTTCCAGACTGGCATTTCGACGCTCACCTTCACCGTCCCCGCAGACGGCTTGACCTTCGACATCGTGATGAAGAGTGAGTAGCGGCGCGAAAGGAGCAACAGGTCGGCAATGCGACACACAATGAGCAGGCTCACGCATAGAGCCACGCTGGCCCTCATGGCCCTCATGGCCCTCGCGAATGGGCAGGCCACTGCCGATGAGAACAACGGCTGGCGAATCGACACCACTGACGAATGGCAGGCTGACGCCAGCCAGATTGAAGGCCTGACAATGAGTGATGGCCTGCTTGCTCTCACCGGCAAGCAGGGGCTGTATCGCAGTCGCCTGCGGCGTTTCAAGGAGAAGCGAGCCGCCCTCACATTGACGCTCACCGCATCGACAGCCTGGGACAATTGGGAGCCGACGCAGCGTAAGGTCGTCCCGCCCACGCTCGCGGATGCACCGATCTTTCTTGCCAAGGGTCCGAAAGACTACTGGCTGTTCGGGCGCTACCGGATCCCGAAAGGATCGGAGGCGAAAAACTTCGCCCCGGCACCAGCAACTCTGGAAGGCTTCACTGGGCGCCTCCAGACGACGCCGTTCCCCCATCTCTTTGATGCTTCCGGCGGGTTGCAGAAGAGCCTGGGCGGCTACCACGCCTGGCAGAGCCGCGACATGCTGAACTGGGTACACCACGGCCCGGTCACCACCGAGAAAGCAAAATGGGCAACCACAGCCGAGTTCGTGGATGGCAAGACGTATCTCTACTATGACTTTCCCAACGACCAGGATCCGCACCTCTTCATCGACGACGATTTGTTCGACGGCAAGCCGGGCGAGGATATGGGGCGGGTGTTCAACGACCCCACAGACGGGTCAGATTGTGCCGTCATTCGCGACCTGGATGGCCGGTTCCACCTGATTTACGAGGACTGGAGCCCAATCGATGCCGGCAAGCATTCGTGGGACTCACCCCTGGCAGGCCATGCCGTGAGTGATGACGGCAAAGGCAAGTTTGAAATTCTGGCGGCTGCGGTCGATGAACGCACACAGCCAACGGGCACGTTCGCTGAGTACGCCCATCCACATTGGCACGCGGAAGATCCGAAAAACTTCCCCGGCAGGAAGATCGCTGAGGACATCCCAAACCAACGAATCAAAGCGGGCGCCACACGAGCGTTTGCCACCTACGAAGTGCACCAGCCAGAACAAAACGCATACGGCGACTGGGCAGCCATCGCCATCGGGGGGCAGTATTACCTCGTTGCGGACTATCACCCTGCTCACGAGAACATTCGTATCGGGATCTTCACCTCGCCAAGCTTGAATCAACGGTTTGAGTTCAGCGGCGAACTCGGGGCCGGCCACCCAGACCCTGACATCGGCTTTGCCGAAGAAAAGTTTTTCCTCGTGAACCAGACGCGCCATGATTACGTCAGCCCCGGTCCATGGGTTGAGAAAGTGGGAGTCCGCGTCGGTGTGGACACAAACAATGACGGGATAGCCGATGCATGGAGTGACTGGCAGGATGTCAAGGAGGAGTACGAATCCATCGAGGGCTTCGCCAAGCAGGTGAAGCGCATTCCCGCATCGATGGATCTGAGCACATTGCCGGAAGGCTACGGCTTCTGCTTTGAGCTTCGCATCGAGGACACCACGGCGAATGCGTCAGCGCCGATCCTCGATCGTGTTGAAATCCGTTTTCGGGATTGAAAAAGGATTGGTCGGCCACATGGCACTTCGGCACGCGTCGGCCGAGCGGAGTGCACCGCTAGCAGCGACCATCGGGGCTGATCGGACTGGATGCGGCCCTCATGGTGTCGATTCCTCGAGCGCGGCGCGGATAAAGGCTGGGCGGTTGGTCGTGATTCCCATCGCGCCGAGCTCGCGGAAGGCCAGGGCGTCGTCTGGTGAATCCACCGTCCAGACGTGAAACTCACGAACGCCACCGGCCGTGAGCCGCTCGACGAAGCCCTCGTCGATCACCTTTCGCTGGCCCTGCATGCCCACGCCGTCGGCCCCGCACGCTTTCACGGTCGTGGCGATCCGTTCCGCGGTGGGCCGCCAGGCTCCGCTGGCTTTGTCCTGCTTGAAGCTCGTGAGCCAGTGGGCCCGAATGGCCGGTAGCGCCCGCTTGCACGCGGCGATCGCGTCGGCGTCGAAGGCGATGATCGTGAGCAGTGATTGATCGCCCCGCCACGCCGCGAGTTCCTTCACGAGCGGCGGCACGATCTCCGGGCCCGTCTTGAGCTCGATGAAGAACCGCTTGCCCGGGGGCAAGGTGGCGAGCACCTCCGCGAAGGTCGGCAGCCGCTCACCCTCGAATCCGGCGTCTTTCCATCGGCCGGCATCGAGCGTGCGGAGTTCCGCGAGCGGCGTGGTGGCGACCACGTGATTCACGCCCGCCACTCGCTTCGTATCGGCGTCGTGCACGCAGATGATCCGGCCGTCGCCCGAGAGGCGAAAGTCGCCCTCGATCGCGTCGGCTGCCTGCTCCCAGGCGAGCCTGAAGGCGGCCAACGTGTTTTCCGGTGCGTCGTGCGACGCGCCGCGGTGGGCCGTGATCAGCTGGCCGGCGGCCGGCCCGGCGAGGAGGAGCGAGAGTGTCATCGCCACGAGCAGTCGTGCCATGATTGGGGGTCGCCGAATCCGTGCGGGCTGTAAACATTCGGTATCGTACTCGCGTTGCGTGGCTGTTCGCCAGCGGCCCCGTGGTGACCTGCCCCCCTTAACCGCCACCACTTTCAGAGAGAGAATCTCTGGGCTTGACTCTGCGGCCGTATTGCAGTGACTCTGCGGCGGGGTTCTATCTGCCCTGCTGCCGTGCCTTCTGCCG
>CAMDDA010000090.1 GCA_945890755.1 Candidatus Kuenenia stuttgartensis
GCGGTCTGCTCAGACGCGAGAAAAACGCCACCGAAGGGGGTGCGGGGCGTTTCGAGAAACCCGCTCCGGACGCCCGGGCCGCTCCTCCCGAGGCTCACGAGTCGCTCATCAGCCGGAGGACCGTTGAGGAAGTGCCATTGACCGGGCTATCCTTGCAATAGCGTTGACAACATACTGAACACCAGTATATACCACGGCATTCCGAGGAACTCGAATGCCGTGGTATGATTTCATCTGGAATCCGGAAATTGGTGGCAATGTGCTGCACATCGCCGAACATGGCATCGCAGTCGAAGATGCCGAGGCGATCGTTTGCAGCCCGATAGCCACCGGGTTCAGCCGCACGACCGGTAGGCCAATGGCGACGGGCGTGACCACGGATGGCCGTCTGGTTGTCGTAGTGTACGAGTTCGTCGATGGCGTCACCGTCTACGTGATCACAGCATTCGAGGTGGATGCATGAGCGATACGGATCAGCCCGAACAACATGCACTCGGCACGCGAATCGTTCGTGAGGCCACGCCTGAAGAACGCGACCGGCATGCCGGCGTCCGGGCCGCCATCGAGGCGGAACGGCCGGAGATCGTCGCCTGGGCCCGCGAAGAACACTCCCGCACTGGCGGACGGGTGTCTGTCGGCACCGAGTTCACGACCGACGAGACTCGAGTGCTGGAGGCTATAGACGCCTACGCGGCCAGCCACAACCTGCCGAGCCGCAGCGCCGTCGTGCGGGAAGCACTTTCAAAACTGCTCGATATTCGAGTCGAAGTCGAGCCGAAGCGGTCCGCCTGAGGGCCCGGGCGATACCTGCTGAAAAGCCCGTGGCGTGGGTGTGGGTTCTGTCATCGCCCGTCACGCCGGTAGTCGAGCGGGGTTTGGCCGGTGTGCTTCTTGAACGCGCGCGTGAAGTGGGCCTGGTCGTAGAAGCCACAGTCGGCCGCGATCCGACCGACGGCATCGTCGGTCGACCGCAGCCGGCGACCGGCCATCAGGAGCCGCAGCCGCACGATGTAGTCGCCTACCGTCATGCCGAAGAGCCGGCGAAACTCTCGCTGGAGCTGGCTCGTGGAAAGCCCAGCCCGTCGGGCCAGATCGCCCACTGCCAGCGACTCGCGGCAATGCCGCAGCACGTGCTCCATGACAGGCGTAAGCCGTCTGTATTCGTCGGGCGCCTTCCCCGCCTGGTCGAAGGGCCGCAGGATTCCTGCGATCCCCGAGATTTTTCCATGGGCGTCGACGAGCGGGATTTTCGTGCAGATATACCAGCGCGGCATTCCCGTGTGGTCGGCGACGAGCCAGGGCTGGTCCTGAAGCGGCTTGCCCGACCGCATCACGCGCTGATCCTCGGCCACATACTGGGCGGCAAGCGCAGCGGGATGAAAGTCGTGATCGTTCCTGCCGAGCGCCTCGGCCGCGGAACGACAGCCGTGGAGCGAGAGCCAGGCCGCGTTCACCCGCACGAACCGGCTTTCGCAGTCCTTCACGAAGAGCTGGACATCGGGCAGCGCATCGAAGAGCGCGAGCACTTGATCGGCCGACGAAGACGGCGAGGGAGGGAGGCGGGCCGAGGCGGTCCTGACCGTTACATACAAAAACAAGCGGCTACGTGCTGCCGAGACATAAGGCGGCCAACTGGGTCGGACCCAGTCGCAGCCGCAAGTCCACGCGACCGGGAGCGAACGGCGTCGTCGACCTCTCGCCTTTTGAGTTTCCGCTTGCGTGCCCGAACTGCGGCGGCGACATCCGGCTCATTGCCTTCAGACTGTTTTACCAGTGCGAAGCCATCCCTGGCCTTCGCACTGTTGGCAACCTCCGGTTGCTGCGGACATCCTGTCCGCGATCCGGGGCCGATCCGGAAGATTCTCACGCCCGTGTTGCTCCATACAGCGTGGCGAACCGCTCGAACCACCGCCCGTCTCTCCCGCCCGTGGCCCGCCGACCGACTGGGGAGAGTTCGTGCAGGTCCATGACGACCGGGCAATCTTTCAGGGACGGATAGACGAACTACCCGTGATCGACATCCACTGCCTCTGACCGGCTTCGGACGCGAGGCTTCGAAGCCCCAGGAACAGCCGACTGGGACGCTGTCTGCTAGAGACGCCAGAAAAACGCCACCGAAGCGGGTGCGGGGCGTTTCGAGAAACCCGCTCCGGACGCCCGGGCCGCTCCTCCCGAGGCTCACGAGTCGCTCCTCAGCCGCAAGACCGGTGCGGAGGTGTCATTGACCGGCCGATCCTTATCCTTGAGAGCTTGATGAACCAATACGGCCAACGCTCTACGGTTCGCCCGTCGCTTCTTCGATGAGCGGGTCGAGGCCGCGCAGTCGCCAACTCCGGCAGAGGTCTCGAATCGCGGCCACATCGGCATCGGGATTGCGAGACAGGACCTCCACGATGTCGGCGCGGGACTTTGTTCCACCCGCATACAGTTTGAGCGCCACGAGGTGCGGGAGCGGCACGATCCGCAGATGGCTGCCCGAGCGAATCACGGTATCAGCGGCTGCGAGTCCTTGATCGATCACAGCGGGAAAGCGGCCACCGTAGTTCACGATCTGGACGAGACCGAATGGGCCTCGGACATCGACCACGCCCCCGAGCGGATCCTGCCCGTCCGGCTCCCGAAGTTCGACCTCGAAGCCCGCCGTCCGCAGCGCATCAGCGACCTGGTTCAGGGTACCTAGATCGGTATTCACCCCGAGATCGAGATCCTCGGTAAATCGCACATAGCCATGTGCTGCCAAGGCGACGGCCCCGATCACCACTGCCCCCACGCCCCGCGACTCGAGAATGCCCGAGACCTGTTCGGCAGCTCGAATCACCTCATCAGGATCGGTCATGTGTCACGTTTTGCGGGGGCCGGCCGGAGCGCTGCGAATCGTCGCGCCAACCCCAATGCCGCCTTGACTCTTTCCTCGACCGTCATGCGACGGACACGATCGATCTCGGCCTGCCGCGACGCATCGTGACTGACACTGCGACGCACTCGTGGAAATGGTTCGGTCATGATGACACCATTCTACTTCCAGACTGCATGGAAAGGCCATCTGCACAAGCGGTTGAGGGGTGCCAGTTGCCGACTCCGGCCCGAACCCCGATAATCCGCCGAAACCGAGGTCCGGTCGCCGGGCCCATCGTTATTGACCCTCTTCTTCCTCAGGCACGAGGCACCAGCCGTGGCACAAGGCAAGTATCTGTTCACGAGTGAGTCCGTCAGCATGGGCCATCCCGACAAGTTGGCCGACCAGATCTCCGACGGCGTGCTCGACGCCTTCCTTGCCCAGGATCCCCGCAGCCGCGTGGCCTGCGAGACGATGGTCACCACCGGCCTGGCCGTGATCGCCGGTGAGATCACCTCGAAGGGCACGATCGACTACCAGCAGGTGGTCCGCAACGTGATCCGCGACGTGGGCTACACCGACGACGAGATGGGCATCGCCGCCGACACCTGCTCCGTGCTCGTCGCGGTGGGCAAGCAGTCGGGCGACATCGCCATGGGCGTCAACGAAGACGATTCGAAGGGCAAGGACATCGGCGCCGGCGACCAGGGGCTCATGTTCGGCTACGCCTGCAACGAAACGCCGGAGATGATGCCGCTGCCGATCGCCCTCTCGCACCGGATCCTCAACCGGCTCACCGAGGCCCGGCAGAAGAAGGAAGTGGACTGGCTCCGCCCCGACTCGAAGAGCCAGGTGACGGTGGAGTACGAGGGCAACAAGCCCGTTCGGGTCGACACGGTGGTCGTCTCGACGCAGCACGCCCCGCACGTCTCCAACGATGACATCCGGAAGTTCATCGTCGAGAAGATCATCAAGCCGCTGCTGCCGAAGGATCTCGACACGTCGAACATCACCTACCACATCAACCCCACGGGGCGGTTCGTGGTGGGCGGCCCGCACGGCGACTGCGGCCTCACGGGCCGGAAGATCATCGTCGACACCTACGGCGGCTGGGGCCGTCACGGCGGCGGCGCCTTCTCGGGCAAGGATCCGACGAAGGTCGATCGCAGTGCCGCCTACATGGCCCGCCATGTCGCCAAGAACATCGTGGCGGCCGGCCTCGCCGACCGCTGCGAGGTGCAGCTCGCCTATGCGATCGGCGTGAGCGAGCCGGTGAGCGTGCACGTCGACACCGAGGGCACGGGCAAGGTGGAAGACGAGCGGCTCTGCGACGTCGTCCGCGAGTTCTTCCCGCTCACGCCCCGCGGCATCATCGACTACCTCGACCTGCGGCGGCCGATCTACCGCAAGACGGCGGCAGGCGGCCACTTCGGTCGTGACGGCTTCTCGTGGGAGAAGACCGATCGCGCCGCGGCGCTCGCCGAGGCCGCCGGCTCGACTGCGGCCGTCGGCTGAGCGGAGTAGGCCGACGTCATGCCGAGCACCGGATTGTCGTCGTCGCGTCGAGCCGTGGCGGGCACTGCCCGCCCGGCCGACGTGGCGGTGGTCGGTGGAATGGATGAACTTGCCGATCTGCTCGTCCGCGGCAGTGCCGCGATCGCCGCAGGCGCCGCCGCTGCCGGCGGGGCCCTGCTCCTGCTCCGGCGACTCTCGCAGACGCTCGACGCCGCGCCGCCTCTCGTGCTGCTCGCCGCTACCACGGTGGGCACGCTGCTCGTGCTCGTTGCCGATTTTGGCCAAGGGCTCACGGGTGGCCGCGCCGGCCCGCTGACAGCACGGATCGGCCTGTTTGTCGGGGTGCTCGCGCTCACAGTGCCCCCGGCCGCCACCCTCGGCTCGTTGACGGCGGCGGCCATCGCGCTGGCCGCCACGCTCGTCGTTTCCCTTCGGCCATTGGTAGGAGCGGTGGTGTCGTGGCCCACGCCGCGTGGCTGGCGGTCAACTTCAGCGGCCGCCTCGGCCGTGACGTCGCGGTCACCGCGACGTCGCCGCCGCCGGCTGCCGGGCAGTCTCCGGCAGCGGTACGAGCGATATGAACTCCCCGCGGGGGGCGACTGCGTTCGCGGTCGGCTCGCGATCGCCATCCCGGCTGGGGCCCGTGCCGCCGCCGGTCACATCGGCTTCTGCCCGGCGTTCGCAGAAACGCCGGAGATCGAGGTGACCACTTCGTATGATGGTGTGGAGGTCACCGTCACCGCGGCCGAAGTGCTGCCGTGGGGCGTGCGGGTCGAGTGCCGACTCGCCGAACCTGCCGAGGAGCCGCTCGAGATTCCTGTCGATATCCTGGCCCGCGTGGCAGGCCGATCCGCATCCTGACCGTCGCCGCGATCCCACGAGGCACATCATCATCCATGGCTCGCTGGCCCCAACACGCCTGGACGACGCTCTTCACCTACGGGCTGATCTTCGGCGGGTTTCCGCTGCTCTGCTTTTTGCTCTGGCTCTGGGTTCGCGGCGGATGATGCCGCGTGTCGTGAGGTTTGTATGCTCCATGCGATCGTGATGGCGGGCGGCTCGGGCACGCGGTTTTGGCCTGCGAGCCGGGCGGCCCTGCCGAAGCAACTGCTGCCGCTCGCGGGCGACCGGACATTGCTCGAAGACACCGCCGCGCGGCTCGATGGCCTCGTGCCCGCCGAGCGAATCATGGTCGTCACGTCGGCCCGCCTGCTCGAGGCCGCCCGCCGCCAGCTCCCACAGGTGCCCGAGTCGGGGCTTGTGGGCGAGCCCTGCAAGCGCGACACCGCCCCCTGCATCGGCCTGGCCGCCCTGCTCGTCTCGCGGCACGACCCCGACGCCACGATGGCAGTGATGCCCTCGGACCACGTCATCCGGCCCTCCGAGTCATTCCAGGCCGCGATCCGGCAGGCCGCCGCACTCGTCGAAGCTCGGCCCGGCCGCCTGGTGACGTTCGGCATCCGCCCCACCTATCCCGCCGAGGGCTTCGGCTACATTCAGCAGGGAGAGCCGCTCACCGTCGGGCCCGGCACTGCGGCCGCCCATACGGTGGCCCGGTTTCGTGAGAAGCCGCCGGCGAGCGTGGCCCGGGAGTACCTCGCCGCCGGCACCTATCTTTGGAACGCCGGCATCTTTGTCTGGAAGGCGAAGACGATCCTCGCCGCCCTCGCCGAGCGGCAGCCCGAGATGCTCGAGAGGCTCGCACGGATCGCCGCCGCCTGGGATACGCCCCGCCGCGACCACGTCTTCGCCGCCGAGTTCGCTGCGATCAAGGGGATCTCGATCGACTATGCGGTACTCGAGCACGCCACCGACGTGGCTGTGATCGAAGCTCCATTCACCTGGGACGATCTCGGCGGTTGGTCGGCCGTGGCCCGCCAGCGCGGCGCCGACGAACATGGCAATACGATCGTGGGCCGCCACCTGGGCATCGACTCGACGGGCACGATCGTGCATGCCGGCGACGGCCACCTGGTCGTCACGATGGGACTCGCGAATATGCTGGTAGTGCACACGCCGGACGCCACGCTCGTCGCCGAGCGGACCCACGAGGAGGCGGTGCGCAAGGTCGTGGCCGAACTCGAGACCCGCGGATGGAACGAGTATCTGTGAACATGCGATCGCTGCTCTGTCTGTGTCTGCTCGCCGCCCCGCTCGGCATCGCGGCGGCCGACGAACCCCTGCAGCGGGATACCGCCTGGATCGAAAAGCTCAGGCGGTCGCGAGAAGCGCTCGAGTGGACCGACGAACTCGTGCGTCACGACTGGCGACTGCAGCATCGCCCCCAGGCTCTCTCGAAGGGGAATGCCTGTCGGATTCTCGACCCCGATGACCGAGTCGTCCACGAGGGAACCCGCGGCGAATGCGAGGCGGCATTCGCCGACCTCGAGCGATCAGGCCGCGTGAGTCCCGTCCGGGGCCACACCGTCATCCTGCTGCATGGCCTTGGCGAGGGCCGCGACTCGATGGACCCGCTGGCGAAGCATCTCCGCACGGCCCTCGATGCGACCGTGCTCACGTTCGGCTATGCGAGCGTGAAGGCCGACATCGATGCCCACGGCCGGGCGCTCGACGCCGTCGTCTCCCGCCTGCCGCATGCCGAGACGCTCTCGTTCGTGGGCCACAGCCTGGGCAACCTCGTCGTCCGCCGCTGGATGGCCCTCGCCGCCGCCCCCGACCTCGCCCGCACCCGCCGGATGGTGATGCTCGGCCCGCCCAACCAGGGCTCCGATCTCGCCCGCATGGCATCTCGGATCTGGGGCCTCGCATCGCTCACCGAGGGCGCCTCCCGCGACCTCGTGGTCGATTGGCCGCGGGTCGCGCCGAGCCTCGCGGTCCCGGCCTGCGACTTCGGCATCGTGGCCGGCGGCCGCGGCGACGACACGGGCTACAGCCTGCTCCTCGAAGGCGACGACGATGCAGTCGTGCGGGTCGCCGAGACGCAACTGCCGGGTGCCCGCGACTTCGTCGTCGTGCCGGTGCATCATGCCGCGATGATGAAGGACACGGCCGTGCAACGTGCCACGGTCGAGTTCCTGGAGACGGGACGTTTCCCCACGCCGCGCAACCAGGAATCCCGTGGGCCGGTCGCCTCGCCGTCGGCAGCGGACGCCGAATGACCGCCCCCCCTTCGGCACCGATCCCGGCGGGCCGTGTGGCAGGCGTCGACTACGGCCGCCGCCGGATCGGCATCGCCGTCTGCGACGCCCTCAGGATCCTGGCGAGCCCGCTGTGCATTCACGAAACCACGGGAGATCGCGCCAGTGATACCGCGTTCTTCCGAAAGCTCGCGGCCGACGAGTCACTCGTGGGCTTCGTCGTCGGGCTGCCCGTGCATGCCGATGGCAGCGACAGCGACATGAGCCTCGAGGTGGAACGGTTCGGCGCCTGGCTGGGACGGATCACCGGCCTGCCCATCGCCTTTCATGATGAGCGATACAGTTCCAAGGAGGCGGCTGGCATGCTCGCGGGCGTGGGGCTCACCCGGGGCCGGAAGAAGGAGCGGGCAGATGCGGTGGCGGCGCAGGTGGTATTGGCCTCATGGATGGAAGGGCAGGCCGCGTCCGGCGGCGGCGGTCGTCCGGGGGCGCTCGAGTGATGAGGCCCTCGCGGATACCATGTCCGCCGGCGAAGGGGCTGCCCACGCCCCGTCGCCGGACGCTCGCTGCGGGCATCCATGCCCTTCGCTCGCTCGATGGCGGCATCGCTCCGGCATCCTGCCTGCGCTTGCCGCCAACGCCGGCTCTCGGGGCATGGGCAGCCCCTTCGCCTCCTTGGGCGGTGTGCTGACCTTCATTCGTCGTTCGTAAAGGGCAGAGAGCATGGCTGAAAAGCTGCCGGAGAGCGTGTCCTCTGAAAGCCGCCGGCGGGCGCGGCTGGTGGTGGGGTGTGGGTATCTCGGGGAACGGGTGGCGCGGCGGTGGGTTGCTGACGGCGCCCGGGTGCTCGGGGTGACGCGGCGGGAGGCGAGAGCGCGGGAGCTGGAGGCGGCCGGGATCGAGCCGATCGTGGCCGATGTGACCGATGCCGGGGCGACGCAGTGGCTCGATGAGTTGCCGCCGCTCGAGACCGTGTTCTGGGCGGTGGGGTTCGATCGGGCTGCGGGCAGGACGCATCATGACGTGCATGTGGGCGGCTTTGGGCGGCTGCTCGATGCGCTCGCGCGGCGGGGTGCAGATCCGGTTTGGCCACGGGTGATTCTTTCGAGCTCGACCGGTGTGTGGGGCGACGAGGCGGGGGGCGAGGTGGACGAGCAGACGCCGCCGAATCCCGGCCGCGAGGCGGGAGCCGTGCTCGTCGAGGCCGAGCGGTTGCTTCGTGGCCATGCAGTTGGGCCGGGCGTGGCACTGCGGTTCGCCGGTCTCTACGGCCCCGGCCGACTGCCGCGGCTCGAGGATCTTCGCGCCGGCAGGCCGATCGCCGCGGATCCCGACACGTGGCTGAACCTCGTGCATATCGACGACGCTGCCCGCATCGTGTGCGCGGTCGCCGCGGCCCCTTCCCCGCAGCCGCTGTACGTCGTGTCGGACGGCCGGCCTGTGCTCCGCCGCGACTGGTATGGACGGCTCGCCGCGGTGACCGGCTGCCCCGAGCCGATCTGGGATCCATCGGCTCCACGGGTCCGCGGCGCCGACAAGCGGGTGAACCCGGCACTGCTCTTCCGCGAGCTCGGGATCACGCTCGAGCATCCGAACTCACTCACGATCCGGCCGTAGCGCCCGCTCCCATGGAAGCCCCCAGGCGCGAGCCGGGGGATCACGACGCGGCAACGGCAACGGATGGCAACCCACCCCGGGATCCCCTCACTCCCATAGAAGCCCCCAGGCGCGAGCCGGGGGATCACGAAGCGGCAACGGCAACGGATTGCAACCCGCCCCGGGATCCCCTCGCTCGCGCTCAGGGCTTGTATGCGGACGGATCCCCTCGCTTGCGCTCGGGGCTTGCATCGTGTGGCCTACGGAGTGGGCACGGCCGGCCGCACGACCTCGGCGCTCTGGCGGGGAGCGATCGCGTTGGCCGGCGCCGGGACCGCGAT
This sequence comes from Candidatus Kuenenia stuttgartensis, assembly GCA_945890755.1. Taxonomy (GTDB): domain Bacteria; phylum Planctomycetota; class Planctomycetia; order Pirellulales; family UBA1268; genus QWPN01. The sequence goes on from CAMDDA010000090.1 coordinate 9,387, forward strand.
CCCAGGCTTGCCAGCCGCTTGCAGGAAATCGATCGTCACGTTCATCGCCTCGTCGAAGTAGTAGTCGCGGCGGACGACGGGCCGCTTCTGGGCCTCGAGTTCCTCGAGCTTCTTTTCCTCCTCGTCCTCGGCAGCTTTGCCCTCGTTCCACTGCTTCTCGAACTCACTCTCGACGAGCGAGATCGTCTTCTCGTCCTTCCGCTTTTGATAGCGAGCGACATCATTGGCGAGCTTGCCGAAGTCGGCGTTGCGCCCCACTCGTTCAGCGGATCGGGCTCGCAGCTGGGTCAGCATGGCCTCGTTGACCCGGCCGGTGGACTGATAGCCGGCCTGGGGCACCTTGTCGAACGGAATGGCGTGGTCGAGATCCGCCTCGCCCACGGGCAAATGCGTGGTGAGGCTCGGGAGCACGATGTCGCTCTTCACCCCTTCGAGCTGCGTGCTCGCGCCGCTCGGCCGGTAGAACTGCTGCATCGTGATCTTGATCGCGCCGAGCGACGGAGAATTGTCGTACCGCTGGAAGAGCTGACGGCCGAGGTCGAGCAGGCTCTGCACCGTGCCTTTGCCGTGGGTCGCCTCGTCGCCGATGATCAGGCCGCGATGGTAGTCCTGAATCGCCCCGGCGAGGATCTCGCTGGCGCTGGCACTGAACTTGTTGGTGAGCACGACGAGCGGACCATCCCAGGCCACGCCCGGATCGACGTCGTCGTACGGCCGCACCTGCTTGTCGGCATCCTTGATCTGCACCACCGGCCCCTTGTCGATGAATAGCCCCGTGAGCTTGATCGCCTCGGGCAGCGAGCCACCGCCGTTGTGCCGCAGGTCGAGCGCCACGCAATCGACGCCCTGCTGACGGAAATCATCGAGCAGCCTCTTGCAGTCGCGGGTGCTGCTCTTGTACTCCGCCTGCCCCTGCTGGGCGGCGGCCATGTCCATGTAGAAGCTCGGCAGGTTAATCACGCCGATTCGGTAGGGGGAGCCGTCGGCCTTCTTGCCGTGCTCGATGACCTCGCCGCGGGCCTCGGCATCCTTGAGCTCGATCTTGGCCCGCGTGATGTCGTAGATCTTGGGCACGGTCTCGCCCACCGGGATCACCTTGAGCCGCACGAGGGTGCCCCGCTTGCCGCGGATCAGCTTGACCACCTCGTTGAGATTCATGTCGACGGTGTCGACGATCTCGCCGTCGCCCCCCTGACCCACGCCCACGATCCGGTCCTTCGCCTTGAGCCGGCCGTCCTTGTCGGCGGCCCCGCCCGGCGTGAGCTCCATGATCGTCGTGTAGCCGTCTTCGCCCTTGAGCTGGGCGCCGATGCCGTCGAGCTGGAGCCGCATCCCGATCTCGAAGTTCTCGAGCGTGCCGGGCGACATGAAGCTCGTGTGCGGGTCGAAACTGCCGGTGAGCGACGAAAGATACGTCTCGAGCAGCTCGTCGCCGGTCATCTGATGCATCCGCTTGGCAAAGCTGCGGTAGCGGCGGAGCAGCTTTTCCTTGGCCTCCTCGGGGGGCGTCTTCTCCATCTTCTGCACGAGCAACTCGTACTTGATCCGCCGCCGCCACAGATCCTCGGCCTCGGCCTCGGTCTTCGCCCACTGGGTCGCCTTGCGGTCGATGACGATCGACTCGGGCTGCGTGAAGTCGCAGGGCGTGCTGAGCAGCCGTTCGATCAGTGGCAGTCGCGAGTCCACCCGCTGGAGGAAGCGGTCGCACACCTGGTAGGCGAAGCTCACATCGCCCCGCTTCACGAGATCATCGAGCGAGTCCCGTTGCTGCATGAACGAGTCCACGTCGCTCTGCATCAAGTAGATTTTCATCGGGTCGAGCGACTCCAGGAAGGCGTCGAACCAACGGCGTGCCATCGCATCGTTGATCGGCTGCTTGAGGAAGTGCTCGCTCTCGAGATGCCGGCGCACCGCCTTGGCGATGTGGGGGTCGTTGGCGCCCGGCTTGGGGCCGCCCGTGGGAGACTGCTCTGCAGCCACAGGCCAGGCTGCCAGCGACGCGAGGGCCACCGCCGAAAGCATGGTCGTGGCACGCCAGCCCCGCCGCCGCAATGCGGCTCCGTCGATCCCTACCTTCTGGAGGTTGCAACTCACGGTCTGGCTCCTTCTGAAACGACTCGACCCGGGTTTCGACATTGTGACGACTCGGCTCAGGCTTGGCGAGACAGGCTCTCCAGCCCCGCTTGCGCGAAGACCGCAGCTTCCGCAGCCCTGTGCACGACAGCCCGCGCCACTGCCTCATCGGCACCGAGCCGGTCAACCTGCAGCCATTCGAGGTGCGGCGCGAGCCGCCGGCCTCTCTCGATAGCAGCGGCGACCTGCCGTTCTACGTGGCCACTGAACAGAAGGTGCGGTTGCACCACGATCCGGCCGACCCCGAGGGCGGCGGCGCGCTCGGCCGCCGTGGCCACGGCCTCATCGAGAGGCGGCTTGGCGGCGGCGACGAATCCCTGCTCCACGGCCACGAACCGGTCGGCATCCGCCGCGCTCAGCGTCGCACCCGTAAAGGCCCGCAGCTGGGCTGGCGTCTCGGGGTCGCTCGCCCCCCGCCCCACCATCAACAGCACGGCCCGCTCCCCAACGCCACCCGCCGAGCCGGCAATCGCCTCCTCGCGCCTTCGGCGAGATAAGCCCACGATCTCGGGATGGAGCCCGAACGGCTCGGCCATGCGGAACGCGATCCCGGCGGCCTCGGCAGCGGCGGTGAGCGCCTCGGGCACGTCACGCCGTGCGTGGCCCGCGGTGAAGAGCAACAGCGGCATCGCCACGAGTTCTCGGCAGCCACGGGCCACGAGCCGATTCACGGCGACCGCGATCGAGGGCTCGATCACCTCCAGATAGCCGAGTTCGACCGGCACATCGGGCAGCATGGCGGCGACGTGTGCCGTGACCGTCTCCGCCTCGCCCGCCCCGACCGGATCAGCCGTGCCATGCCCGACGACCAGGAGTCCACATCCGCCACCCAGGCGAGACACGGCGACGGCGGATCTGGGCGAGCACGA
>CAMDDA010000091.1 GCA_945890755.1 Candidatus Kuenenia stuttgartensis
GCCGCGTGGGCGAGGAGTGCTTCATGACGAAGGGGCACTACCACACCGTCAGCGGCACGGCCGAGACGTATCTCTGCATCGCGGGCACGGGCTACATGATGTGCAAGCTCTCCGACGGCTCATGCCGTGCGGAGCCGATGCGACGCAACCGGATGGTCTACGTGCCGCCGCACTGGGGGCACCGCTCGATCAACACCGGCGCTGACCCGCTGATCTCGTTTTGCGTCTATCCGGCCGAGGCCGGCCACAACTATGGCGACATCGCCGTGGAGGGCTTTCCGAAGCGGGTGTTCATCCGCGGCGGCCACGAGGTGATCGAGTAGCGAAGGGCTTCGGGAGCGACGCAGATGCATGCACACGCACGAAAAATTCTCGTCACGCCGCGGTCGCTGACCACGGTTGGCCATCAGGCACTCGGACGGCTCTCGGCTGCGGGCTATGAGGTCGTGCTCGGCCCGAGCGGAAAAATGCCGACGGCCGCGGACCTCGTGCGACTCCTCCCGGGCTGCGTGGGCTGGCTGGCCGGCGTGGAGAAGATCAGCGACGACGTGCTTGCCGCCGCCCCCGACCTCCGCGTGATCGCCCGCAACGGCACCGGCGTCGATGCGATCGACCTCGATGCCGCCCGTCGTCGGGGCATCGAGGTGCGGCGGGCGGAGGGGGCGAATGCCCGCGGCGTCGCTGAGTTGGCGATTGGGCTGATTCTGGCCCTCGCGCGGTCGATTCCGCTGGCTGACGCCGCGATCAAGTACGGCGGCTGGGAACGCCGCAAGGGAATCGAGCTCGAAGGCAAGACGCTGGGCATCGTGGGCTGCGGAAAGATCGGCCGGATCGTCGCCACGCTCGCGACCGGCCTGGGCATGCGGGTGCTGGGGCATGATCCGTTCGCGCAGGACTCGAGCGACCTGCCGCTCGTGCCGCTCGAAACCCTGCTCGCCGAGAGCGACGTGATCACGCTTCACTGCCCGCCGCCTGCCGATGGCAGCCCGCTGCTCGACGCCCCGCGGATGGCGATCGCGCGGGCGGGCGTGCTCATCGTGAATACGGCCCGGCATGAGCTGATCGATATCCCTGCGCTCGTGGCGGCGATCGACCGCGGACACGTGTCCGGGGCGGCGTTCGACGTCTTTGACGCCGAGCCGCCGCTCGACCGGGCTCATCTAACGAGCGACCGCATCATCGCGACGCCCCACATCGGCGGATTCACCGACGAAAGCGTCGATCGGGCGGTGGACGTGGCGGTAGACAATCTGTTCCACGTGCTCACGGGAAGGGAGGGCGCCCGATGCTGACGGCAACGACAACCCGCCGCGATCCCGGCGGCGTCGTGGCCGATGGTGGCCCGCGTTCGCTGGCCGCTGCGGCGCCCGCTGTGGGCGCGGTGGCACTGGCCTGGCTCGGGCAGGCGGGGTTCCTCGTCCGGACGGCCAGCCATACGCTGCTGATCGATCCTTATCTCTCCGACTTCCTGGCCACGAAGTATCGCGGCCGCGAGTTCCCGCACGAGCGGCTGATGCCGGCGCCGCTGGCCGTCGCCGATCTCGGGCAGGTCGATTTCGTGCTCTGCACGCACCGCCACTCCGACCACATGGATCCGGAGACGCTCCGCGAGATCGCGGCTCGGCATCCCGGGTGCGGGTTCGTCGTGCCCGCGGCGGACGTCGAGCATGCCCGCGGCCTCGGGCTGCCGGCCGACCGGCTGCTGCCGATCGATGCCGGCGAGTCCCTGGCTCCCGCTGCTGGCCTCACGCTTACGGCCGTGCCAGCCGCCCACGAGTCGCTGGACCGCGACGCGGCCGGCCACTGTCGATTTCTCGGCTACGCCCTGGGGATCTCCGAACTCACGCTCTATCACTCGGGCGACACGGTGGTGTACCTCGACCTCCCGGCGACGCTCGGCCGTCTGGGCATCGACTGCGCGCTGCTACCCGTCAATGGCCGCGACGAGTTTCGTACCACGCGGGGCGTGCCGGGCAACATGTCGGCGGCCGAAGCGATCTCACTCTGCCGCACGGCCGGGATCCCGCTGCTCGTGCCCTGCCACTTTGGACTGTTCGCGTTCAACACGGCGACGCCCGCCGATCTCGACCTGCTGCGCGAGTGCCGCACGCCCCGCACGCTCGTGCCCGACGTCGAACACCATCTCGTTCTCACCCCCTCTCACGCCTCCCCGGAGTCGAAATCATGACTGCGAGTCCCATGAAGGTCGGTATCGACAACTACTGCTACCACCGGTTCTTCGGCGAGGTCTATCCGCAGCAGAAGGATCCGGGCCGGAAGATCACGGTCGAGTGGTTCATCGACCGGGCCCGCGACCTGGGCGTCGATGGCGTGTCGCTCGAAAGCTGCTTCTTCCCGAACTTTGACGTCGGCTATTTCGACGCGCTCAAGGCCCGGCTCGATGCCGCCGGCCTCATGCGGGTGTTCGCCTGGGGCCACCCCGACGGCCTGGAGGGGGGCACAAACGTGGTCGCCCTCGACGAGATGATCGCGATGATCCCGCACGCCCGCCGGATCGGGGCCGACGTGATGCGGGTGGTGGGGTCGAGCCTGATGTTTCGGTTCGAAAATCATCAGGACCAGATCAAGCGGCTCACGGGGATGTTCAAGAAAGCCGTGGCCGTCGCCAAGGACCACGGCGTGAAGCTCGCGATCGAAAACCACATCGACTTCACGAGCGACGAGATCGTGCAGCTGCTCGACGAGGTCGATTCCGACTGGTTTGGCGTCAACTTCGACACGGCCAACTTCGCCCGGCTGCTCGACGATCCGGTGAAGGGCATGCAGAAGCTGGCCCCGCGGGTGTTCGCCACGCACATCAAGGACCTGAAGGTGAACCCGCAGGCGAGCGTGGACGACTGGTTCTTCTTTTCGTCGACGCCCGTGGGTGACGGCTTCGTGGACAATCTCGCGCTCGCCCGGCTCTTGAAGCAGGCCGGCTACAAGGGCTTCCTCGCCGTCGAGACCGACTTTCTGCATCCTGACTACGCCGATGAAGACGCCGCCGTGGCGCAGAGCGTGGCCGCCCTCAAGAAGATCGCTGCTGCCGCATGACCACCCCCTCCGAACCTCCTGCCATGCCCAAGGCCCGCGTCGTGCCGCTCGCCTTTTCGGCGACGCCCGACGACGGCTTTCGTGCTCAGTGTGACGCCATCGGCCGCCTCCTCGGCGACCGGATCGAGCTCCTGCCGATGAGCGTGCTCGGCGATCGGCTGCCGGACTGCGACGCCGTGATCCTGCCGCAGGTGCTTGGGCAAGCCTACCGCCGGCTCGATGCCTTCAAGGCGATCACCGTGCCGATCCTCGTCGTGACCAGCGAGTTTGGCACGCTCTCGATGTGGGACTGGGAGATCCTTGCCTGGCTGCGGGCCGAGGGGGTGCATGCGATAGCGCCCTACGACCTCGCTCAGGCCCGGCGGATCTGCGCCGCGCTGCAGGTGAAGCGGGAACTCGCGAGCGGAACATTCGTCGTCTACCAGGACGACCCCGGCGACGGCATGCAGGCCCCGATCTTCAAGCGGTTTTACTGGTGGGAAGACGAGTGCTCCGAGCGGATTCTTTCGCGGTTCGGCCTACGGATCGAAAAGCGGAGTTTTCGTGAGCTCGGTGCCCGCGCGAAGGCGATCCCCGACGCGGTGGCCAAGGCAGCCTGGCAGGAAAAGCAGCAGCCGGTCGCGGGCTGTGGCGGCCGTCCGGTGACGAGCGCGATGAAGATGTATCTCGCCCTCCGCGACGACCTCGACGCCGATCCGGCGATCCGAGCGATGGGGATCAACTGCCTGAACGAGTCGATGTTTTCCGACACGACCCCCTGCCTCGCCTGGAGCCTGCTCCACGACGAACGGGGCCTGATCTGGGGCTGCGAGGCCGACACCGTGGCCATGCTCACGAAGCACATCCTTAGGCGGTCCACCGGGGCGGCGGTGATCATGACGAACCTCTATCCCTTCCTGATGGGGCAGGCCGCGCTCAAGCATGAGCGGATCGCGGAATTTCCGGCCGTGGCCGATCCGGAGAACCACATTCTCGTGGCCCACTGCGGCTACATGGGGGTGATTCCGCGGTCGATGAGCACGTCGTGGACGCTCAAGCCCAAGGTGCTCGCGATCGTGGACGACAACGCCACGGCGATCGATGCCCGGCTGCCCGAGGGCCCGATCACGATGGCGAAGCTCCTCCCCACGTTTGACACGCTCGCCGCCACGGCCGCTGAGCTCACCGGCTACGTCGGCTGGCCCGGCAGCGACTGCGTGAACGGCGGCCTGATCCGGGTGCGTGACGGCCGCCGAATGATGGAGCGACTGCCGTCGCACCATGCCCTCGTGATGGTGGGCGACCACACCGCCGATCTGCGGATGATCGGCCGGGTGTTCGGGCTCACAGTCGAGGATCCCTGCACCTGAAAGGACCAGCCATGCCAGCAAAACACCTCAACGTCGCCCTGCTCGGCACGAAGTTCATGGGCAAGGCCCACAGCCATGCCTGGAGTTCGGCCGCAAAGTTCTTCGACCTGCCCGGGGATCCCGTGCTCAAGGTCGCGGTGGGCCGCGACAAGCCATCGCTCGACGAGTTCGCCACCCGCTGGGGCTGGGAGGAGACGGCCACCGACTGGCAGCACATCGTGACGCGGCCCGACATCGACATCGTCGATATCGCCACGCCCACGGCCCTCCACTGCGAGATGGCGATCGCCGCTGCCGAGGCGGGCAAGCAGATCTTCTGCGAGAAACCGCTTGCCCTCGATCTTGCCCAGGCCGAGCGAATGGCGGCAGCGGTGAATGCCGCCGGCGTAACGAGCTATCTGAACCACAACTACCGCCGCGTGCCGGCCGTCGCGTTCGCCAAGCACCTTATCGACACCGGGCGACTGGGGCGCATCTTCCACTGGCGCGGGGCCTACCTGCAGAGCTGGATCATCGACCCGACTTTTCCACTCACGTGGCATCTCCAGGCAGAGCACGCCGGAGCGGGGCCGCTCTGGGACCTCGGGAGTCACTCCGTAGACCTCGCGAGGTACCTCGTCGGCGAGATCGCGAGCGTGCAGGCGGTCACGAAGACGTTCATCGAGGAGCGGCCGCTGCCGGGGGCCGATGCGGGTACGTTCAAATCAGGCGGCGGCAACGCTGCCGCCCGCGGCAAGGTGACAGTGGAAGACGCCGCGATCATGGCGGTGACGTTCGCGAATGGCGCGATCGGCTCGTTCGAGAGCACGCGGTTCGCCACGGGCCGCAAGAACGCCAACCTGTTCGAGGTCTACGGTGAGAAGGGGGCGGTCGCCTTCGACCTGGAGCGGCTGAACGAACTCGAGTTCCTCGACGCCACGCTGCCCTCCTCCGAGCAGGGCTTCCGCACCGTGCTCGTCACGGAGGCCGAGCATCCCTATCTCTCGGCCTGGTGGCCGCCGGGCCATGTGATCGGCTACGAGCACACATTCACGCATGCGGTGGCCGACTTCGTGAAAGCGGTGTGCGGCGGCTCGCCGATCCACCCCAGCATCCCCGATGGCGTCGCGACGATGCGGGTGCTCGACGCCGCGAAGCAGTCGGCCGCCACCGGCACCAGGGTCGCATGCTGCGGCCCCGCGTAGTCTGACTCATGGAGCACACAAGGCCCGCCGAGGCATCCTCGCCTCACGCCCGTCGAGCGGGCGCGGGCGGGTCACGCCGTGACACGCTGCATTCCTGCCACGGCGCGACCGAGCTACCGACTGGGGCTGCGCGGGCGATCTGGCCGCCTACCGCCGGGCCAGCGAGTCGCGGATCTCCCGCAGCAGGAGCACATCTTCCGGCGTCGGAGGAGCCTCCTCGGCCTTCTTCTCCTCGAACTTCGCCTTCGCGGTGTTTATCAGCTTGATGACCACGAACAGCGCCGCGGCGACGAGCAGAAAATCGACCACCGACTGGATGAACGGACCGTAGTTCAAGATCGGATAGTCCTGGAAGACGAGCACTTCCTTGCCGTCCTCGAGCACCTTCGTGCCGTCCGGATTGAGCTTCGGGGCATTGGTGCGAATCCGGTAGGCGAGATCGCTGAAGTTCACGCCGTAGCGGCTCGTGAGCAGGTTGAGCGGCGGCATGATGATGTTCGACACGAGCGACCCGATGATCTTGCCAAACGCGGCACCGATCACCACGCCGACGGCGAGGTCGATCACGTTTCCCTTCATCGCGAATTCGCGAAATTCCTTGAACAATCCCATGTCTGTTCCTTTCTGTAGCTGCGCGCAAAGCCGGGCGCGCCCGGCGACGCGGAGAGTGTAGGGGGCGACCGCTCGGTTTGGGTAGCGATCGGTCGGATGCAGCCCGATTCCCCGACTCGCGCCCGGAAGCTCTTCCGAGACCGGTTACCGCTTGGCCGCGCGGGTCTTCTTCGCCGCCACCTGCTTGAGTTCGGCCTTCACACCCGCCCGCGTCGCCCGGTGGGCGGCCGTGCGCACCTTCTTGGGCGTCGACCGGGCGGCCTTCAGGTTGGCCCCCTTCTTCGCCGCCGGTGCGGCCACGGCCTTCCGAGCCGCCTTGGTCGCGGCCGTCGCGGCCTTGCCGGCCTTCGTCGCCGTCGCCTTCACCACCGTGCCAACCTCGGCGAGACGGGCCTCGAGCCGCGCAAGCGCACCCGCGAAGAGTTCCGACTTCTCCCGGCTCCGATCGTTGGCTCCCGTGCCGGCCTTCGCCGTCCGCTTGGTCGTCCGTGTTTGTTGGGCGTAAAGGTCACGCCACTTGTCGCGCAGCCCACGGGCGTGGCCGACGGCGGCCTGCAGTTGCTCGCGGCCCGCCGCAGCGATCTCCTTGCCGATGCTCGAATCGAACACCTTGCGTTCGGCGGCGGTCAGCATCGCGCGAATCGTCTTGAGATCGAACCCGTCGACGGAAGCCTTGGCCATGAAGGTCACCTCTGTGAGTGGAAAGAGAAGGGAAAGCGGTCTGCGTGGCAGAATGTATCACTTGGATCGGATTGTACGCGCCGCCAGTCCAGCAAATCCTGGGAAACGCAAGTCCCGGGAAACGCCCCCGAGGCGGCCCGGGGGTCCGGGGCGGGCTGCCGGCGCCGGCCGGGCTTCTCGATCACGAAGCGGTGAGCGCGACTGCGATCTCGGCCGCGACGGCGGCATTGTTTGCCAGTAGCGCCCGATTGACGGCGATACTCGCACCGCCGGTCGCCGTCCGCACCCGGTCGAGCAGGAAGGGTGTCACGTCACGCCCGCACACGCCCGCCTGATCCGCGGCCGTGAGGGCCGCCGCCAGGGCCGCCTCGTAGATGCCCTCCGGCATCTCATCCGCGTCCGGAACGGGATTGGCCACCACCACGCCGGTGGCCGGGCCGACCTCGACGTGGGCCCGAATCGTGGCGGCGACCTCGGCGATCGAGTCGCAGCGACGATCGACCCGCAGCCCGCTCGCGCGGCGATAGAACGCCGGAAACTCGTCTGTACCGAGCCCGAGCACGGGCACGCCGAGCGTCTCCAGCATCTCCACGGTTCGCGGCAGGTCGAGCACCGCCTTGGCACCGGCTGTGACGACGGCGACGCGGTGACGGGCCAAGGCGAGCAGGTCCGCCGAGACATCTCCGGTGACCTCCGCCTGCCTGTGCACGCCACCGATGCCCCCCGTCGCGAACACCCGAATGCCTGCGCGTTCGGCCGCCACCAGCGTGGCGGCCACCGTCGTCGAGCCGCAACCACCGGCCGCCACGACGGCTGCGATCGTGCTGGGGTTCACCTTCGCCACACCGGGCATCCCCGCGAGACGCTCCAGTTCGGCCGGTGTCATGCCGACGCGCACCACGCCGTCGAGGATGCCGATCGTTGCGGGCAGAGCACCGTGCGCGACGACAATCCGCTCGAGTTCGGCAGCGACCCGCAGGCCGTCGGGCTGCGGGAGTCCGTGCGTCACGAGCGTCGTTTCGAGCGCGACGACGGGCCGTCCCGCGGCGATCGCGGCGGCCACTTCGGGAGAGACAGAGAATCGCTGCATTCGCACAGCCTACCCTGCCCGTGAGCGAGTAACCGACAGCCCGTTGCGGAGCCGCGGGGGGAGCGGCACGCCGTGCTCGGCAATCATCATCGCATCGGGCTCCGCCAGCCGGTACATTCACGTGCGTGGAGGCCCGCCCGATGCCCGCCTGCTCCCCCGTCCGCGGTCTGCTCTGCAGCTATCTCGTTCTCGTGGCGGCAGCCGCGCGGGCCGCCGATCCGCCTCCGGCGAGCGACGCGGCGAAGACCGCCTACGCGGCCGCCGCGGCGCTCCAGAATCGCGAGGCGTGGGAACTGGCGGCCGAGGAATGGCAGGCGTTCATCACCGCCCATCCGCAGGATCCGCTCGCGGCGAACGCCCGCTACTACCTCGGCCTCTGCCGGATCAAGCAAAAGCAGTGGGCCGACGCCGCCGCGACACTCGGCGAATTCATCGCCGCAGCCCCGACGCATCCGCAGGCGGGAGACGGTCTTCATCTCCTCGGCGAAGCGCTCTGGCAGGCCGGCAAACGCGACGAGGCGGTCGCGGCCTGGCAGCGATTCGTCCGCGAACAGCCGCAGTCGCCCCGGCTCCCCGACGCGCTCTACGCGCTCGGCGTGGGCGAGGCGCAGACCGGCAAGAAGACGGAGGCCGCCGCCACGCTCGCACGGTTTGCCAAGGAGTTTCCCCGGCATCCGCTTGCTGCCGACGTGGCGATCTGGCGGGCCGATCTCGCGCTTGCCGCCAACCAACCTGCCGCGGCCGACAGATTCCTGCAGCCGGTGGCCGCAACCGCCGGCCCACGACAGGCCGAGGCGCTCGACCGGCTCGGCACGGCCCGCTGGAACCAAAAGCAGTGGGCCCCCGCCGCGGAGGCCTTCGCGCAGCTGGTCGCGACGCATCCCACGTCACCGCTCGCGGCGCGAGCCACGCTCGCCGCCGGCCGCGCCTGGCTCGAGGCCGGCCGCCCCGATGATGCGCGGCCGCTCTTGGAGAAGGCGGCCGCAGGAAAGGGTTCCGAGGCATTCGACGCCGCCCACCGCCTCGCCCGACTCGACCTCGACGCGAAGCGGCCGCAACCCGCGGCGGATCGCGCGAGCCAGGCGCTCGCCGCCGCCAAGGGCCGCACCGATATCGCGGCCGACACGCTCCTCGACCTCGCGATCGATCGGGCCGATGCCCTGCTCGCGCTCGGCAAGCATGCCGAAGCGGCGAAGGCCTATCAGGAGCTGGCGGCGTCACACCCGACGTCCGACCGCCGCCCCGACTGGCTTCTCCTCGCAGTGCGGGCCCTCCGCGACGCAGGCGACCGCGCTGCGGCACTCGCGCTCGCCGAGAAACTCATTGCCGACCACCCCTCCGGCCCTCACGCCGACATGGCCTGGTATCGCGTGGGCCAGCTGCGGCAAGACGCCGGCAAACATGCCGCGGCCGTCGAGGCGTTCACGGCGTGCGTGAAGGCGGCGCCGCAGGGGCCGCGGGCCGCATGGGCGCTGCTCGCCACGGGCTGGTGCCACGAGGCGCAGAAGCAGTTGCCGGAAGCCATCGCAGCCTGGACCGCCGTCATCGACCAGCATCCACAGTCGGCGGCCATCGCCTCCGCGCTCGTGGCCCGCAGCGACGCCCGCCAGCGAACGGGCGACTTCGCCGGCGGCCTCGCCGATGCGCAGCGGCTGCTCGCCGCCGCCCGCGACAAGAAGCTCGAGGTCGACGCCGCCGCGGCCGCCGAGGCGCGGCTGCTCGAAGGTCTCTGCCTCGCGGGCGAGAAGAAGTATGCCCAGGCCGGCGCCGCCTTCTCCGCCCTCCTGCGCGACCATCCGCAGTTTCCGGCCGCGGATCGCGCGATGTTCGAAATCGGCGTCGCACAGACGCTCGACGGCAAGCGGCCCGAGGCCGCTGCCACGTTCGCCTCGCTCGTGGCTAAGTATCCCAAGAGCCGCTATGCCGCCGAGGCCTGGCTCGAAGTGGGCGAGGCGCGGTGGGCGGACAAGAAATGGGACGAGGCCGCGACGGCCTATGCGGCGGCGATCGCCGCCGCGGGCAAGGAGGGCGGCCGTGCGGCGCTCGTGCGTGAGCAGGCCCGCCACAAGCTCGGCTGGACCCACGTGATGCGCGGCGACCACGCGGCGGCCGCACAGGCCTTCGCCGCCCAGCTCGCCGACGCGCCACAGGGAGCCTTCGCCCCCGATGGGCAGGCGATGCTCGGTGGCTCGCTCCTCGCCCTCGGCCGCGCCGCCGAGGCAGAGCAGGCCTTCGCGAAGGCGCTCGCCGATCCATCGACCCTGTCGTCGGCAGCACTCCGTGACGCGATGTTCATTCGCGCCGCCGAGGCGGCCGCCGCGCAGGAGAAGTGGGCCGAGTCGCTCGCGATCGCCGAGAAGTTTCTGGCTGCCGCGCCGCAGTCGCCACAGGCCGCGCAGGGCCGCTACGCCGCCGCCTGGGCCTGCCAGAATCTCAGCAAGCTCGACGAGGCCCTTGCCGGCTACCGCGCGGTGGCCGATGGGCCGCGGACCGACCTCGCCGCGCGGGCCCGGCTCATGGAAGGGGAAGTGCTCTTCGAGCAGGGGCAGCACAAGGACGCCATCAAGGCCTTCTTCAAGACCGCCTACGGCTTTGGCGAGCAGGCCGCGCCCGCCCCCTTCCATCCCTGGCAGGCGCAGGCCACGTTCGAGGCGGCACGCTGCTTCGAGGTGCTCGGCCAGCCCGACCAGGCGCGAAAACTGTATGCGGAACTCATCGACCGCTATCCCACGTCGGAGCACGTGCCGCCGGCCCGCAAGCGGCTCGACGCGATCGGATCGACGGCCACGTCCGGTGCCCCGACAGGAGACACATCCAAGTGACGAGCTACGAACGTGTCCAAACCCTGTGGCAGTTGTTCCTCGCCGGCGGCCTCCTGATGTGGCCGATCGTGGCGATGTCGCTCGTCGTCGTGACGTTCGGCTTCGAACGGCTCGTGGCCCTGCGGCGGTCGCGGTTCGTACCGCGGAAGCTTCGCGACGGAATCGCGGCTCTCGTCAAGCCGGGGCCCTTCGATCCGCGCAAGGCCTATCGGCTCTGCCGGCAGTTTCCCTCGGCGCTCGCCGACGTGCTCGCCGCGATGCTCGAGAAGATCGGCCGGCCGATCCCGGAGATCGAGCGGGCCGCCGAGGTGGTGAAGGACCGCGAGGCCTCGCGGCTCTACGCCAACATCCGACCGATCGCGCTGGCCGTCACGGTCACGCCGCTGCTCGGCCTGCTCGGCACCGTGCAGGGCATGATCCTCGCCTTCTACACGACCGCCACGCTCGACGCCGGCGCGAATCGCGCCGCCGAGCTCGCCCAGGGCATCTATGTGGCGCTCATCACCACGTTCGCCGGCCTCTGCGTGGCGATCCCCGCGGCCATGATCGCCCACTGGCTCGAAGGGCGGATTCTGCGCGGGTTCCGTGAGGTCGATGCGGTCGTCGACGATGTCCTCCCCTGCCTCGAGCGATACGAAGGCAAGGGCCGTGTCACCCCCGAGCAGCTGGCGGCCGAGCCGGCGGGGACGCCCCGCCCATGAGCGTGACGATCAACAAGGGCCGCTTCGCAGGCGGCCTCGAAATGACGCCGATGATCGACATCGTGTTTCTGCTGATGATTTTTTTCCTCGTGGCCAGCAAGCTCGACGAGGACGACCGGTCGATCGAAGTCATGCTGCCCCAGGCGAGTGCCGCGAAGCCACTTACCAGCCGGCCGCGGGAGTTCGTGATCAACATCGACCGCGACGGCAACTACTTCGCGGGCGCCAGGCCAGTGCGGCTCGACGACCTCCGGCAGCTGCTCAAGCAGTCGGCCGCCGACAACCCGGGCCGGCAGACCGTCATCCTGCGGGCCGACGAAAACGCCCTGCACAAGTTCGTGGTGGCGGCGATGGATGCCTGCGTGCAGGCGGGCATCGATGACTACCAGGTGCAGTCGGCCAGCGTTGCGCCGTCGCCCTGAGGCACACACTCCATGCTACGCCACGGTCTCCTCGACACCGTATGGGCGTATCGTCGTCGGCTTCTCGCCGCCGCGATCGCGAGCCTCACGTTGCACGCGTTGCTGGCCCGCGGCCTGGCCGTCACGCGGCTCGGGCTCGAGGGCAATCAGGCCGCCGATACCGCCGCCGCCAAGATTTTGACGCCGAAACGCCGCAGCGACTACCGGCTCGAAGTGCCCGCCTCGCCGTCGTCGAATCGTCCGGCCCACGAGCGACCACTCGACGTGCAGCTCGCACCGCCGCAATCAACGCCGCGAAAGGTCACGGCGCCCACGCCTGCCGATCGGCGCGTGACCTCGCAACGCGAGACCGATGCACCACCACTCGTGCCGGTGTCGCGTCCGCAGACTGCCGCGCCGGCCATGGCCGCTGCAGCCGCGCTCGCCCGCGGCACGACCACGGCCCCGAGCGAGCGGGTCGATG
>CAMDDA010000092.1 GCA_945890755.1 Candidatus Kuenenia stuttgartensis
CCCGACTAGAGCGCGTCTGAAATAGCCCTAGCGCCCCCTGTGTAGGCTGGGTAACGTGGGCACCTGCAAGGAGGTGTCCATGAAACCGTACTCAAAAGAGTTCCGCGGAGAGGTGCTTTCCATCTCGTGCCCACGCATCGTCGAGGTGACATCGTCGTGATGGACAACCTGGGAGCCCACAAAGTCGCATGCGTTCGTGAGGCCATCACGGCCGACGCCGACGCGATTTACTACGCCGCCAAGACCACCATCACCCGGATCGATCCGGCGACCGGGAAGTCGCTGCCCTTTGCCACCGGCGCCAAGCAGCTGACGTTTCCGCACGATCTTCCCCCCGCCGGCATCGTCCGCCACAGCGACGAGCTGTTCCTCGCCTGCACGAGCCCCGACGGGAGCCGGTCGGTGCTGCGGGTCTTCGACCTTACGAGCGATCGGCAGGTCAGAGAGTTCACCTCGATCCCTGCGGTCCGCGGGCTCGCCGTCGATCCGCAGGGCCGGCTCCTCGCCGTGAGCGGCGCTGGCGTGGTGGCCGTCGATCCGCAGACCGGCGGCACCGAGCCGGTGGTGGCGGGCGGCCTGGAGGAGCCCCGCGGGCTGGCCGTGGCGGCCGACGGCACGATCTATGTGGTCAGTCAGGCCACGGCGCAGGTCATCGCCTTCGATGCCGCGGGCCAGCGGCTGCGAGCGATCGGCACGGCGGGAGGCAGAACTGCGGTCGGCCCCTGGGATGCGGAGGGCATGCGGCATCCCAGCGGCGTGGCGGTCGATGGTGGAGGAGGCATCTGGGTCGCGGAGCACGACCCGATCGCCAAACGGCTCAGCGCCTGGAGCCCCGCCGGCCGGAACGTTGGCGAGTGGTTTGGCCCCACCCCCTACGGCGGCGACGGAATCATCGACCATCGCCAGCCCACCCACGTGCTCTGCGGCGGGCTGGAGTTTGCCCTCGACGCTGACGGCACGGCCCGGGCGGTGTATTCCCATCTGCTTGGCCGCGCGGCCGGCCAGCCGGCCGCGGCCGACGTCATCGTCAACGGCGGGTTCTGGCACCGGCAGGGATTCACGACCACGCTCGGCGACCACGACTACCTCGCCTACGACCGCGGGCTACTCTGCATCCGGCGGGGGGCGGCCTGGGTGCCGTGCGCGGCGATCGGGTATGTCAAGAATGGTCAGGGGGAACAGGCCATCTGGTCCGACCTCAACGACACTGGCCAGGTCGACGACGAGGAGGTGGTCGCGGTCAAAGGGGATGCGTTTGCGATGGGGGGCGGAGGGGGATGGGGCATTCCCTGGTCGCGGCACGATCTGTCTGTGCTCCGGCCCGTGCAAAACTCCGCCACCCGCTGCCTCCGGTTCGCGCCCGCCGGCTTTACGCAAAGCGGCGTGCCGATCTTTGACGAGCGGAGCGTGACCGCCGTCGACTACCCCTATGGCACCGCCCCGGTAGACGTCGGCGCCGACACGATGGTGTCGTTCTACGAGGATTCCCACGCGGCCGGCTTCGTCGAGGAGAAGCAGAACCATCCGGCCGGCGACCTCAGCGGGGTCAAGGCGTTTCATCGCGACGGCCGCCTCGCCTGGACCTACCCGCAGCCCTTCAGCGGCGTGCACGGCTGCTTCCGGGCGCCGCTGCCGCGGCGGCCCGACGAGGTGATCGGCACGATCTACGTGATGGGCACGGCCGAGATGGGCCCGGAGATCGGCACGGTCATGTGCTTCAACGGCTACTACGGCCCCCGTTATCTCTTCACCACCGACGGGCTGTTCGTGCAGGCGCTGTTCAAAGACAGCCGGCTACTGCCCGAGACCAGCGAGACGGCGATTGCCGGAATGTCGGTCGACGCGATGAGCCCGGGCTCAGAGGCCTATGGCGGCACCTTCTCGCGGGCCGCCGACGGCCGGGTGTTTCTCACCGGCGTGCTGGGGGGGCCGGCCTGCGTGATCCTGGAAGTGGAGGGGCTCGCCAGGGTGCGGCGGCTCCCGGTGCAGACGATCACCGTGTCGGCCGAGCAGATCGCGGCGGGCCGGGCGGCGCGGGCGGCCCGCGATGCCGCGGCGGCGGCCGCCGGGGAAACGGCCCGCCGGCTCTCGCTGCGTCGCCAATCCCGGACGATCGACGGCCTGCTCGACGAGCCCGACTTCGACGCGACCGCGGTCGAGATCCGGGCCGACGACAAGCGGCGCGGCCAGGCGGCCGTGTCCTTCGACGACGAGCACCTGTTCGTGGCCTTTCGCGTAACCGACAGCACGCCCTGGCGAAACTCAGGCCCGGATGCCAAGACGATCTTTCTGACCGGCGACAGCGTCGACCTGCAGCTCGGGCTCGATCCGACGGCCCGGCCCCGCCGCGGCCGGCCGGTGGTCGGTGACTTCAGAATCGCGATCGCGCCGTTGGGCGCCGATCCGGTCGTGATGCTCTACCAACCGATGGTGCCGGGGCACAAGGGCCCGCGGGAAGCCTTCATCTCCCCGGTGGGCCGCGTAGACATGGACCGAGTCGAGCGGATCGATTCAGCGCGGGTGGCGGTGCGACGGACGGAGACGGGCTACGACCTCGAGGCGGCGATCCCGCTTGCGGCCCTGAGGATGAAGTTGCCCGCAGGCCGGACGATCCGGGGCGACGTGGGCATCCTGTTTTCCGACGATGCCGGCGCGAAGTGTCTGCTGCGCCGCTACTGGTCGAACCGCAACACGAACATGGCCGCCGACCTTCCCTCCGAGACCCGTCTTCAGCCGGGTGAATGGGGAGAGGTGGTGGTCGATGACTAAATCCCCGGGGCCGGAGCTTGGCCATGCCAGCCAACCGGCCAGGCCTTCCTAGGAGCAGTTCACCATGCGGCGATATTCTGGGCGATATTCTGTCGGTGTGCCGTTCGTTGTCGTGCTCGTGGGGAGCGCCGTTGCAGCCGCCGGCTGCGGTTCGCCGCGGTCGAGTTCGGTGACGCCTCCGGCGCTCGATGCCGCGGCCGTCACCGCCGCGGTCATGGCCCAGGCCGACACCGATAGCGACGGCCAACTCACTAAGCAGGAACTGGAGCGGGTTCCGGCACTGGCGGTCTCCCTGGCGGCGCTTGATACCAATTCCGACGGCCGGCTTGCTGCGGCCGAGCTGCGGACCTGGCTCGATGCCGTTCGCGGCGCTGGGGTGGCGTTCACGCCGCTGACCGTCTCCGTGACCCACAATGACAAGCCACTTGAGCGAGCGGAGGTTCGCCTGGTACCGGAGTCGTTCATGGCAGGTCGCGTGGGGGCCGCCACGGGCCAGACCGATTCGTTCGGGACTGCGGTTCTCAGCATTCCCGAGAGCGGGTATCCGGGGGTCCACTGCGGTCTCTACCGGATCGAGATCACCGGCACCGGCAACGACGGCAAGCCGCTGCCCCCCCACTTCAATGCCGAATCGACCCTGGGCGTGGCCGTCGGCGCCGGCGTGCCCGAATACGGCATGGTTTCGTTCACGCTCGACTGAGAAGGGCACCGAGGTCGTCGCAGGTCAGCCGGACACAACAGCTGCGGAGGGGACTGTCCCCGGTTCCTGGGCCTGTTTTCGGGTGGCAACGGGTTGTCATCGTGCGGCAACGAACTGAAGATAGGGTCATGGCTACGCCGCCCCCCAAGCCGCCCGGCAATCTCCATCCGCTCTCTCGGGAATTGCTCGAGAGCCTGGCTGGCCATGCAGAGGGCGGCGAGATCGTGATTGGCGGCGGCGTGGCACTCAGTCATTATTTGGAGTATCGCCCCACCGTGGACCTCGATGCCTGGTGGCGTGGTGAACCTCGGGCGGACGTGGTGGCCTTTCTGGAAGCCGCTATGCAGACGCTCGCGTCGCGGCATGGATTCGAGTATCGCCGCCGCTCGTGGGGCGAAACTGAGAGTCTCGAACTACTCCAAGACACCCAGAAGCGGTTTTCCTTCCAGATCAGTAGGCGTACTCTCGCCCTCGACAACGCGGTTCCCTCACAGTGGGAGCCCGTCTGGATTGAAACGCTGCGAGACAACGTGGCATCCAAGATGACAGCCCTGGTGCAACGTGGCGCTCCACGGGATTTTCTCGATATCTACCACCTCTGCACCCGCGACGTGATGAGCATGGCCGACTGCTGGCAAGCGTTCACGGCAAAAGGGCTCGGCATCACCAGCGACGAAGCCAAGCGAAAAATCATCGCCCGCCTGGCGATGATCGACGCCAGCCGACCGCTCGACACCATTCATCCCGGGGAAGCCCGCGAACAGGCCAAGCGTGTCCGTGAGTGGTATTACCGCGTCTTCGCCGTGCCCACACCATGATCATCGACCGATCCGTCTATCCCGATGTCGAGCCCCCCGCAACGCTTCAGAGCCTGGCGGACCGAGCCGACTACATGCAGCGAATCTGCGCTGCCTTCGATTTTGGAGTGTTCCCGGAGGAGACCGACTGGGTGACGTTTGCCGGATGGCGGGATGTCTTCGACCGCTTCCCGCTCCCGGATTCACCCGGCTACCACGCCTTTCGTCACTGGTATGGCTGGGAGCCCGTGCCGGTCGAGCGGCGTCTGGGCATCCCCGCGTGGAAAATCGCCGACCTTCACGAGGGCCGTTCGGATCCGTGCGAGGACCTTGTGTAGGGCATCCTGCGCTTCGCGGAACCCAAGCCTCGGCTTGGGTTTGAGCCATCTCCAAGTCCTCATCCTACGCAAACTCGCTCAGAGGCGAGAACCGTCGCCGCGAAAGCGGCAAGCGCCGATGACCTGCCCCCCAGCGCGGCACCAGTTTCTAAGTTAGGGATTCACCCTCAGATAGACCAGCCCTGTGCGGTCGCTGAGGCGCAGCCGAAGCGGCCGCACAGGGCTGCCGCGCCTCCGGGGCCGGGGGACGGTACCCCAGGGCACTGTGCGGCCGGACGGTGTTGTAGGCCTGCCTCCAGCGCTCGATGAGCACCTTAGCCTCGAGCAGGGTGTCGAACGACTCCCGCTTCAGGAGCTCGTCCCGAAGCTTGCCGTTGAAGCTCTCGACGTAGCCGTTCTCCCAAGGCGATCCGGGCTCGATGTACAGCGTCTTCACACCCACCCGTACCAGCCACTCCCGGACGCACCTGGCGGTGAACTCGCTGCCGTTGTTGTTCACGTCGACCGTCCCGCCGCTGAACCCGTCCGTCAGGTTGTTGCCATACGTGACCGTTCCGTCGTTCCCCGCGCCGTTGTTCCAGAGCTGCAGCGTGTTGGCGGCCGTGTTCATCGTCACCGCGCTTGTGCCCAGCCCGGCTGTGTTCGTCACCCGCGTCGTGCCTGCCCGCAGCGTCGTCGCGCCGTTGGACCCCGTGCCAGCCAAACCCGTGCCGTCGCCAACCGTGATCAGCCCCGTCCCGCCGATGGCGTCCACCGACGCCGACTTGTTCAAAAGCAAGATGCCGTCATTGATGCTGGTGGTTCCGCCGCTTCGGCCGGAGTTCGCAGCCGATCCGCCCAACTGCATCGTTCCCGCACCATTTTTGACCAGATTGGCCGTCCCGGACGTGGTATTTCCCAAGAATCCCGTGATGTCGAGGTCGATGCCACTCGCGTCGTCACCGTCGGCAACATGAAAGGTGCGGGTGACGTTGCTGCCGAGGACAATACGGGCGATGCCGAGGGTGGTGCTGCCGTCGATGGTGTCGGAATAGGTCAGGTTGCCACCCAAGGCGATCGCGCCCGTGGAGCCCGTGACGACGCTGATTGAGCCGCCGTTGTTGGCGATCAGCCCACCGGTGCCGGTCGTCAGCGTTCCGCTGCTGATCGCGATCAAGCCCCCCTGGTTCAAGGTCACGGTGCCGACAGTATCGCTGAACGTCGAAATGTTGGCCGTGCCGCCATTGTTGACCGTGAGATCGCCGCTGCTGAGGGCATTGGCGATATTCCAACGTAGTTCGCCCGCATCCACCTGGGTCAACCCGGTGGAGAGGTTAGCCGCATTCAGTTGCAGCACGCCCGCGCCATTTTTCGTGATGCCGCCGGTCGTGTTGGCAATCGCGTTGGCAACGACCAGCGTGTCGCCCGTACCGACCGTGAAGTTCCGATTGACCGTGCCTAGGTTCAGGGAGACGCCCGCCCCGCCACCAAGCGTGATCGTCCGTCCGCCGGCGTCTGTGGCAACGGCATTGTCCAAATTCAAGACCAAATTGCCGGTGAGCGTGAAACCGGAGAACGAATAGTCGATGTTGCCCCCGACCGAATTGGTCGTTGCATCGAAATCGTAGGTGTTCCCCGGGACGTACGCGGAGGACCCGGAAGACGCCCCCTCCCAGACAGCATGAGCGGGTTTGGCATACAAGAGGGCCAGGAGCCCGAAACAAACCAACGAAGCCGCCCGGATCCAACGGGACCGCGACCAGGAAACCTTCAGCCGGACGCGATGCGCAGCCTTGGCCAGACTGCCACGGGATACAAATCCCCTCATGGACATTTCTCGTCGCCTCGATATCCGTACCCCGTTAGCTTCTAGGCCGCCCCGGCCGACACGAGAGTTGGAGGATCCTCCAATGTCACCCCGCACACGGCTGGAATAGCCTCAGGGGCTTCACGTGGCGGAGTTTTTGAAGATGCCGGACTTCAACAGACCACGGTCGAACGACGCTGCCCGAGACCCGGGATCCCGCTTCCTGCGCGGTTTCTTCACCGGGGCTCTTGGCGTGACGATGCTGGCGGCGGTTCTCCGCGCGTGGATGATCGCACCCGACGCGGCCGGCAGGCCCGAGGAGGCCAGCCCGCCTGAGGTGATGAGCGTCCTCGATTCCGCCAAGGCGTCGGTTCTCGCGGCCGACATCGTGGTCGACATGCCGCCGGGGAGTGAGATCGGCGAGTTTTCGATCGACCCGCCACGCGCGGGAACGACGACGGTCCTCATCCGCGGGCTCTCCAGGGGCGGGAGCGTGAGGGTCGAGCGGGACGGGCAGCCCATCGACTCGGTCGAGCTGTTCGCGACCGGAGGTCTCGATCAGGGCCACGCCGACCTGGCGTTGGTCACCGCCGAGATGCCGAAGGGCACAACCGTGCTGCGCGTCGTCGAGGCTTCCGGCGTGCAGGTTGTCCGCGTGCCGGGCACGAACCGGTGGTTTGGCACGCATGAGCGACCGGGCGGTCGGCCGCTCTTCTCGGTCGACTTCGACCAGATGCGAAAGAACGACGTCGAGTACCCCGTCACCGTCTACCACGGCGACGAGGGGCGGCCGTTCTGCTGGTTCAGCGGGAAGTTTGACCAATATTACGGCGACTCGTTCGCCGAGAAGATCGTGGATACATCGGGCTCCAGCGGCCCCGACAGCGCTGTCCTGCGATACACGGCCGTGCATGCGCCGCGAAACCTGATCATGCCGATGCGGATCACCCTGGAGCCGAGCCGTGCCGGCGGCGGTTTCGTGCTGCGGGTCAATCAGGAGGTGAGGGCTCTCGGCAAGCCGGTCTGGGGGGACAACGTCGAGTTCCTGCACCTGGTCATCCACCCGGAGTATGGCCGGGACTGGGAGGATGGCACACCCGACTTCGTCTGGTATCGGGCCCAGCGCGACGACGCCCCCGACACGCTGCCCGGCAGCCACACGACACTCTGCCGGATGGACGACAATACGACCCGCCGCTACCCCTATCCGGCAAGCACATCCGACCCCGCGCAGATCGCGATGTCCGGGCCGCACCATACCGGGGCGGCCGTGTCGCTGGAGGGCACCAACGGCATTGGGGGCTGGTTCACGAAGTCGGGCGTCGGCTGCATCGGGCTCGTGTTCCACCGCTACAAGGCGAGCTTCCGCGACGACCTCGCGCCACTTCACAGCCACTGTGGCGACGGGGCCGACACCCATCTCTACCTCTCCTGGGGCGGCTTGTTTCGTCCCTTGGGGCTCGAGTCGGAAGGCGACCGGGTCGAAATCGAATACAGCCTGGCGATGCTGCCTGCGGAGCCGCTTCCGACCGAGATCGAGGATCTCAACGAAGCCGACCTCTGGCTGTTTGGCAAGGAGAAGGACCAGCAGTCGCAGATCGTGGGCTGGCTGGGCACGAAGGGGGCAATCGGCCTGGAGCGGAGCGACGGCTCGGTCGTGCTCCTCGGGCTCGGCAGACGGCCGGCGCGGGTGCCGCTTCCCGAGGCGGCCGTCCGGTCGGCCAAGCGGGTCTTACGGCTGTTCGATCAGGGGGAGCCCGTCTGGGAGAAGGCCGACATTGCCAACGGCTCGGTCGAGGTCTTCCCAGGCTGGATCACGGTGGTCGATGGCGGCTCGGCCCGAGGAATCACAGACGTATGCCCTTCACCGACACGATGAAGCCGGGCGGGCGAACTGAGGCGGGCGTGGTCAACTTGATCATGGCCATCGTCGTCGCGGCCACGTGTCTTGCGGCAGCGGCCGCGTCGGCGACCACCCCGGACGACGCCGGATCTGCGACGGCCGGGGGCGACGCCGCCTTCTTCACCGACCGGGTGCTGCCGATCCTCCGCGAGCGGTGCTTCGACTGCCACTCGCATGATGGTGAGATCAATGGCGGTCTCGCGCTCGACGTGGCCAGCGGCTGGCGGCACGGGGGCAAAACCGGGCCCGCGATCGTGCCCGGCAAGCCCGAGGAGAGCCTCCTGATCGCGGCTGTCCGGCATACGAAGCCCGATTACGAGATGCCACCCGACGGCGACCGGCTGCCCGCGGACGAGATCGCCACGCTCGTGGAATGGGTGCGCCGGGGCGCGGCCGACCCGCGGACGACAACCGCCGCCGATGCCTGGGAAAAGCTCTACGGCGAGCGGCTCGGATGGTGGAGCCTCCAGCCGGTGACGCGGCCGCCAGTGCCGGCGGTTCGCGACCCAGCCTCGCCGCGAACCGATATCGACTGCTTCATCCTCGCCAAGCTCGAGGCCGAAGGGCTGCAACCCGCCCCCGAGGCCGAGGCCCACACGCTCGCCCGCCGGCTCGCCCTCGTGCTCACCGGCCTGCCCCCCGATCCCGAGATCACGGCAGGATTCGTCGCCGACCCGTCTGCCGCGGCTTACGACCGGCTTGTCGAGTCGCTCCTCGCAAGCCCCCACTACGGCGAGCACCAGGCCCGCCACTGGATGGACGTCGTTCACTATGCCGACACGCACGGCTACGAGTGGGATGTGCCGGCCAAGAACGCCTGGATGTATCGCGACTACCTCGTGCGGGCCTTCAACGCCGACGTACCGTTCGACCGGCTCGTCATGGAGCAGATCGCCGGCGACATGATCGAGCCGCGTGTTGATTCTGCCATCGGCATCAACGAGTCGATCATCGGCCCGATGGCGCTGCGGATGGGCGAGCGGCGGCACGGCGACAGTGCCGGCTACGGCGGCGTCACCGAGGAAAACCTGGCCGACATGATCGACACGACGAGCAAGGCGTTCCTCGCGACGACGGTCGGCTGCGCCCGCTGCCACGACCACAAGCTCGATGCCGTCGCCCAGGCCGACTACTACGCGATTGGAGGCGTCTTTCTGAGCACTCGCTGGAGCGTGCGGTGCGTCGACCAGACCGACCCCAACGTCGCCGTCATCGACGAGCTGCGGGACGTCAAGCGGTCGCTCAAGGACGCGATCGTCGCCCGCTGGCGGCAATCACGGCCGGCGATCGTCGAGCGGCTTCGCCGCGTCGCCGTCGACGAGAAGGCGACGGCGTTTCCGGAGTCGCTCGCGGCGGTGCTGCGGCGGCCGGACGATCCGTCGATTTTTGCCGCCGAGTTCACCACCGAGCGGGAGCAGCGAATCGCGCACAACCGCACGCATCTGAAACTCATCGCCGACTTCACCGTGGCCGACCCCAAGGCGGCCGGCGGCTGGCAGTGGGAGGGATTCGGGATGAAGCACGGCCTCGTGGCCGATGGGGAACTGGTCGTGCCTGACGAGGGGGATGCGGCCGTGCTGCATCTCTTGCCGGCGGGCCGCTGGTCGCATGCATGGTCGATGCGGCTGGCGGGCGCGATCCGCAGCCCGGAGCTTTTCGCCAGGCCTCCGCGGACGCTATCGGTGGGGTACGGCGGCGGCCACAAGGCGTCGAATGCGCTCTTCATCGATCGGGCGTTTCACACGGAGCGGCTCGGCAACGCCGACCGGCCGCCGGGATCGTTCCTCACGTTTACCGCCGGCAACTTCGAACGTCTGGTCGGCCCTCCCGATACGGCCGACCGCCGCGTGTCGCTCGAACTCGTCACGAAGGCGCTCGACAACAATTTTCCTCCGCGAAAGGGCCTGGGGGGCGTGAGCCCCGCCGACGAGCACCATCCGCGATCGTTCTTTGGCGTGACGCGGGTCTATGAGCATCCGGCGGGGCAGCCGCCGCTCGACGAACTCGGCCGTCTCGAGCCGCTTTTCGCCGCAGGGGACGCCGATGCCGCGGCGGGTGCAGGCGACCGCGATCGGCTCTTGGATCAGGTCGCCGCGCGGATCCTCACGGCGGTCGACCGCTGGGCGGCGGGCTCGGCCGACGCCGAGGACGTGCTCGTGATCAACGAGGCACTGAGGGAGAAGTGGCTCGACTCAAAGGCTCTTGACGATCCCGCGGTCGCGACACTCGTCGCTCGGTACCGCGAGGCGGAGAAGCGTCTGTGGCCGGACCGCACGATCGGGTCGATGGCCGAATGGTTCGAGGGCCGCGATGCACGCCTCGCGATCCGCGGCTCGGAGACCGACCTCGGCGCCGGGGTGCCCCGCGGCACGGTGCGGTTTCTCCGCGACTCGGCCGCCACACCTCCGTCGGCCGGCAGTGGCCGGCTGGAGCTCGCCGGGGGGATCGCGAGCCCCCGCAATCCGCTCACGGCGCGGGTCTATGTCAATCGCGTCTGGCTGCATTGCTTTGGCGAGGGGCTCGTCCGCACGCCCGACGACTTCGGCCATCTGGGCGAGCCGCCGGTGCATGGGGCCCTGCTCGACCATCTCGCCGGCCGGTTCATCGACGAGGGCTGGTCGACGAAGAAGCTCATCCGCGAGATCGTGTCGTCAGCGGCATGGAAGATGGCGAGCTCGGCGAGGCCGGAGAACGTGGCCGCCGATCCCGAAAACCGCCTCTGGCACCACCACCCCCGTCGGCGGCTGGAGGCCGAGCCGCTCCGCGACTCGATGCTCGCCGTCGCCGGCCGGCTCGACCGCACGCTCGGCGGGCCGCCGATCGACCCACACCGCGCGAAGGAGGACGACCAGAAGCGGCTCATGAGCGGCCCGATCGACGGCCGCGGCCGCCGGAGCCTCTACATCAAGATGACGCTCATGGAACCGCCGCGGTTCCTCGCGCTTTTCAACCAGCCGATGCCAAAGGTGACGGTGGGGAAGCGGGACCGCACGACGGTGCCCGACCAGGCGCTCGCGCTGCTCAACGATCCGTTCGTCACCGCCATGGCGAAGGCCTGGGCCGAGAGGGTCGTCGGGGGTGAGGCCACGAGCGAAAGCGGCCGGATCCGAACGATGCTCGAAGAGGCCCTCGGCAGGCCGGCCCGGCCGGAGGAAGTGACCCGGCTCGCAACGCTCGCCTCTGCGTCGGCGGAGGCTAGAGGCGTGGCCGGGGCCGAACGGCCCACTTCTGTGCCGCTCTGGCAGGATGTCGCCCACGCGATCTTTCTCACGCAGGAGTTCAGCCATGTGGAGTGATGACGCCAGCGGTATCTCCGGGGCCATTTCACGCGATCCCCGCTGCCCGGGCATCGCACCCATGCCCCTCTCCCGCCGCGGCTTCCTCCAATCCACCGGCATGGGCTTCGGCTGGACGGCGCTTGCCGGGCTTGCGCCCGCCTGGGGCGCCACGGCCGGCACCGCGGGGCTGCACCATGCGGCCCGGGCGAAGCACGTGATTTTTCTGTTCATGGACGGCGGCGTGTCGCACGTGGACTCGTTCGACCCCAAGCCCGAGCTCGACAAGCGGAGCGGGAAGCCGGCCGAGTGGAAGTTCGACCAGAAGTCGCAGGGCGCAGGGCAGAATCGGAAGTGGCTCGGCTCCCTCTGGAAGTTCGCCCAGCGGGGATCGTCGGGTTTGTGGGTGAGCGATCTCTTTCCCCACGCGGCGGGCATCGCCGACCGGCTCTGCGTGGTGCGGTCGCTCGTCGGCGAGACGCCCCTGCACGGCGCGCAGAACCTGCTCCTCCACACCGGCCGCAGCATCGGCGCCGCCCCGAGCATGGGGGCCTGGATCGCTCACGGCCTCGGCACCGACAACGAAAACCTCCCCGGCTACGTCTTGCTCAACAACGACTGGGTGCCCAACGGCGGTGTTCAGAATTTCGCGAGCGGCTTCCTGCCGGCCACCTGCCAGGCGACGACGGTGCGAAGCAGGGGCACGCCCGTGGACAACATCGTCGCGGCCGATCCGCCGGCGG
>CAMDDA010000093.1 GCA_945890755.1 Candidatus Kuenenia stuttgartensis
GGCCCCCCCCGCGGCCGGTCGCCACTCGGGTGGCGAAGATCGCGTCGAAGTGAGTCTCGTAGGGGCTGGCGAGGGGCCGGTCGACAGGCCAGGGGGGTGGCTCGCCGAGTGGCAGGCGGGCGAGATCGACGAGCTCCTGCTGGGCGACGCCGAGTTGGGCTTTGGCGTCCGCAAGATCCGCGCGGGAGGCGGCGGCCGCGACGTCGAGCGTGGCCTGGTCGTGCGGGTCGCTTCCGGGGGCGATCAGTTCGAGGCGCTCGATCGCCTCCGCTGCGGCCCGCACGCCTGCGAAAGCGGCCGAGACTTTCCAATACGCCTGCACGATCCACAGCCGCCGGGCCCGATCGCCCGATCGTTCGAGTGCTTCGAGTAGCGGAAGCGGCCGGGCATACAGCGAGGCCTCGCCCGTGCTGCCTGGCCGGGCTGCGAGGGGCTCCAGCATCGACGCCAGGAGTTCGGCTGCATCCGTGAGTGGCGGGCTGGCCGGAGCAGCCTCGGCCGGAGGCGCGGGGGGCGGCGCAGGCACCGCCGGCTGTACGCCTGGAGGACGGGTGGCCGTGGCGGGAGCCACCGCTTCACTCGGGATGACCACGGATGTCGTGCCATCCGCAGCCGGCACTTGCGGTGGCGGTGTAGCCTCCTCGGCGCAGACCACGGAGAGCGGCACCAGGCCAAGCAGGCCACACGCGGCGAAACGGAGAGGATGTCGCATGCCGGATAGCGTCACACACACGGCCCGTGGGCGTCAACGTGAAAGCCCGCTGGCTGGTAGGCCCGCCACGCAGCGACGGGCCCACGCCGGCAAGCCCGCCGGGGCCATGCATGGCCCGGCGTCGCACTCGTCAGCTTGCGGCGTCGAGGTAGGGATCCTGGCTCATCTGCACGTGGGCTTCAGCCCGCTGGCGTTCGACGTATTCGAGAATCCGGCGCTGGCGGCGGTGCCGGGCCTCGACTCGCTGCTGGGCATGCTTGAATACGCGGAAGAGTTGCTCGGGATTGGTGGAGAGCCGTCGCCGGAGGCGTGCTGCAATCCGTGCGGCACGCTTGGGGCCGTAGCCGGCGATCAGGATTTCGTCGTCACAGGCCACATAGAGCCGCCATGTACCGGGATCACCCTGCCGGCCGCAGCGGCCCACGAGTTGCCGATCGATGCGGGCGGAGTCGTGCAGTTCCGTACAGATCACGTGCAGGCCGCCGAGATCTTCGACGCCCGATCCAAGCTTGATGTCTGTGCCGCGGCCGGCCATGTTGGTCGAGACCGTGATCTGGCCAAGTTGACCAGCCTGGGCCACGATCTCCGCCTCCCTTTCAATGTGCCGGGCATTGAGCACGGTGTGGCGAAGGCTGGCCGCCTCGAGCAGACGAGAGAGGTCTTCCGACTTGTCGATCGACCTCGTGCCGATGAGCACAGGCCGGCCGATCGCATGCATCTCCTGCACCTCCGCGACGATGCGACCAAGTTTCTCCGGATAGTCACCGCAGACGACGGTGGGGAGCCGCTTGCGAATGGCGGGCTTGTTGGTGGGGACGGCCCCCACGGCCACGTCGTAGGTGCGTGAGATCTCGCTTGCGCTCGTGGCGATGGTGCCTGTCATGCCGGCGAGGTGCGGCCAGCGGGCGAAGAGGTCTTGAATCGTGATCCGGGCCGCATGGCCCGAAGGCACGGTGACTTCGATCATCTCCTTGGCCTCGACTGCCTGATGGAGGCCGTCTCGCCAGGAGCGGCCCTCCGCGGCGCGGCCGGTGAACTCGTCGATGATCACGATCTTGTCGTCACGGACGACGTATTGGCGGTCGCGGGTGAAGAACCGCCGGGCCCGCAGGGCCCGCTCGACGGCGTCGTAAAGTTCGAGCAGGCTTGTGGCCTCCAGGGCTGGCGGGCGATCGAGCGCCCGCACGCGGCTGCGACCGCGGCCCAGCAGTTCGCAGGTCTGCTTCTGCACGTCCTCCTCGAAGTCGTCCTTGATTTCGAGCAGTTCCGCCGCGTTGGCGGCGAACCGGAAGAGGGCCTGCTGAACGGCTTGGGCCTCGCCGGGTGGCGAAGCGATGATGAGAGGTGTCCGGGCTTCGTCGATCAGCACGTTGTCGGCCTCGTCGACCAACGCGAACCAGTAGGGGCGTTGGAGCAACTTGGCCGCCGAGCCCGTCGTCGCCCCGGTGAGCATGCCTCCCAGGTCACCTCGCCCCTCCGAGATCTCGCGGTTCATGAGCCGGTCTTTGAGGAAGTCGAACCCGAATTCCTTGGCGGTGCCGTAGGTGACGTCGCAGGCATAGGCCGACCGCCGCGCGTCGAAGTCCATCTGCGATTCGACGATCCCGACGGAGAGCCCCAGGGTCTCGAAGATCGGCCGCATCCACTCTGCGTCGCGGCGGGCCAGGTAATCGTTGACCGTAGCCAGGTGGGCGCCCTTGCCCGCGAGTGCGTAGAGGGCGAGCGGCAGTGTGGCGACGAGTGTCTTGCCTTCGCCGGTCTGCATTTCAAGGATCGCCCCGTGCACGAGTGCCGCGCCGGCCAGAAGCTGCACGTCGTAATGCCGCATCCCGAGCCGGCGTCGGCCGGCTTCGCGGGTTGCGGCGAAGCAATCCACGAGCAGGGAGTCGATCGGCTCGCCGGCCTTGGCGCGATACGACAGCGAGCGGCCGAGTCGTTTGAGCGCGACGTCGTCGAGCGCCTCCATGGTGGGCGCGAGTTCCTCGATGCGGTGGACCTGGCGCCGTGTCGCTGCCGTGATGGCGGGCCGCCTGCCCGGCGCAATTCCTTTCAACCAGTCAAGCATGCGGGACCCGGGAATCACAGGAGAAACGTCGCTTTCCCCTCATGATATCAGCCCGTTGAGAAGCAACGGGATCGGGCGTCACGATCCCCCACTTGCGGCCGGGGGGCTTGGGTCGAGAGGATGCGCTGGGGAACGCTCTCGCTAGTACCGTGGTACCGTCGTGATCGGCGTGGCGCGGGCCGGGGGCATCGACGTGGCGCTCGTGGCGAACGGGTTCCACGTCGTGCTCGGGGCAGGCTGCTGAGGCATCTGTGCCGTCACCTGCTGCTGGGCATTGGTGAGCGCCTGCTGGGCCTGGTTCGTGTATTGCTGCGCCTGCTGCTGGACGCCGTTGAACGCCTGCTGCGTCTGATTCTGCAGCTGGTTGTTCATCTGCTGCCACTGGTTGTTCATGCCCTGCTGATACTGGTTCATCGTGGCCTGGGCCTGGTTGGCGAGCTGTTGCTGCTGGTTCGCCATCGTCTGCTGCATCTGGTTCGCGTACTGCTGGGGGGCGGCCTGCATCTGGTTGGCGAACTGTTGGGCCTGGGCGTTCATGTTTTGGGTGGGGGCCTGCAGCGGCGCACCATACGTCTGCTGCTGCGGTGCGGCCGGCTGTGACCACGACCATGAATTGGCGGGCGGGGCGGCGGGTGCCGCCGGCATCGTGGACTGCCACTGCGTGGCTGGCCCTGGCATGGGCGGAGCGCTCGATGAAGCGGGATAGCCAGCCCCTTGCGGCATGGTTGCCCAGCTGCCGTACTGTGCCGGCTGGCCGATCATCCCGGTGGCCGGTGGCGCGACGGTACCCGCCGTGTTCGGCGTCTGGCAGCCGGCGAGGCAGAGGAGGGCGACGGCTGCGAGGGCCGCAGTCGCCAGGCAGAGATATGAGCGGTGTTCGATGGCCGATGCGAGGTCGTGGTCGGGGGGCACGGCAAGCACTCCGCTGGAATACGGCTGGGAAAGCTCCCGCCGTCGAGGACAATGGCGGGGGACAATAGCGACGGCGGCGATTGGGTCCAGAGCAATTCCTCCCCCGGTCGTGCAGCGCCAGGGATGCCGGACGGATCGCCTAGCTTGCCTGGGCCGCGTGTTTTGGGATGTGATGCGTGATGGAAGAGCGAAAGATGACGAACACTCCGCAGCACCCGGGCAGGAAGGTGATGCCTGCAGATCCAATCATCGCCGAGATTCGATCGAGGGCCGTCGGGCTGGGGTTTTCACGAATTGGGATCGCTCCGGTGGGTCGTCCGCCGCACCACGACGCGTTCCAAGCCTGGTTGACGAGCGGCTTGGCCGGGCCGATGCAGGAGTGGCTCGCCCGGCATGAGCCGCTCCGCGACGACCCAGCCAGCCTGCTCGAAGGGGCGAAGAGCGTGATCATGCTGGCGACGGATCATGCCACGGGCACCGTTAGCCCGGCAGCCGCTGAGCCGGGGTTGGGCCGCGTGGCCCGCTACGCCTGGGGCGACGACTACCACGACCTGCTTCGCTCCCGGGCCAATGAGTTGGCCCGCTGGCTGGAGCAGCAGAGGCCCGGCTGCCGCACCCGTGGTGTCGTCGATTCGGCGCCGCTGGCGGAGCGTGACTTCGCCTGGCTGGCCGGCCTCGGCTGGTTCGGCAAGAACACGATGCTCATCGACCCTCGGGCGGGCAGTTTCTTTTTCCTCACCGCCATCCTCACAGATCTCGATCTGCCCGCCGACGCGCCGCTCATGACCGATCATTGCGGCACGTGTACGGCCTGCCTCGACGCCTGCCCCACCCAGGCATTTCCTGCACCGCGAGTGCTCGATGCGAGTCGCTGCATCAGTGCCCTGACGATCGAAGAACGTGGCGGGGTGCCCGAAGATCTCAGGGCCGGGATGGGCGACTGGATCTTCGGCTGTGACATCTGCCAGGAGGTGTGCCCTTGGAATCGCCACGCCCCGGGCTCTGGTGAGCCGGCGTTTCAGCCGCGACAGACTGGAGAGTCGCTCTCGCTTGCGGATCTCTTGAATCTCGACGAGGCAGGCTTTCGCCAGCGATTCAAAGGTTCTCCGCTCCTGCGTGCCAAACGGCACGGACTCGCACGATCGGCCGCGATCGCGCTCGGCAATCGGCCGCATCCACCGGCATTCGCCACGCTGGCCGCGGCCTTGGATGACGGGGAGCCCGTCGTGCGGGAGGCTGCGGCTTGGGCCCTCGGCCGCTGGATCGAGGTCGGAGTGATGCCACACGAGGCCCGAGCGGCGCTCGCCGCCAATGATCAGACGGTCTCGTCGACGTCGGTTGCTGGATCGCGACCGGGCCCGTCGGCGGAATAGAAGCGGTCGAGCACGGCCTGCCAATCGGCGTTGACCTTCACGCCGATGAAGGCGTCGCGGACGGCCAGAAAGTCGGGATGCACGCGGGCGTATTTGATCGCGAACTTGCGCATCGTGCGGCCCGCGAGTTGCTCTCCGTGGAGTGCGACGGCGAGTTGCCAGTGGTCCCGGAGGGCCTCCCGCTGCTCGCGGATCGTCGGCCATGCGAGCGCCGGGCTGCCCAGCAGGAGAGCCCGCGTCTGGGCGAAGATCCAGGGGTTGCCGATGGCACCCCGAGCCACGCTCACGCCGTCCACTCCCGTGCGATCGAGCATGGCGACACAGGCCTCCGCCGAGAACAGGTCGCCCGATCCGATCACAGTCCGGCTACCGGCATGCCGCTTCACGGCGGCGAGAAAGTCCCAGTTGCTCGGGCCGACATACTTCTGCTGCACGGTGCGGCCGTGCACGGTGATCGCAGCCACGCCGCGGGCGAAGGCGCCATCGAAGATCGCCCAGAAGTTGTCGGCGCTTCGGGGAGAATCGTCGAGGCCGCGGCGCATCTTGAGGGTCACCGGCACGTGTGGCGGCACCGCGGTCCGCACCTTCTCGACGATCTCGAGCGCGGTCTGTGGCTGCGAGAGCAGAAAACCACCGCGGCAGCGGCCGAGCACTTTCTTGACGGGGCAGCCAAAGTTGATGTCGATCACATCGTATCCCTCGGCGACGAGCCGCCTGGCTGCGGGGGGAAAGTCGTCGGGATTCGCACCCATCAGTTGGCCGCCGACCGGGTGCTCGTCGTCAGCCACCGCCAGCCGGGCGAGATTGCGGCGATTCGTGCCGACCGTGGCGACGAACTGATCGAGCAGCACCTCGCCCAGCGAATAGGCCGCACCATACCGCCGGGCGATCACCCGCATGGCGCGGTCGCTGTAGCCGGCGAGTGCGGCCTGCACGACCGGAGCGTCGAGCTGGACACCGCCGATCGACAGCGTCGGAGCTGCGCCGGCGACGGGTGTCACGTCAGCACCGGGCACTGATCGAACCACGTCCGCCCCTGGGCGGCCATCCAGTCGACGCTTGCCATGGGCCCCCAGTCGCCGGGCTCGTAGGCATCGACCTGGGGCATCGTCGTGCCGCCCCAGGCCTGCACGAACGGGTCGATGATCTCCCACGACTTCTCGACCTCGTCGGCCCGCGCAAAGAGGCTCGCGTCTCCTTCCATCACGTCGAGCAGCAGCGGCTCATAGGCCTCGGGCAGACGTCCGGAGAACTCGCGGGAGTAGCTGAACTCGAGGTCGGTGAGCCGGAGCTTCATGCCGGCGCCGGGCACTTTCGTGTGGAAATGCAACTGGATGCCCTCGGCTGGCTGGATCTGGATGACGAGCCGGTTGGCCTCACGATGGAAGGTGCGCCGTCCCTCGGCGAAGAGTTCGAGCGGCGGCTGGCGGAAACCGATCACGATCTGCGTCGTGCGGCAGCTCATTGCCTTGCCACTGCGGAGGTAGAAGGGCACGCCCTGCCACCGCCAGTTGTCGATCTCCAGTCGGACCGCGCCGAACGTGGCCGTCTGGCTGTCGGCCGGCACGCCCGGCTCGTCCCGGTAGCCGCGGTACTGGCCCCGCACGCCTGCGTCGGCGACCTCGCCGAGAGCGAGCGGTCGGATCGCGTCGAGGACCTTCACCTTCTCGTTGCGGACGGCCGTGGCCTCGAATCGTACCGGCGCCTCCATCGCCGTCACCATCAGCAGTTGCAGGAGGTGGTTCTGAAACATGTCGCGGAGCACGCCTGCCGTGTCGTAGTAGCCGCCACGTCGGCCGACCTTCACCTCTTCGGCAACCGTGATCTGAACGTGGTCGATGTATCGGCGGTTCCAGATGGGTTCGAAAATGGTGTTGGCAAACCGCAGAGCCAGAATGTTCTGCACCGACTCCTTGCCGAGGTAGTGGTCGATGCGAAATACCTGCCGCTCGCGAAACACGGCATGGAGCTGATCGTTCAGCGCCCGGGCCGTGGCGAGGTCGGTGCCGAACGGCTTCTCGACCACGATCCGACGCGGGCCGTGCGTTTCGGCTGCCATACCGTGGGCGCCCAGGGCGGATACGACCGGCTCGTAGAACTGCGGTGCTGTGGCCAGGTAGTAGACCCGCGACGCCTCGGCGCCGCCTTCGAGTTGCCCGAGGCGGGCTTCGAGTGACGCAAAATCCGCGGGCTGCCCGATGTCGCCGGGCTGGTAATGGATGCCGGCGGCAAAACGGCTCCATGAGGCGTCGTCGAGAGGGCCACACTCGCAATGCTTCGCGGTCGTCTCCCGCAGGCTTGCCCGCCACTGGTCGTCACTCATCGGCGTGCGGGAGAAACCAACGATCCGAGTGTCTGTCGGCAGCGAGCCCGACCGCGTCAAGTTGTAAAGGGCGGGCACGAGTTTGCGACTGGTGAGATCGCCCGACGCGCCAAAGATCACGACGGTGTGTGCCATGTCACAGGCTCATGCCGGTAAAGCCGCCGTCGACGTAGACCTCGGCGCCGGTGATAAAACTACCCGCCACGGGAGCGCAGAGCAGGATCGCCGCGCCCAGCAGTTCGTCCGGGGTACCGAAGCGGTTCATGGGAGTCTTCGACATGATCGCGGTGGTGCGTTCCGGGGAGAGGATCTTGCGATTCTGCTCTGCGGGAAAGAATCCGGGGCACAGCACGTTCACCCGCACTCCCTTGGGGGCGAGTTCGCGGGCAACGTTCTTCGTGTAGTTCACCACGGCAGCCTTCGAGGCCGAATAAGCGAATACCTTCGACAGCGGCTTGTCGGCGGAGACGCTGCCGATGTTGAGGATCGCACCGCCGCCGAGCGACGCCATGTGGGCACCGAAGATCTGGCAGCCGAGGTGCGTACTCTTGAGGTTGGTGTCGAGCACCTTGGTGAAGTCGTCGTCAGGGATGTCGAAGTAGGGGACCGACGAGTTCACACCGGCGCAGTTGACGAGGATGTCGGCGCGGCCGCGGGCATGGACCGTGGAATCGAGCAGGGCCTTCACGCTCTCGCGATCGACCGCATCGACGCTCACGAAGGTGCCGTCACTTCCAGCTGTCTTGATCGCATCGACACGGGCAGCACCGCGATCAACGCCACGGCCGGCCACGACGACAAAGGCTCCGGCCTTGGCCAGACCCTCGGCCAGCGCTCCGCCGAGCACGCCCGTTCCCCCCACGACCACAGCCGTGCGACCCTTCAGGCTAAACAGGTTTTCGAGATAGGAATTCGCCATCTGATGCCTCGCTTTCAGCCCACCGTCCGCCGGAGATCGAGCCACTCCGTGTGGAAAGTGCCCGGCTTGTCGATGCGCTCGTAGGTGTGGGCGCCGAAGTAATCGCGTTGGGCCTGGAGCAGATTGGCCGGCAACGCGGCATGACGGTAGCCGTCGTAGTAGGCAAGCGCCGTCATGAACGCGGGCACGGGTACTCCGATGGTCGCGGCCGTGGCGATGACGTGCCGCCACGACTGTTGCGCCTTCGCCAGCGCATCGGCAAAGTAGGGTGCGAGCATGAGGTTTTCGAGATCGGGCTGTGCCTTGTAAGCGTCGGAGATGCGCTCGAGAAACTGTGCGCGGATGATGCAGCCGCCCCGCCACATCATGGCGATCGCACCGTAGTCGAGGGGCCACTCGTGTTCCTTGGCGGCGGCTGCGAGTTGCACGTAGCCCTGGGCGTAGCTGGCGATTTTCGACGCATAGAGAGCCTGTCGCACCTGCTCGACGAAATCGGCGGGCCGGTCGTGCGTGGTGAGGTCAGGGCCCTTCAAGACCTTGCTCGCCCGGACACGGGCCTCCTTGAGGGCCGACAGAGACCGGGCATACACGGCCTCGGTGACGAGCGTGCTCGGCACGCCGAGATCGAGGGCGAGCTGGCTCATCCATTTGCCGGTGCCTTTCGCGCCGGCTTTGTCGAGGATGCGATCCACCATGAAGTCGCCCGTGTCAGGGTCTTTCACGGTAAAGATGTCGCGGGTGATCTCGATCAGGTAACTGTCGAGGTCGCCCTTGTTCCATTCCGCGAACACCGCTGCGAGTTGGTCGTTCGAAAGGCCGGCCCCCTGCTTGAGCAGCCAGTAGGCCTCGCAAATCAGCTGCATGTCGCCGTATTCGATGCCGTTGTGCACCATCTTCACGTAGTGACCGGCACCGCGCGGCCCGACCCAGTCGCAGCAGGGGATGTCGCCCTTGGGCCCCACCTTCGCAGCGATCGCCTGGAAGATCGGCCGCACGAGCGGCCATGCGGCGTTCGATCCACCCGGCATCAGGCTCGGGCCCTTGAGCGCGCCCTCTTCGCCACCCGACACGCCCGTACCGACGTAGAGCAGTCCTGCGGCTTCGACTTCCCTCGTCCGCCGCTCGCTGTCGGCGTAATGCGTGTTGCCGCCGTCGATGATGACATCGCCTTTGGAGAGCAGCGGGATGAGCGTCTTGATGAGGTCATCGACGGCTGGGCCGGCCTTGACCATCATCATCACCTTCCGCGGCGGCTTGAGCGCGGCGACGAGGTCGGGGAGCGTATGGCAGCCCACCACGTTCGGCTGCTTGCCGCGACCGCCGGTGAAGGCATCGGTGACGCTCGTCGTGCGGTTGAAGACGGCGATGGAATAGCCGCGGCTGGCGATATTGAGGGCGAGGTTTTCGCCCATCACGGCGAGGCCAATGAGTCCGATGTCGCACGATGCCTGCGTCGTCATCCGCGGAACACTCCTGATGGAAATGGAAGGCTGGGGAAGGCCGATACTCTATCGGCCGTTTGGGAAAGCGGCCAAACCAGCCCTGATTTGGCCGGAAAACAACGGAATTGAAGCCCGAGCCACCGGATGGCCGATGCTAGGCGTGACTGGAAGGTTCGGCACGTGCGGCACGACCGGCACAGGCTTCGTGACACACAGACCTTGACCATTCCGCCCATTGTTCCGTAGCGTTCTACACAAGCTGACACGAAGGCTCCGTAGCCAAGTGGCTAAGGCAGCGGATTGCAAATCCGCCATCGTCGGTTCGACTCCGACCGGAGCCTCTGCTTCGAAGACCCCTGCGAATGGCCGACAACAGCGGCCTTCGCGGGGGTTTTTTCGTTTTCTGCCGCGCTCGCGGCCGTGTGGTCGGCAAGCCGCACAGATGCCCTAGAGTGCCAACCCGAGCCCTCCTGAGCCTGCTCTGTGTGGTCGTTTTTGTGGTCACTTTGCTGAGCCACCGCAGGCGCGTCGCAGGTGCCCGTTGCCCGCAGTGAAGCAGCCTCTGTCTCCGGGCGGCGCGGCTGCTTGGTGAGCAGGTCGCCCAACCCCGAGACAGCACCTGCCACATCGAGCAGGCTTGCTCGGCTGTAGGTGTTCATGGTCAGCACCGGGGTCGAGTGCCGAGCGAGGGTCTGCGCCTCCTTCACGCTCGCGCCGCTCGCGACCACCCGCGAGATGAACAGCACCCGCAGCGAGTGGAAGTCGGCAACGTGCCCCTGCCGGTCGCTGTAGAGCAGGAAGTCGGTCTGCTCCATCTCCTGCTTCTCCGCCTCCGACCGGGCCACCGCGAGCCATGCTTTGCGGGCGGCTGCGAGGTCGCTCCTGAGCATCCGGGCGGTATCCCCTGCGATGCTCGCGAAGACCCGCTCGCCGGGGTCGAAGCCCGTCAGCCAAGCCCGGAGGGGCTCCACCAAGGCATCCGGCAGCGGCTGCACATCCCGCTTCCGCCGCTTGCTGTAGCCCGCCTCGACGGTGCAGGTCG
This sequence comes from Candidatus Kuenenia stuttgartensis, assembly GCA_945890755.1. Lineage (GTDB taxonomy): Bacteria > Planctomycetota > Planctomycetia > Pirellulales > UBA1268 > QWPN01. Next base: position 10,789 of record CAMDDA010000093.1, read on the forward strand.
GCGGCGCGGCATCGAGGTCGAAGGAGTCTGTGGTCAGGCTCCGCAGTTCGTTCGCCCGGAAGCCGGTCGCTGCCGCGAGGCGGTAGCACATCGCCCGGGTCGGGCCGGGGGCTCCATGCTCGGGCAGGGTCCGCTGCTCAGTCACATCGAGCAGCCAACCTACTTCCTCTGCACCCATCTCCCGGCGGATGTGGCGGCGGTCGGTGGCCGCATTGAAAAGCCCAAGGTCGAGCAGAGCATCCTCTGTGGTCAGCCGCTGCTTCCACAGCCACCGCGAGAAGCCCTTCACGCTCCGCAGGTGCCCGTTGCAGGTCGCGAGCGAGGCGGGCTGCTTCTGCTTCTCCTCGCCCTCGACCGGCGGCGGATTCCGCAGGGCAGAGATGGCGGACAGCACAGCGGCAGACTTCAATTCAGGCAGCCGCTCGATGCCTGCTGCCGCGAAGATAGCCCGCAGGTGCCGCTCGACTGTCCGCACATGCTTGATGGTATTCCCGGCGGCGCGGAGATGCTCGATGTGGGCAGCAGCATGCTCGGCAATCGGAGCCCGGGCTGCCTTGGCAAACCGCTCCTGAGCAGGGTCGAGCAGACCCTCGCGCCGCTGCATCGCCCGCTTGTCCAACTCCCGCCCCAACTGCTCCGCCGCAGCGTAGTCTCGGCAGCGGCTCGCGACCCGCTGCGGGTGCCCGTGTTCGTCCATGAACTGCACCGTATAGGTGGCAGCCTCGACTCGGATGCCCGTGCCATCCTGCGAAAGCGGAGCGGTCCGCCGCTTCCCGTTGGCGTCGAGCCACTCCGCAACCGGCTTGCCTTTCCGCTCGACCACCCGAGCCCCCGGGGGCAGCGGTATCTTCTTTACCCTGCGAAATACGCTCGCCATCGCTCTATCTCCTGCCTTTCGGGCGGGGCTGCTTGGCATCCGCTGAGCAGATGTGCAATCCAAGCAGGTCCGCGAGTTTGTCGATGCTCTCGATGCTCAGGCCGCGCTCGCCATCCATGAACTTCGACAGCGAGCCTTGGTCGATGCCGGTCTGCTGCCAGATGCTGTATCGGCTCACGCCGGACCGCTCGACTGCCTGCCGCAGTTCATCACTCAGGCTCAGTCTCTGCTTCTTCTTCGGCATGGCAGCATCCTACGCTTTGCTTGGCGGACCGCCAAGCCGCACCACCTGCGGACCGTCTTCGGTCGGCACCACTCGCAGCCACATCTGCACCAAGCCCGGAAAGGCGGGCGGGTGGCAGCCGTTGCACTTGTAGCCCTCGACCGGACCGCCGAAGTTCGACAGCCAAAAGACCGGGCTGCCGCACCAATAGCACGGTTCCGGGGGCAGGGTCACTTCGGGAGCCCGCTTCCACCGCAGGAGCCACTCGGGCAGCGGCGGGGTCGGCAATGCACCGGGCAGCCTGTTT
>CAMDDA010000094.1 GCA_945890755.1 Candidatus Kuenenia stuttgartensis
ATCTCCAGGAGCTTCGGGTCGGCGCCGAAGAAGTGGTCGCGGATGTAGCCACCTGGCATGACGACGTATTTCTGGTACTGCCCGTCCACCACCTCGTTCATCCGCTTGACGAGCAGGCCCTTGTCGTCCTTGGCCAGCAGCGGGTCCCAGTCTTCACCCCAGATCACCTTGACCACGTTCCAGCCGGCCCCGCGGAAGACCCCCTCGAGCTCCTGGATGATCTTGCCGTTGCCGCGAACCGGGCCGTCGAGCCGCTGGAGATTGCAGTTGATGACGAACACGAGGTTGTCGAGTTGCTCGCGGGCCGCGAGCGTGATCGCGCCGAGCGTTTCCGGTTCGTCGCACTCGCCGTCGCCGATGAAACACCAGACGTGCTGCCGGCTCGTGTCCTTGATGCCCCGGTCCTGCAGGTATTTGTTGAAGCGAGCCTGATAGATCGACATCAGCGGGCCGAGGCCCATCGAAACCGTGGGGAACTCCCAGAAATCGGGCATCAGCCACGGGTGCGGGTAGCTCGAGAGCCCCCCCTCCACGGCCAGCTCCCGGCGAAAGTTCTCCAGCTTCTTCTCCGACAGCCGCCCTTCGAGGAAGGCGCGGGAGTAGATCCCCGGAGACGCATGCCCCTGGAAGTAGACCTGGTCGCCGGAGTAGTCGTTGCCGCGGCCGCGAATGAAATGATTCATCGCCACTTCGACGAGCGTGGCGGACGAGGCGAACGTCGAAATGTGGCCGCCGATGCTCTTGTCTTCACGATTGGCCCGCACCACCATCGCCATCGCATTCCAGCGGATGATGCTCTTGATTCGCCGCTCGATCTCGCGATTGCCCGGATAGTGAGGCTGGCGGTCGGTGGGGATCGTGTTGATGTAGGGCGTAGTGGCCGAGAACGGAATCGCCACGCCCAGCCGGTAGGCCTCCTGCTCGATCGCATGCAGCAGGTAGGCGGCACGGTCGCCGCCGCGGCTGTTGATCACGTAGCGGAGCGAGTCGAGCCACTCGCGGGTCTCGGTGGGGTCGGAATCGACGGCTGACACGCCGTCCACCCGCTCCGGCTGACCGGTCGCCGCATCGCCCAATTGTCCGATGGCCATCGGGCTATGCGCCCCACGGGGCAGGCTGCCGGCCCCGTTTGCCGCGTCGATCACGTCACTGGCAGTCTGGTCGGCGTCGGAAACGGACATGGTGGGCTCCGCGAGGATGGGCGAACTTTGCTCATTATTCCGATGGTTCCGGGGGGCGTAAAGGCCGAATCGCCCCCCGGCTGCGCGGCGCGGAATCCGCACACCATGCGAACTTTTCAGAAATGCGAGAGGCGGGACTCGAACCCGCACGCCTTGCGGCACTGGAACCTAAATCCAGCGCGTCTGCCAATTTCGCCACTCTCGCATAGGTCCACGTATCGTAAGCCACCGAAGGCTCCGAGATGAATCACCGGTTCGGGGGCGGCACACGCGACGCCCAAGGTGGGCTCGGGGCTGCCCATGCCCCGTCGCCGGACGCTCGCTGCGGGCATCCATGCCCTCCGCTCGCTCGATGCTGACTGCGCTCCGGCATCCTGCCTGCGCGGGCCAGCAAACGCCGGCTCTCAGGGCAGTGGGCAGCCCCTCGCAAGGTCGGCCCCAATCAACGAAGGAAGGAGCCGGTCGGGGGTCGCGCGCAGCCGCCGTTGAATTTTGACTGCCAGAGTTAGCGGACCACATCAGTTGAGCATGAGACGTCACACCGCAGGTGCCCCGAAGGGGTCTAATCCGCCGGCGGCGAGCACGTGCCCCCGACCGGCGGCGCATCCCACAGACGGCCATTCCTTGAAGGTTCCTCACGCCGCAACTACAACACCGACGGCGTTTTGCGAGAGTCCTCAGAGCTGGAGACAGTCACGATGCATGTTCCGCTGGTGGTGCTGGGGGGTGGTCCGGGCGGCTATGCGGCTGCGTTCCTCGCCGCCGACCTCGGCATGCAGGTGGCGATCGTGGATCGCGACGCCCGCCTGGGCGGCACGTGCCTGCTCCGTGGCTGCATCCCCTCGAAGGCCCTCTTGCATGTGGGCCGCGTGATCGCCGAATGCCGCGAGATGGAGGCGTGGGGCATCCATCTGCCGAAGCCCACGATCGACATCGACGCCCTGCGAGCCCGCAAGGACAAGGTGATCTCCACGCTCACCGGCGGCCTGGCCACGCTGGCCCGCCGGCGGAACGTGACGGTGATCAACGGCGCGGCGCGATTCACGAATTCACCGACGCTCGAAATTGCGGCCCCCGAGCCGGGCGGGTCGAGCCAGACGCTCACGTTCGATCATTGCGTCCTCGCCTCCGGCTCGCGGCCCGCCCGCATTCCGGCCTTCGACATCGGCAGCCCGCGGGTGATGGACTCCACCGCCGCGCTCGAACTCGCCGACATTCCCGCGTCGCTGCTGGTCGTCGGCGGCGGCTACATCGGCCTGGAGATGGGCACCGTGTATGCGGAGCTCGGCTCGAAGGTGTCGGTGGTCGAGCTCACCGACACGCTCCTGCCCGGCGCCGACCGCGATCTTGTGAAGCCGCTCCAGCAGCGGCTCGAGAAGCTGTTTGAATCGATCATGCTGCGCACCAAGGTCGTGGGCCTCGAAGACACGGGATCGGCGGTGAAGGTGCGGTTCGAGGGGCCCGAAGGGCCGTCATCCCGGGAGTTCTCCCGGGTGCTCGTGGCCGTGGGCCGACGCCCGAATTCCGATGGCATCGGCCTGGAGAACACAAGCGTGAAGGTGAGCCCCAAGGGGTTCGTCGAAGTCGATGGCCAGCAGCGGACGGCCGATCCCCACATCCTTGCGATCGGCGATGTCTGCGGCGAACCGATGCTCGCCCACCGCGCGAGCCATCAGGGCAAGGTGGCGGTGGAAACGCTCCATGGTGAGCCTGCGCTGTTTGCGCCGCGGGCGATTCCAGCCGTCGTATTCACCGACCCGGAGATCGCTTGGGCGGGCCTCACCGAGCAGGAGGCCACGGCCGCCGGCCGCGGCGTCGAGATCAGCCGCTACCCCTGGGCGGCCAGCGGCCGTGCCCAGGCCCTCGGTCGCACCGACGGACTCACGAAGATCCTCGTCGACCCGGAGTCGGAGCAGGTGCTCGGCGTGGGCATCGTGGGCGCCGGCGCCGGCGAGCTCATTGCGGAGGGCGTGCTCGCCATCGAGATGGGCTGCACGGCCCGCGATCTCATGGAAGCGATCCACCCTCACCCGACGCTCGGCGAGACCGTGGCCTTCTCGGCGGAGAATTACTTCGGCCTGGCCACCGAGATCTACCGTCCCCGAGCTGAGTCAGCGACTCACTGAGAATCTGCCGTGGAAAGCAGCGGAGGCTCGTAGCCGGGAGGCAGGCTCGTCGTCGCGATCATCCGGCTCCATGGGCCGGCGGTGTTGATCGAGGCCGAACCGCGGCGCAACTGCTGTGGCTGGTCTCGCTGCTTCTGGTTGGCCGCGGGACCAGCGGCAGCATCGCCTGCGGGTAGTGGCGGCTCGCCCGGGTCATCCAGCGGCTCGGGGGGCTCGAGCGACTCATCGCCGACCCGCGGCCGGCTGCGCGGCGGCTCTTCGTCGCCCTCGTCTCGCGGCTCGGCGGTCGCTGTACCGTCGCGCGGGGTGGGTGACTCTTCCTCCACGCCGGGCACGGCCGATTTCGGGGGCTTGACGGGCGTGGCCGCGTCGGCTGCCGATGCCTGGATCACTCCCTGCCCCGGCCAGCGTCGCCACTGGGTGCCGTAGTAGCCGAACTGCCCGGGCCGCACGGGACACGACGGCACGCACATGCCGTCGCGACAGCCAGCGGCATGGCCGTGGTGAAAGCCCGCCTGCCGCACCTGGCCGCGGGCGTCGTCCACAGAACAACAGCCCGCACCCCCTGCCGGCACCACGGCTGGATCGAACGTCACCGCCGGCGGGGTCGGCCGCCTCGCCGCCGCTCGGCTGGCAACGCCCGAGAGGTCGCCGGCCTCGGCCGGCGGGCAGACGGTTGCCGCCGCGGCCCCGAGGAGCAGCGTCAGACGGCAGCCGGCGATGGAGCGATAAAGGTGCGGCATGTGGTTCGTGGGGGAGGTCCCGCCAGCCAGTCGGGCCGCATGGCCCGCCCAGCCGGCACAACCGGCATCCCTTCACCTATCGTGAAAATACCGGCCGGAACTTTGACGGTTTGTGACGCTGGGCAGGAAAGCTCGTCCTTCCGGGCGATCCCCCTCTCCGCGGAGCTGCCGACGGGGCAGCCTCGGAAAAGCCGGGGGTCTGGCCAGCCCCGGCGAAACGCCGTCTCCATGCTTTACACTGGATCCAACGTGATCGTGCCGATCGCTGCGGCGTCGCGGCCCGCGGTCGGCGATGAAGGTGCAATGGTGGTCTCCAAGGGGCCCTGTCCGTGAAACGCGTCAACGTCCGATTCCTGCTCCTGTTTCTCGTCTCACTCGCGCTCCTCGCCGGCGGTACGGTCGCCCTCAATCGATACCAGGTCGATCGCAACGCGGGCACCCTCGCCAAACAGGCCCGCCAGCGGCTCTCAGAGGGCAAACAGGCCGAGGCGTTGGGGCTCTTTGCCCGGTATCTCGGCATGCGGCCCGACGATGCGGAAGTGCACGCCGAATACGCCGAACTCGTCCTCGAGCGGGCCTTGGCGGCCGATGCGACACAGGCCGATCTCTCACGAGCCTACAACACGCTCGAAGAGGCGGTGCGCCGCAATCCGGAGAAGGACGCGCTGCGCCGCAAGCTGGCCGAATTTCAACTGCGGATCGGCCGCGCGGTCGATGCCCGGGAGCACCTCGACGTTCTCCAGTCGCGACTCGAGGCGGGCACACTTCAGAAGGGTGAGGACGACGACGCCGAGAAGCCGGCGATCGACGCCGACACGATCCAGCTGCTGATGGCGCAGTCGTTCGCCGGGGCCGGCGACTTCGACATGGCGGCGAAACTGGCCGGCGAACTGATTGGCTACGACATGACACAACGGGCCTTCGATCCAGCCAAGACGGTCGCCGAATCGACCGACGCGTATATCCTGCTCGCCTCGATCCTCCAGCAGCGGTTCTCCGATGCGGCCTCCGCCGACGGCGTGCTGCGCGAGTTGGTCGCCCGCCGTGGCACCGACCCGCAGGCCTGGCTGGCCATGTCGCGCTGGCACCGGCAGGCGGCAGATTTCGACGCGGCGGCCGAGGACATCGAGAAGGCGGCCGCGATCGCCCCTGAGGACATCAACGTCGTCTTCGGCGCGTTCGAGCTGGCTCTCGCCCGTCAGGATCTCGAAAAGGCCACCGCATTGGCAGCCAAAGCCCGCGAACTGTTCCCGGCGGACGAGCGGGTCTACCGCGGTTTGGCGTCCGTCGCCATGCAGCGGAACGACCTCGCGGCAGCCGAGCAGGCCCTCAGTGACGGCACGGCAACGCTGCCCAACAAGGCCTCTCTGCTCCTCATGCTCGCCGACGTGCTCCTGCAGCAAAACAAGATCGACGAGACCGACGAGATCGTGTCGCGGATTCAGGAGCTCTACGGCTCGACGAGCCCCGCCGTGGGACTGCTCGAGAGCCGGCTGCTGATCGCCCGGCAGCGGTGGCCGCAGGCCCGGCAGAAGCTCGAGCAGATCCGGCCGCTCGCCGCAGGCCTGACCGACCTCACCCGCCAGATCGATCTCTGTCTCGGACAATGCTACGAGCAGTTGCAGGAGTTCGACGAGCAACTCGACATCAATCGCCGTATCCTCGTCGACGACCCCACGTCGTTGGCCGCTCGGGCAGGCGCGGCGGCCGCGCTCGCCGCCGGTGGCAAGACGGAGGAAGCACTGCGGGAGTTCGAGGCCGTCGCAGCATCGATTCCGCCGGACCGGCTGCCGTCCGTACCGCAGGTCTGGTACCCACTCATCCAACTGCGAGTGGCCGAGCAGCTCAAGCGATCGGCGACCGACCGCGACTGGTCCGGCATCGACGCGCTCGTCGCGGCGCTCGAGGAATCGCCCGCGATCTCGCCGATCCAGGTCGCCCTTCTGCGGGCCGACATCCTGTCGCGCAAGGGAGAGGCCGCCGCGGCGATCGAGTTGCTCGACAAGGCCAGCCGATCGGGGCCTGTCGCGGCCCAGGTCTGGTCGGCGCTCGCCACGCTCACGCTCCGCGAGCGCGGGCCCGAGGCGGCGCGGCAGGTGATCGAGCGCGTGCCTGCCGACCAGGCCGAACGCAGCGGCTTGATGCTCATCGAGGCCCAGATCGCGGCGGCTGATTCCCGCGAGGAGGCGACGAAAGCCCTGGCGGCGATCGGCGCGCGGGCCGAGGCGCTCGGTGGGGACGAAGCCGCCAGGGCACTGGCATCGCTGGCGTCGATTCAGCTCTCACGCGGGGCGCGGGCCGAGGCCCGTGACCTCCTGCAGAAGGCGGCCGCGCTGCAGCCGGATGACCTCAAGTCGCGCACGGCGCTGCTGGAACTGGCGATGGCCGAGGCAGACGTCGAGCAGGCTCGGACCGCTGCCGCCGACATTCGCGCCATCGCTGGTCCCACGAACGCCCGATCGCTCGTCGCGGATGCCGGCGTCAAGATTCTCGAAGTGCGATCAGCCCAGCAGAAGAAGGAATCGCAGGACGGCAAGATCGACCTCACCGAGGACGATCGCCGGCTCCTCGACGAGGCCCGCAACCTGCTGATCGAAGCGGAGAATGAACGCCCCGGCTGGCACCTCATTCAGCGGTACTTTGCCGAAGTGGAGGGCCTCAAGGGGGACATCAACTCCGCCATCGACCGGCTCCAACGGGCCCTGCGGCTCGATCCCGCGAATCCCGAGATCGTTCGCCAGCTCGTCGGCCTGCTCTACGCGACCAACCGCACCGAAGAGGCACGCACCGCACTCGACTCCCTGGGCGAGGACGGATCCGCTGGGTTCGAACGGGTGTCGGCCGAGCTGGAGCTGAAGGCCGGCAAGCTCGAGGAGGCCGTGGCGCTCGCCGAGCAGAGCGTGAAGGCCGACTCCACGAACCCCGGTGAACTGCTTTGGCTGGGCCAGTTGCTCGATCGGTCGGGCAAGACTGAACGGGCCGGCGAGGTGCTCGCACGGGCCGCGGAGTTGGCTCCCGATCGCGCCGACGCCTGGCTTTCGCTCTTCGTCCATCAGGTGGTCAACGGCAAGCGGCGGGCCGCCGAAAACACGCTCGAACGCGCGGCAGACGCCCTCGGCGAGCCGCAGCGGCAGCTCGTGCTGGCACAAGGCTATGAGATGCTCGGGAGACTCGACGACGCCGAACGCGAGTACCTCGCGGCATCGCAGGCCGCGGCGGACGATGTCGGCGTTCGGCGGGCCAACGCCGAGTTTTTCGTGCGGCATGGTCGGTTGAAGGAAGCACGACAGGCGATCGACGGCCTGCTGTCGATTTCGGACGACAAGCCGAACGCCCGTCCGGCCAAGGCCTGGGCCCGCCGCAAGCTTGCGGAGTTTCTCGCCGATCGCGGAACGTACCGCAATCTCGAAGAGGCGCTCGCGCTCATCAGGCAAAATGCGAATGCCGACGGCACGCTTGCCAGCGAGGACGCCCAGCTCGAAATCTCGCTGCTCGTAAACCGTCCGGAGCCCGTCAGCTGGTCGCGGGCCATCGACGTGATCGAGCAACTCGCGAAGCAACAGCCGCTGTCAGTGGGACAACGATTGACGCTGGCGGGCCTTTTGGAGAAGGTGGGCCGCTGGGACGAAGCCCGCGACGAGTTGATGTCGATCGTGTCGGCGCCGAACGCGCCGCCGGCAGTGGTCGGCATGCTGGTCGAGAAACTCATCGATCACGACGAACTGCAGAACGCCCAGTCGTGGCTGAAGCGACTGGCTTCGACCGCCCCCACGGCGCCGGTCACACTGGCGCTCGAGGCCCGGCTCGCAATGGCCTCCAAGGATCGCACGGCAGCCGCAGATGCCGCCCGCAAGCTGATGCCGAATGACAGCGTCGCGGCCGACCAGTCCGCCCAACTGACCGCCATCGCCCGCCTCATGGAAGACCTCGGCTTCCCGAAGGCGGCCGATCAGGTGCTCGCCAAACTCGTCGCGGTCTCACCCGAAGGCATCCTCCCGCGGGCCGAGTTTCTCGGGCGGCACGACCGGGCAACGGAGGCCCTCGATCTGCTGTCGGACCGCTGGGATGACGTGCCGCTCGAACGGCTGCTGACGTCCGCCGTCGCGGTGGCCCGCTCGAAGGGCACCGCCACCGTCGAGGCCGAGCGGCTCGACGGCTGGTTTGCCAAGGCCCGGCGCATCGACCCTGGCTCGATCACGATTCCGCTCCTGGAGGCCGAACTCCGCAGCCTGCAGGGGCGGACGCAGGACGTCGAGAGGGTGTACCGTGAACTGCTCGACCGCCCCGGCCTGTCGCCGATGCAGACGGCGATCGTCTCCAACAACCTCGCCTTCCACCTTGCGACGGCGTCCACCGCCACCGAAGCCCGCACGCTCATCGACGCGGCGATCGGCACGCTCGGGCCGCACCCCGATCTGCTCGACACGCGGGCATTGGTCCACCTCGCGATGGGCGAAGACAAGGAGGCCGTCGCCGATCTCGAGCAGGCAGTCCTGCAGCCGAGCGACGTGAAGTTTCTGCATCTCGCCTACGCCCAGTTCCGCATCGGCGACACGGCCGCGGCCCGCGTAGCGCTCGCCGCGAGCCGTAAGAAGGGCCTCAACACCGACCGGCTCTCTGCGGCCGATCGCAGCCGACTCGCCGAACTCGAGGCCGCGCTCGGCACGGCCCCGGAGGCCTGAGCAGTCGGCAGCCGTATCCCCTCGCTCGCGCTCAGGGCTTGTATGGCCGTCAATACAAGCCCCCACGCGCCAGCCGGGGGATCGCCTCGCAAGATCCCCTCGCTCGCGCTCAGGGCTTGTATGGCCGTCAATACAAGCCCCCAGGCGCCAGCCGGGGGATCGCCTCGCACTAACGGCCGGGCGCCTGCATCATCCGCGAACGGGCGAGGGCGTCTTCGGCCTCGGCGATCCGGCCGCCACGCATGCAGGCGACGCTCAGTGCCGTGTAGCTGAACGGCTCGTTCGGCTCCAACTCGCACACCAGTCGCGCATGCCGCACCGCGTCGTCGTGCCGCTCGAGCCGGGTGCACCAGGCGGCGAGCGCCGAGTGGGCGAGTGCATAGCCCGGATCCTCGGCCACCACGGCCTCGAGAGCCGCCACGGCGGCGGCCAGGTCTCCGGAATCCTTCAACCGCTCCGCTGCGGCGTAGCGATCCTCGCGGCTTAGTGCGTCTGCCATGAAAGCTGCATCTCCTGAAGCATTCGACTGTGTGGGCGGAATCGGAACCGAGAGTATAGGCGGGCCATACCGGCAGGCGATGCCCTGTCTTGAGGAAATGGGAAAGCCGGGCAAGGCGAACGGAGAGGGGGTGAACTGGCATTGAATCCGCAGCCACGCGCAGCCGATAAACCTTCCCGGTTCGAACACAAACCGCAACGGCGAAAGGCACGCAGTGAGCATTCATCCCCTTGCCGTTGTGAGTCCCCAGGCCCGGCTCGGGGCCGGCGTGAAGATCGGGGCCTTCGCGACCGTCGAGGCCGACGTCGAGCTGGGCGACTTTTGCACGGTCGCGTCTGGGGCGGTGGTCAAGTCCGGCGTGACGGCTGGGTGCCACAACGAGTTCGCCGAGCACTCCGTCGTCGGCGGCGCGCCGCAGCATGCAGCCCGCCCCGAGCAGGTCGGAAGGGTCGTGATCGGCGATCACAACGTGTTCCGTGAATATGTCACGATCCACAAGGCCCTGAAGCCGGGCACTGCGACCGTCGTCGGGAGCCACAACTACATCATGGCCGGCGCGCATTTCGCCCACGACGTGACCGTCGGGAGCAACTGCATCTGCGCCAACAACGCCTTGCTGGGCGGCCACGTGACCATCGAAGACCGGGCATTCGTCTCCGGCGCCGTCGCGGTGCACCAGTTCTGCCGCATCGGTCGGTTGGCAATGGTGGGAGGCCACGCACGGGTCGTGCAGGACGTGCCGCCGTACATGCTGATCGATGGCCAGACCGGCTGTGTGGTGGGCCTCAACGTCGTCGGCCTGCGGCGCAGCGGCCACTCCGCCGACGACATCGCCGATCTCAAAGCAGCCTACCGCGTGATCTACCGCCGCGGCCTTCCCTGGCGGGACGTGCTCGACGCCCTGCGTCAGGAATTCACGCAGGGCCCGGTGCTGCATCTTCGCGACTTCCTCAGCGGCGGCAGCCGCGGATTCGCCCAGGAGCGGCGGGCCCCGCCCGGCCCGACACTCAAGCTCCGGATACCGGACGAAGAGACCGCCGACATCCGCTCAAAAGCTGGCTAGGCGCCGGTCGGCCTGTCACGCCGTGGCGGGACAGATGGTGACGGCCCGTCACTCCGTGAAGGGCAGCCCGTTCCGGAACAACGGGCCTACTCGCTCGCACCGTCCTGCTCGGCGGTCGATTCGTCGAGCCCGTAGCTCTTCAACTTGCGGCGGAGCACCGACCTGTCGATGCCGAGCATCTTCGCGGCCAGCGACTTGTTCTGCATCGTGGCCGCGAGCGTCTTCTCGAGGTGCACCCGCTCCACGTCGGCGAGCGTCGGCCAGTTGTCGCCGCCCACGGCCTCTGCGGCCGGGGCTCCCGGAGTGGCGGCGTTCGCCGGCCCCGTCCGCAGTTTCGGCTCGACGCGGAACACGCCAGGCAGCGGCGTGGCTGAGACGATCCCCTGCGTGGCTGCCGCGGCCATTGCGGCTGTGCCCGACGTGTCGCCGGGCACGGGACCGCCCGAGCCCATCAGCCCCGTGAGGGCGTCGGGGTCGATCTCGTCGCCCGATGAAAACATCACGGCCCGCTCGAGCACGTTCTCGAGTTCGCGCACGTTGCCCGGCCATGCGTAGCTCTGCAGCACGTCGATCGCCGGCGCGGCGAGCGTGCACATGGGCATGCCATGCCGAGCGGAAAGCTCGGCCAGATAGCGGTCGGCCAAAACGGGAATGTCTTCGGGCCGCTCGCGGAGCGGCAGCGTGCGGATTGTCACCACGTTGAGCCGGTAGAAGAGATCCTCCCGGAATCGACCGGCATCGACTTCCTTGGCCAGATCACGATTCGTCGCGGCCAACACCCGCACATCGACCGGAAGTTCCTGATGGCTGCCGACGGGCACCACCACCCGTTGCTGGAGCACGCGGAGCAGTTTCGCCTGCAACTCCAGCTCCATCTCGCCAATCTCGTCGAGGAAGATCGTGCCCGTGTCGGCGGCGCGAAAGCAGCCGAGCGTCGCCGACGTGGCTCCCGTGAAGGAGCCTTTCATATGCCCGAACATGTGGCTGGCGAACAGCGTCCCGGTGGTGACGGCACAGTCCACGGGGATGAACGGACGCGTCGCCCGTCGGCTACAGGCATGGATGGCCCGGGCGATCAATTCCTTGCCGGTACCGCTCGGCCCGATGATCAACACGTTCGACTGGTGCACCGACACCAGTTCGATCGACCGCCGCACCTGCTCCGCCCATGCCGACACGCCGGCTATCCGCTGGATGGCGGCAGCGGCAGACTTGGAATCGATTCGAGACTCGGCCATCGGCGGCATGGCTTGAACACCCATGGATGGATTGGCCCCTCGATCGCGACCAATCTCGCCACATCACACCCGGAAAAAGGTTACCCGAAACCGTGGATTGGAGCCAGCAGGCGGAACGCTCCCTCATCCAAGGGGGAGTGGTGCGTGCGGATTGTGCGGGCCGCAACGGTCGTCGTGGATTTTCTTCAGGCGCAAAGCTCGCATGGCGGGGAAAGGTGGGCAAAGATTGCACTGCCATGACTACTCGCCCCACCATGCCGGTCGCCGCCGGCCACCGACCGTTGCGGCCGATCCTCGTCCGCCCCGAACCGCACCGGCGACGGCGGCCGTGGCTCGCGGTCGTGCTCGCCGCGGGCCTGGCCGCCCTCGGCTGGCTGCTCCTCGACC
>CAMDDA010000095.1 GCA_945890755.1 Candidatus Kuenenia stuttgartensis
TCACGGAGTGACGGGCCTACTTGTAGGCAACGGGCGCTGCCCGTCACGGAGTGACGGGCCTACGGGAGTGCCCGAGCCTACTTCGCGATGACGGCCGACTGCTCGTTGGCGGCCGGCGCGGCCGCCTCGACCTGGGCGTGCACGGTCACCACCGGCACGGCCCCCTCGCCCAGATCGGTGGCGATCTTCAGCTGCCGCTCCACCGTGCCGGCCGCGGCCCCCGCCTGGAACGTGATCGGCAGGATGTGGACCTTCGCCGGCGTCGTCTTCGGCTCGCAGGTGAGGCAGCCGTCCGCGCACGAGATTCCGGTGATCGAGAACTCACGGTTCGCCCGCACCACCACGTTCTTCGTGACCGTGCCGCCGCACTGGACGGCGCCGAGCGCGAGCAACTGCGGGCTCACCGTCACCTCGGCCACCACCCGACCCTCCACGTCCATCGGAATCTGCGTGGCCCGTGGGTCGTTGGTCACGAGAATCAGCTGCCCCTTCACGTAGCCGGCCGGAGCCTCGGGCTTCAGCCGCATCGTGAGGTCATAGAGCGTCTGGGCCGTCGTCCGCGTCGGCGGCGAGAGCATCACCTCGAAGCTGGGATTCACGCTGCGGACGTCCTTGATCTCCCACGGTGTGCTGCCCACGCGGGTCACCCGCACCGTCCGCTCCGCTCCCTTGCCGAGGTCGACGTTGCCGAGATCGACGAACGGCGGATCAAACGCCACGTCGCCGCGAATGTTGCCGGCCACGCGGAGTTGCACTTCTGCGTGGAACGGCTTGTCGAACGTGATCGTGAGCGTCGCTCCGTGCTGCCCGAGAAACGTGCGGGTGTTGAACTTCGCCACAACCTCTGCGGTCTCGTGGGTTTTCAGGTCCCGCTTCGTGACCTCGGGCGACGTGCAGCCACAGCTCGTCCGCACGCCCACCACGTGCAGGTCTTCCTTGTACATATTTCGGAACACGAACCGATATTCCGTCTTCGATCCCTTGGCGACGGTGCCAAAATTGTGGCTCGTCACCGTGAACATCTTCGTCGCCCACTCCTGAGCGACGCCGGTGCTGCCGAGCACCAACCAGGCACAGGCAACGCAGATCGCGTGGCGAGAAAACGCGGAGAAGGTCATCGCTCGGAAACCTCGAGGGGCGACACGGGGCTGAGAAACCGCGGAAAAGCAGACTACGGCTGCCATGGGAGCAACGTCAATCTTCGGGGATGAGGGGGGCCAACGCGGGCCGCTGGCCGATGCGCAAGTATTCCCTCCACGGCCTGTCCGACAGGGACAGAGGGGGTTTTTCAGGCCAAAACCCGGCCCGGCGACCCCCATGACCCCTACAGCCGGACGAGTCGCATACACTGGTGGAGTTCGGCCGGGCGTTCGGCCGACACTCGTGTTCCCAGACAACCAGGGGGCGTACCGGTATCGACCGGATGGCAAGAGGTTCAGATTGCGTGTCGTGGTTGGTCGGCTGGCCACGTTAAAAGTCGACCAAGCTTCAATTGCCGAAGCTCAGTTTTCTCTGGCTGCTTAACTAAGCAACCCCGAGCGATGGCCCCAGTCGGAAGGGCCTCCCAATCGGTCGCCAAATCCGACTCGCCCCGGTTCACCGCCCGGTACGGCCGGGGCTAAAAAAGTTCTGGGCTGGTTCGCGACGCACCCTGCCGGCCGGGGACGCGCGAACGAGACTCAAATCGACCGGATACACACGTAGACGTCTGTGCTGAAACATCTCGGGACGCGGGTTCGACTCCCGCCGCCTCCATGCCCCGGTTGTGCAGGGGATCGCAGGATGCTGCGAGACCCCGCACAGCCGGGGCTTTTTCATGCGCGGACGATTCGGCCTGCGAGTCAAAACACCGACTCGCGGGAACTTGCTGCGCCGCTTTGTGCGCCTGTTTGCTGCCGGCGACCGCGGCACGCTCGAAGTCGGCGTCGGTGACATCCACGTAGTGCCTCATCGCGACGGCGGCCGTGTTGCCCAGCCACTTGGCGACCACGGCGAGCGGGTACTCGCGGGCCAGGTCGGTTTCGCAGCTCGCCCGCATCGAGTGCCAGAGCCGCGTCCACTGCGACACCTTGGCCCGCTTGATGATTTTTTCGAGCGTCGAACGCAGGTTGCAGCCGGCCCACCCGTGCTTGCCGTGGGCGCGACGACGATACTCCTCGGCGAAGACGTACTCGGCACCCTCCGGCGCTCGATCCCATGCTTCCTCGAGGTACGGCCGCACGTCGGCAAAGAGCGGGATCACGCGGTAGCCCCTGCCGGCCAGGTGCTCGAGTTTCGGGCAGGGAACCGTGATTCGGCCGCGATCCCAGTCGATGTCCTGCCACCGCAGGCTCATGGCCTCGCTCGGCACGCGCAAGCCCGCGAAACGCGAGAGGGCGATCAAAAGCCGCCAGTCTTGATTCGGGGCGTGGTCGATCACTCGGCGCACGTCGGCCGCCTCGACGTATGCCCGGCGCTCGGAGGCGTCCCCGGGCCGATGGCGGACGTACTCAAAGGGATTCTCGGCCAGGAGTTTCTTCCGCTTGGCGTGGTCAAACATCAGCCGCGCGTGCTGGAGCCGCTTGTGGATCGTGGTGGGGCGAAGCCCGTCGGAGATCATGCGTTGCCGAAACTCCTCGGCCTTCTCGGGAGTCACCTCGGCGATCGAAAAGGCGGTTCCAAGAAACTCCGTCAGTCCGTCAACGACCTGCTGCCAGGCCCGGACGCTCGCCACCTTGTATTCCGGTTTCCGCGATTCAAGCCACGCCGCCAGGAACGGCCCCACCGTCACGGTTGCGGTTGCCGCGCGTCGGTCTGCGAGACCGGCCTTCACAAGCCGCTCGTGGAGCTTGAGGGGGAGTTCTGCCAGCCAGGACGCGAGGTCACGGCCATGAGGTTCCCCAGCCGCGAGATCGCTCACCAGGGCCTCGACGCGGCGGTGCCACGATTCGGCGGTCTTCACTGGCAGCTTCCCGAGCCGGACGCGTTTGCGGCTGCCGTCGGGGACTACGACTTCGATGCGGAAGGAGCCGTTGGGGTCTTTGATGAGTGATGCCATGCGTGTGTCCTCGCGGTTTTGATTCGCCACTCTACCGGGGGAGCGGCCATTGCAGGTGGCCGGGCTTCAGGAACGTGGTCATGTGGGGCCTCAGGATTCCGGAAACGCGTACAACCCCGGAGTTTTGCCCAGGAAGTCCAGAGGGCCGTGTGGCGTAGCTCCCGGGTCGGTGGGCTCCGGAATCTCTGGCGCGTCGCCTTCGGGCGGCAGCTTCCACCACCACGGGCCTGGGTTGTCGGGGCGATACGCCTCGACGCCGAGGCTCTGCTTGGCACGCACCAGGGTTTTCTTGGAGCCGCCCTCGCCGTTCGTCCACGATTCGATGAGGTCGGCGGCCGGCCGGGGGCCGGTAGCGAGAATGCCGGATAGCCAGACAGCGGCCTCGTCGCGGCGTTGGGGCGCAGGGCCGGGCTTCGAGCGGGAGGCGTTTCCCCCGGCGCGGCGCTCGCCGGCCAAGGCATCGTCGGCCGTCATCGTCACCGGCTCCCGCTCCCAGGAAAGTCGCGCGGGCTGGCCGTTGATCGTGAACGCCAGGCCCGTCGGCTCGCCCGCCAGATTTTGCCCGCCGGGCAGCATGAGCCGTCGCGACTTGTTCTCGTGATCTCGACTCATGTGCCACACGGCGCGGGCGATGCCCACAAACCCGCGGGAGCCAAGAGTCTGCTCGTCGGCATTCGTACCGGCCGCTTTCCGGGTGTGACACACGACCAGGACGGCGGTGTCGTATTTCTCGGCCAGCCGCGCCACGGGAGCGAGTACCGCCCGGACCTCGTTGTCTCGATGGGCATCCGTCCGGCCGCCGAGGAAGCTGCCGATGGGGTCGATCACCACGAGCCTGCAATCCGGGACCGCAGTGATTGCCGCCTCCAGGGCGGCAGCATCCGCGAGCGTAAACATCACTTCCTCGGGCTTGCCTTTGTCGTTGACGTGCCTGACGGCGCTCAGCAGGTGGACTCGCGAGGCATCTGCATAGTGGGCGTCGAGCCGCGGGCGAATCGTGTCGGCGGGGTCGTCCTCTGCGGAGATGAAGATCACCGCCCCCTTTGGGCAGATGGTGCCATCAGGCCACGGCGTGCCGGTCGTCACCCGCGAGGCCATGTCGGTCGTCAAGAACGACTTGCCTTCCTTCGGCCGGCCCACGAGCAGCGTCAGCCGCCCCAGCGGCACCCGGCCGGGCCACAGCCACCGAACGTCCCGCGGCTGGACCGATGCCATGCACACAAGCACCGGACCTTCCGTCGGCGCGGCCTGGCGGGCATTGACCGCAAGCTGTTCGAGCATCGAGACGAGATCCGCAGGGTCGGTGGCGTCGTGGGCCTCGATCCAGTCGTACGCGTCGTCGCCCGGCTCGATCCCGTGCCAGATGTCGGCGAGCCGCACGATCACCACGCTCTTGGCACCGGCATCGGTGGCGAGCCGGCGCACGTCGGCTGCATAGGCTGCGCCCTCTTCGTCGTGGTCAGGGACGATCACGACGCTCTTGCCGGCCAGCACCGCCCAGTCCGTCTTGCGGGCGCTCTTCGCACCGAA
This sequence comes from Candidatus Kuenenia stuttgartensis, assembly GCA_945890755.1. Lineage (GTDB taxonomy): Bacteria > Planctomycetota > Planctomycetia > Pirellulales > UBA1268 > QWPN01. Next base: position 4,568 of record CAMDDA010000095.1, read on the forward strand.
GCTGCTGGTGGTCGCCGTAAGCCCCAGGCTCCGGAGCGCGTCGGCAGCCTTCTCGCCTTCGCAGACGTAGACCGTTTCGGCGCGGGCAAGTTCCGGAAGGCGATACAGCGGGCGGGGCTCCTGCATGCCCACAGCGGCCCAGGTGCCGTCCGGTTGGCGCGACACGGGCCGGATGTCCTTCTTTCCGTCCGGAAGGTTCCAGCGGCAGACGATGGCCACCGCGGTGTCGTGGGCGTCACGGTATTCCCACGTCATGGCTGGTCGGCCACGGCCCTGGGAAACCGACTCCGCGGCTGTCTCCCAGGTTGGAAACGCCCGCGGTGGCCGTCGGATTCTCTGGCGCGGCGAGGGCGGGGTGGTGCCGTCGGCGAACAACTCTCTCTTTTCGAGCCGCAAGGCGGCCACGATGGAGCCTAGGTCGCAGCCGGCATGGCAGTGGATCACCGCGTTGCCGTTGTTGCCGACGCCGACCGACAGCGACGGGCTGGTATCGGCGTGGGCAGGGCAAGTCGAGGTCCAGCCGCTACCGGCCTGGCGGGGCTCGTGGCCCCGCTCCCGCAGGCGCGTCAGCACGAGGTTGACGGGGTCGTGGCTCATGACTGCTCACCGCCTTCCTGCTGGCGGGCCGCTCGGCTGCGCAGCCACTCCTCGAGCATGGCGACCGGGTAGAGCGTGCACCGGCCTGCCTTCAGGCACGGGATCTCCCCTGTCTTCGTCTTTTCCCAAAGCCACCGCTCGGAGACCCCGAGGGCGCGGGCCGCTTCACGCGGCCGGAGAGCCATTGGCGCTGTCATGGTTGAAACCTCTGCGTGGTCGCGGCCCGCGATATGCGGCCCGCTCGCGTGGAGGTTTCGCCGATCTGGGAGAGGTCAAAAAACCAAATGACGGTGGCGGGACAAATGTCCCGCCGTCACGGCTGGCACACCGTAGCTACGTGTCGCAGGAAATTGCTGAGCCGGGACAGCCGAGTGACGGAAGCACGGGGGCTACTGGACGTAGTCCGCCATGATCTTCCGTACTTCCTCGTGGCCGGCGTCGTAGAGAAACTTTGGTTTGTGCGACCTCGGCTCTCGCAACTCCCGGACCGCATCTGCATAGAGCCGCGATCGCTCACGCTGAAGCCGCTTCTTGAGCGCTTCTACGTTTTCTTTCGGGATCCCAAATGCCTGCACCAGCTCAGCGACGCTCTTCAGCCCCGTAGGCTGGTCGGGCGGGGCTGGTTCAGACGCATTCAGCACGGTTGGAACAGCAGCGCCAGCGGGCGGTGCACTTCGTGAGAACACGCTGGCATCCCGGATGGCTTTCGTCAGCGATGGCACGACGTTATCCCACTCTCCGAACGCGCCGGTGAACGTCTGAAGGGATCGAATGACACTTGCCAACTCAATCACCGCGGCGTGGGCCTGGCTTGGAAGCGTTGGGTGGGCGACAGCCTCAACCCCCGCGAAGTAGGCGAGCTTGTCAATGTCGAGCAGCCGTCTGCGATAAGCGACGATAGACATGTACCACTCGACTGCCTTAACCGCGAGGTCGCAGTCCGGGCCGTGCTGCTTGCCATGATTTGCCGCCTCATCGACCGCGATGGAGGCGGCGGCTACTGCGGCGGGGTCACTCTCCCATTCGTAGAGTCGCTCCCGGCCGGCGCGATACGGCGACTTGTCGCGGAGAAACCCGGCTTGGACAGCGGTCGCCAGAGCGTGCATGGCATCTGAATCACGCTCCCATCCCGTTTTCGGCCCGCAGACGTGATTCAGAAACTTGAGTAGTTTGCTGGCTCGGCGAACAAAGTCAGCGATCGGGCCAACGGCTCGCTCATCATGGTCGAGCGGCGTATCGACTCGATAGGCTCCAGGACAGGTCTGGTAGAGCGAGATTTCTACCATGGTGTTGCGGAGCTGGTCGTGGGTAGCTGCCACTCGCTCGAGAAACTCCACGCGTTTCTCTCGCTTGGCAAGATCGTCGTAGTCGGAAACCGATTCCTCGGAGGGCATGGACACTCTCCCATGTCGTGAAGGGCAACCCACTGGCCGTAGCGTGTGGGATTCACCTCGACCGCGTGAGCCGGGAGCGGCAGCGTGGCGGGCTATACACCGCCAGGAAGTCAGACTAGGCCCAGTCAGAAAACTGCGTCAACCCGCAGCCTTTGCGTGCCCGCAACGCGGGCAGCCTCAGCGGATCACGAAGCGCCGCACAGCGCGGGGCGGGCGGTCGCGTCTTCGAGCCGGTACGGGTTCGCAATGGTGCGGGTACCAAACCGGCGAAGGAGTTTCACACGATCGCGGTGGTCGATGTGCTCTCGCTCGATTCGTTCAAGAATATCTGGTTGCTTCAGGCTTGGGATTCGCATTGCGAAAAACGGCCACAGTTCGTCGGCCTGGTAGACGGCCGTCTTGTCCGGGAAGGACACCAGAGGACGCAGCTCCTCATGGCGGCGAAACTCGTCGGAATAGACGAACCTCCACTGCCCTTCTGAAAGGGACAAAACTCCGACGCGAACCTTCCCTAGATAAAGGGCGAAGGCGGCTTCGCGCTCGGTGGCAGCGACGACGGCGGGCGCAGCGGCATCGTCTGCGCCGAGCAACTCGCGCCACGCACGTTTCAACGATGAAAGCATTGGAGATCGCATTGGTCGTTTGGCTAACCGATGGCTCGTCGCACTTCGGAAAATCGGCGTTTTAGGCACTCGAGGATGAGGCGGACTCGCTCCTCGGTCATCAAGGCCGAAAACTCATCTCTTAGAAGGGTACCACAACGGTCAAGATCGAGTGCATCCGCCTTATTTTCCAGCATCTTTCGGTAGGAAGGATAGGTTTCCGAGATCCTTCGCAGCAAGTCGAAATGGTTCAGGTTGTTCTGGCCGTCCCACCCCACTTGAGGTCGGCTTTTTGCGACATAAGCCGCCAGGGCTTCTGGGACGGCGAGACAAGTCCGAATGAACTGCTCATCGGAGTTCCAAAACAGGCCTCGGGCTGTGTCAAAGATAGGCGAGAAGCGCGGCCTGACTTTTGTGCGGGTCGAGATCACAACACCCCAGTTGGCGGGATGGCGGTCGTTGTTGCCCACAAGCGCATCGAAAAGAAGCATTTCGACAAAGCCCGCTACGACTTCATCGGCTGCATCCGGAAAGGCGCGGCGCATGGAGTCGATGACAATGGGGAAAGTGTAGAACTGCCGTTCGCTTTTGCGGGCCGCAATCTCATCGACGATTTCCGTTCCAAAATCATCACGGAACAGCTCGATGCCATGAGCGAGGGCTTCGTCGTGTCGCAGGAAATAGCGGCTCAGAAACCGCACTTGCCGGCCCACCATGCAGAGCTTGGAATTCGCGACGGGAAAGCCGAGGCATTTGCCAAGATGCGTTATCAGCTGCTCGGTAATGGATTCGATCGGATACTTTTTTGAGCCTACCTTGGCGATATAGCGCGGCCACTGGCGAAGGGACGCCATCGGTCGGCCGGGCTGATGCTCCTTCACCAACAAAAAACATTTCGGCGCATCACCGTGAATCGACAGATCGCTCGTGCTTTGAACGATGTACTTGGCTCGCTTGATCGCGGGAATCAGCGCCGCCCAATTCCTCTGGTCGTCTGCGTAGTGATCAATCTTCTCGTGCCTGATTAGCGATGAAGACGAGTCAGAATCGGCCATGAAAGACGTGCTCCTTGGCACCAACGCAGCTGCGTCGTAGGCATTCCCGAAAAAACTCTGCTGGCAGTCGCGATCGTCGCTGCCGATCGCACCCGTCAACAATCCTGCGACTCGCAACAGGATAGCGGGGCGGCCAAAAGCGATGGGGCGATCGGCCGTCGTCTGAGTGGCGGCTCCCCACGAATGGCCGCAACGCGATAAACTCGAACCGCTCGACTGGATTGTTGACCCCCTTGGCGGCACGGCGGTGCCGACGTTGATCCATGCGTCTTCCCTTTCAGGAAATCCGTAATCGAGCGATTCAGTTTGCCCACGACTGGCGCGACGCTCATAGCGAGCGGGCCGAGGCGCAGACGTTTTGGAATGAGTTCTTCAACGTCTTCGGCATCAATCGGCGGTCGGTCGCCAGCTTCGAAGCCACCGTCCGAAATCTTGGCGGCAGCTACGACCGGATCGATGTCATCTGGCAGGGCGTGCTGATTGGCGAGCACAAGTCTCGCGGGGAGGATCTCTCAAGGGCGGCAAGCCAGGCGTTTGGGTACGTCCAGTCGCTCACGACGCAAGGCCGTGACGACGAAGTTCCTCGCTACGTCATCGTGTCTGATTTCGCGCGGATGGTGCTCTACGACCTGGAAGCCGCCGACCCGACGCAGCAGGCGGTGCAGTTTGATGTTGCCGACCTTCACGAGAACATTCGCCGCTTCGACTTTCTGAGCGGCATCCAGTCGCGGGCGGCCGATCCGGAAGATCCGATCAACATCAAGGCCGTCGAGGTTCTCGGGCAACTCCACGACGTGCTGGAACGAAGCGGCTACACGGGCCACCAGCTCGAGCGGTTTCTCGTCCGTATCCTGTTTTGCCTATTTGCGGAAGACACGGGCATCTTCGAGCCCGATGCCTTCAAGCTCATCGTCGAGGAGTCCAGCCAGGATGGGTCTGACCTTGGCCCGCGGCTGGAACGGCTCTTCCGAGTGCTCGACACGCCGGATGACAGACGGCAAAGCGGCCTGCCTGAATCTCTGGCGGCGCTGCCGTATGTCAACGGCGAGCTATTCGCCGAGCGGCTCGACATGGCCGAGTTCAACGCCGACACGCGAAATGCTCTCCTCGCGTCCACTCGGTTTCAGTGGAGCAAGATCAGTCCGGCCGTCTTCGGCTCGCTCTTCCAGTCGATCATGGCAAGCGAAGCCGGGGCACGGCGACGGCGGCAGATCGGTGCGCACTACACGTCCGAACGCGACATCATGAAGTTGATTCGGTCGCTGTTCCTCGACGACCTGCGGGCCGACTTCGAGCGAGCCAAGGCGCGGCGGCCGGACCTCCTGCGATTTCATGACCGACTCGCGAAACTCAAGTTTCTTGATCCGGCATGTGGGTGCGGCAACTTTTTGGTGATCGCGTACCGCGAACTACGGCGACTTGAACTCGAAGTCATCGCCGAGCTGCATTCGTCCGCCCGCTTGCTGGATGCGGTCGAGCTGGAGAACTTCGCCCGGCTGAACGTCGATCAGATGCACGGAATCGAGATCGAGGAATGGCCGGCGCGGATCGCGGAAGTGGCGATGTGGTTGATCGATCACCAAATGAACCTTGAAGCCAGCCAGCGTTTCGGCCGGCCATTGATTCGGCTGCCACTCAAGAAGACGGCAAAGATCGTTCACGGGAACGCCCTTCGCATGGACTGGAACGACGCCCTGCCGGCCGCGGAATGCAGTTACGTCATGGGAAATCCGCCGTTCGTCGGCAAGAAAGCCCGAAATGCCGACCAACAGGCCGACATGACCGCGATCTTTGCAGAAGCCTCGGGTGCAGGCGTCCTCGACTACGTAGCGTGCTGGTATGTGAAGGCGCTCGAGTACATGAGGGGAACGTCCGCCAACGCGGCATTCGTTTCCACGAACAGCATCACGCAAGGCGAGCAGGTGGCCGTCTTGTGGCCGCCACTCGTGAAGGCCGGGCTTCGCATCGACTTCGCACACCGGACCTTCTCGTGGGTCAGCGAAGCACGGGGCGCAGCGCACGTTCACGTTGTGATTATCGGGTTTTCGGATGGAGGCAATCGGGCTCGGCACATCGTGGACTACGGGATCAGCGGCCGTGAGGAGCCGGCCGTATCGCCGGTGGGCCACATCTCGCCGTATCTGATCGAGTACCACGACGTATTTATCGTCAACCGCACAACCCCGTTGGCGGCAGGAGTTCCGCCAATCGTTTTTGGCAGCATGCCAAACGACGATGGCAACCTGCTTCTCAGCGCTGAGGAACGCACGGCGATCGTCGCGGGCGATCCGGTCGCGGCCAAGTACGTCCGGGAGATGGTCAGCTCTGACGAATACTTTGACGGGCGAAAGAGGTATTGCCTCTGGCTTGTGGAGGCGGCTGCGAGCGATCTGCGAAGCAGCCCGGAATTAATGCGCCGTATAGCTGCGGTAAAGGCGTATCGGGAGGGAAGTCGCCGGGCGGCAACGCAGCGGCTCGCGGAGACGCCCTACGCGTTCGCCGAGATTCGCCAGCCGTCTACCACGTACATCCTGGTGCCGCGGCATAGCTCCGAAAACCGTGCTTTTATTCCGTTGAGCCTCTTTGGACCCAACATCATCTGCAGCGATAGCTGCCTGGCGGTGCCGAATGCGAACGCCTATCACTTCGGCGTTCTCAGTAGCACCATGCACATGGCGTGGGTCCGGCAGATTTGTGGCAGAATCAAGTCGGATTACCGCTATTCCAACAAGCTCGTCTACAACAACTTCCCCTGGCCGTCGGACGTGACCGACGCGATGAAGGCGGCCGTGGCTGCGGCTGGAGAAGGTGTGCTTGCGGCCCGTGCGGGTTGCCCCGGCCAGACACTGGCCGACCTTTACGATCCGTTGGCGATGCCGAGGGCGTTGCGCGACGCACATGCCAAGCTCGACCGCGCGGTCGACAAGTGCTATCGCTCCACGCCATTTTCATCCGATCGGCAGCGGGTTGAGTTTCTCTTTGGGCTCTACGAGAGGCTGGTGAACCCGGTGTTGCCCGAGGCGGCACCGCGGCGCGCGCCGCGGCGATCACGGCGGCCGTAGGTATCGGGGGCGGTACCAAAACGCGGACGCTGCACGAGTGGTAC
>CAMDDA010000096.1 GCA_945890755.1 Candidatus Kuenenia stuttgartensis
CGTCGGGCGACGTCTGAGTCACGTCGCATTCGTTGTGGACCTGCACGAGGTCTCCCCAGTCGGTCGGTGGGCCACGGGCGGGAGAGACGAGCGGAGGCTCGAGCGGTTCGCCGAGGTGTGTCAGGGGCTGGCTTCACGCGGGCGAAGCCATCCTGGCCTTCTCCCGCTTGCGAACCTCCGGTTCGAAGTGAGCCGGCTCCTGCCGGCGGTCTCCTCTGCGATGGGTGTCGCCACCACACCCAAGGGCACGCAACAGGAAACTGCTCGCCCACCCGAGCCATGAGTTTGGCCTTTGGCGTCGCGAGGTGTCGTGGGAGAGCAGTTTGTCGCATGAGTCGCAGCCGTGGCCGGTGGCATCTCCGCCCGCCGCATGTCCGCCGACCGCATGCCCACCAGTCGCGGCGGAACGAGGTCGGCCTGCCGGTCGAGGAACTCAAATGAAGAAAGTTCGACGACGCCGCTGACGCCCGGCCGTGTGGACTTCCGCCCGCGTCCCGGGCCGACCCAGTTGGCCGCCTTGTGTCGGGGGAGCACGTAGCGGACGCAGGCGATCCATGGGGATTGAGCGCCGATCCGAAGCGATGCAGAAAGGAGACGGCACCGAGTCGCGGGCGAGCCGGGCACGGCCTGTCACTGTCACGGGTCGAGCCCGGGCGGGACTGCACGCGAGCGACCCGATCTCTACAAGCCGCATTGAGCGTCCTCACGATCCGGTCCGTCGGATTACCGCGACGGCTGGCGACGTCCGCGGCATGTACGACCAAGTCGGCTCATCGCACGTCGGCAGGCGTCGGAGCCGACAGCCCCGTTGGCAACTGCCAACGGGCGGGACAGGCTCGCCGTTACCGCCAGGTGAGCTTCACTCCGCCGCGCAGGTGGAGACACCTCGTGCGGGGGGATGCGCGCCCGATTCGTCCCTGCCCCAGCCCGATTCGTCACTTTTTGGCTTCTGTGCATTGACAACCGTTGTCGGGCATTCGTATCGTCCGCCGACGCCTAGTTCGTCGAAGCCCCGCCAACCTGTTCAAACGAAAGCACTGCCATGCCGGCTCACCGCTCTGTCAATGGTCGCACTGTCAATGGTCGCACCGCCACCGCCAAGGCTCGCCTTGGCCGCAAACTCGCCGCCCTCGCCGGAGCCACGGGCGCCGTCGCCGCCGGCACGGCCGAGGCCGTGCCCTACACGCCCACCGCGGGCGTGGCCGCCGCGCAGGGCATCCCCGGCTTTTCGTTCGTGACGTCGACCAACGTCACGCTCGGCGAACTGCGGCCGCCGGCTTCGCTTGGTTCGACGCTGTGGGACATCGACGGCGTCGGTGGAGCGGAATTCAAACTCGAAAACGGCAGCTTCTTCGGTTCCACCCCTGGTGCCGCCCTAGGGCCAAATTTAACGGCAAACTCGTTATTGGGTTCGGTCGGTGAAGGTTTACGTTTGCTAAACTTGGCAGCGGGAGCCACCGTTTCCTCGTTCTATAATTTCGGTGGTTCGCGGCAGGCCGTCATCACAATCGATAGCAATCTGGCGTCGGTCATTGACTTCATTAAGGGACAGCCTGGGCAGTTCGGGTTCCGATTTTCCATTGGTGAGTTCCAACACTACGGCTGGGGCTCATTGGTGATCGATGGCTCGACCGCCGGCCAAGGCTTCAAGATCACCGAGGCCTATTATCAGACCGCGGCAGGGACTCCAATTTCGGTGGGCCAGGTGCCCCAGGCCGTGCCCGAGCCTTCGAGCATGGCGCTGTTGGCCATCGGCGCAGCGGGCGTGACGGCCTGGCGGGCCCGGCGCAAGAAAGCTCAGTAGTGCCCAAGCGTCGTGTGTTGCTGCTCGGCTGGGACGCCGCCGACTGGCGGGTGATCCAGCCGCTGATCGACGGCGGCCACATGCCGAATCTCGCCCGACTCGTCGAGCGGGGCGTGATGGGCAATTTGGCCACGCTGCAGCCGATCCTGTCGCCGATGCTCTGGACGAGCATCGGCACGGGCAAGCGGCCGAGCAAGCATGGCGTGCACGGGTTCGCCGAAATCACGCCTGGCTCGGGCGAGGTGCGGCCGATTTCGTCGCGGTCGCGCACGACGAAGGCCGTGTGGAACATCCTCCACCAAGAGGGCAAGGCGTGCCATGTGGTCGGCTGGTGGCCGAGCCACCCGGCCGAGCCGCTCCGCGGCGCGATGGTCAGCGATTTTTATCAGAAGGCCACGGCTCCCCTCGGCAAGCCGTGGCCGCTGCCCACGGGCTGCGTCCATCCCCCGGAGCTCGCCGCCGAGCTCGCCCCGCTCCGCGTGCATCCCCACGAACTCGAGGGCGACATGCTCCGGGCGTTCGTGCCGCAGGCTCCCGAGATCGATCAGGCCAAAGACAAGCGGCTGGGGATGCTCGCCAAGATCGTGGCCGAGTGCGCGAGCGTGCAGGCCGCCGCGACGCATATCCTCGCCACACGCCGCGACTGGGATTTTTGTGCGGTCTATCAGGATGCCATCGACCATTTTTGCCACGGCTTCATGCGGTATCACCCGCCCCGGCTCGACTGGGTGCCCGCCGAAGACTTCGCGATGTATTCGCAGGTCGTCGGCGGGGCGTATGTGTTTCACGACACGATGCTCGGCGTGCTCCTGGAATTGGCGGGGGACGACGTGACCGTGCTCCTCGTGAGCGACCACGGCTTCCACTCCGACCACCTCCGGCCCCGCGACCTGCCGAACGAACCCGCCGGCCCCGCCGCCGAACACCGCCCCTACGGCATCTTCGTGGCCGCGGGCCCCGGCATCCGTTCCGACGAGCTCGTGTTTGGCGGGAGCATTCTCGACATCGCGCCCACCGTGCTCACGCTCTTCGATCTGCCGATCGGCCGCGACATGGACGGCCGGCCCCTCATGCAGATCTTCGAGCAGCCGCCGCAGGGTGCGTTTATCGACTCGTGGGACGCCGTGCCCGGCGATGCGGCCCGGCTCGACGAGACCGAAGCCACGGGCACCGATCCGGAGGCCACCGCGGCCGTCGTCCAGCAGCTGGCCGACTTGGGCTACATCGACCCGCTCCCCGAAGACAAGCAGCAGGGCATCGAACAGACCGTGCGCGAGAACCGCTGGAATCTGGCGCGGGCGCTCGCCGACGAGGGCCGGCTCGAAGAGGCCGTGGAGATGCTCACCGCGCTCTGGGATCGCTGGCCCGACGAAGGCCGATTCGGCGTGGCGATCATCCGCTACGAGCTGGAACTCGGGCACGTCGCTGCGGCCCGCGCCGCCTTCACACTACTTGGCGAACGGAAGGCCGCCGCGATGAAGCAGGCGGCCACAGACCTGGCCGGCCGCTGGGCCACGATCCGCGAGGCGCAAGGCCTGCCGCCGGCGGGCGAGGGGGCTCTCGACGAGGGGGTCGATCTCGATCGCCTCTCTGAAAATGATCGCCGCACGCTGCGTCAGCTGCGCGGCAAGGCCACGCTCAATCCCCGCGCGCTGGCCGTGATCGAGGGGAAGATCCTCGCGGCCGAGCGGCGGTATCCGGAAGCCCTCGCGGCATTCGAGCGGGCCGAGGGTGTGCAGGAAAGCCAGCAGGCGGCGCTCGTCCTCGAGCGGGCCGAGGTTCTGCTTGCCATGCGCAAGGCGATCGCCGCGGAGGCGGAGTTTGCCCGGGTGCTCCGCCTCGATCCGCTCAATGTCGCCGCCCGCTACGGCCTGGCCCGCGCGGCCCTGGCCCGCAACCAGCCGGCCCGTGCCGTCGACGAGGCCCGAGCCGTGATCGGCCTGCGCTACCAGACCCCGCGGGCGCATCTGCTCGCCGGCGTGGCCTCGTGGCGGGCCGGTGATCTCACGGAAGCCGAGCGCTGGCTGCGATCGGCGCTGGCCCTGCAGCCCATCTTCCCGGCCGCCCACCGGCTGCTCGCCGCGTTTCTCGGGCGGGTGCGCGGCGACTTCGAGGCGGCCGTGCATCATCGGCGGCTGGCGAAGGAGAGCCGGACCCTGCTCCGCCGTGGGCGGGCAGGCATCGGCCCCGAGGAACAGCGTTCGTTCCAGCTACAAACCACGGGCAGTGATCTGGCCCGCCCGCCGGCTGCCGAGCCCGAACTCCGGCCGGACGACTGCGTCGTGGTCGTGACCGGCCTGCCCCGCTCGGGCACCTCGATGATGATGCAGATGCTCGCAGCCGGCGGCATTCCGGTGCTCACCGACGGCGAGCGGCCGGCCGACGAGAGCAATCTTCGCGGCTACTTCGAATACGCCCCCGTCAAGCGGCTGGCCGCCGATCGCGCGTGGGTCGGCAAGGCCCGCGGCAAGGCGGTGAAAGTGGTCAGCCCCCTCCTCGGCCAGTTGCCTCGCGGCTCGTCGGCGCCCCGCTACGTGGTCGTCCACATGCTGCGGCCGGTGGCGGAGGTGGTCGCATCGCAGCGGACGATGCTGGCCAGGCAGGGCAAGGCCGGGTCCGAAACGCCCGATGAAGCTCTTGTGGCCGCCTTCGAGCACGAGCTCGTCAGGGCCCGCACGACGCTTCGCCAGCTCGCCGCAGGCGGCGGGCGGACGATCGAGCTCGGCTATCATGCCTGCCTGGCCGATCCGCTGGCCGCCGCCCGGCGACTTGCCGCCGAGCTCGGAAACGGTTTCGACGCCGAGGCCGCGGCGGCGGCCGTCGATCCGGCGCTCCATCGCGCCGGCCGGCGGGTTGCGGCTGGCAGCGAGCCATGAAGCGGACTTCCTTCACGCCGACCTTCGCCTCGCCGATCGGTGTCTACGATTCCGGACTCGATGCGGCCGACCGCGCCGCCCTCGTGGCGACGATCGACGAGCTGCGGCTGATTCCGAGCGGGCAAAAGCGGTCGAGCGTGGGGGGCTGGCGGTCGGAGGGGAATTTCTTCGACGTCAACGTCGATGCCGTCAGGCAGCTGGCCGACGCGGCGATCGCCTGCTCGCTCGACTACCTCGAGGCCTGCGGCGTGCAGTTCAACCGCTCAGCCCATACCGGGCGACTGACCGGCTGGGCCAACGTGAATGGCCGCGGTCACTACAACGCCCCGCACCGCCACAACGGCTATGACCTGTCGGGCTGCTTCTACCTCGCCCAGCCGGCGGCGACGACCAACTCGACGGGTGTCATCGAGTTTCTCGATCAGCGGAATCTGACGCCCCAGGCGGAGCGGTTCGGCGGCCCCATGTTTTCGTCGTCGTTCGCACTGCGACCCGAGCCGGGGCAGATCGTGATCTTCCCTTCGTCACTGATGCATTGGGTGCGGCCGAATCACACCGATGAAGACCGGATCGTAATCGCCTGGAACCTCGACGTCGTCGAACGCGGCAGCGGCTGAGCCGGGACCGATCCGGAAGATAAATCTGCGAGCCATAACAGGGCGCGGCATTGGTGGCGACCATTGGCTTACTCCTCGTCACCGAAAGGCAGCCGTCGCTGGGCATCGGCGGCCCGCTTCCGGGGCGGCGCGGCCCGTCTATGTTCCGTGCGGGCGAGCGCGAGCCAAACCGGATCCTGCTGCATCGCGCCGCGGCGATCGCGGCGGCTGCCGTGCCGCCGCGCGAAAGGACAGGTCGGCCAATGGCACTTCAGAAAGCGTCGGCCGAGCGGGGCGGATCATGAGGAGCAACCGCCGGAGCTGGCTGGGCCGTATGCGGCCCGATCGTGGAGGCGCCGCGGAGCTTCCTATCCACGCTCAAGGCCGGATTTTTTCCGTCGACTCGAGCCCACCTTGAAACCGCCCTTCTCACGGGCCGTCCGCACCGTGGCATGGAATGCCGTCAGAGGCTGTGGATGTCGATCACGCGCAGTTCGTCGGGCGACGTCTGAGTCACGTCGCATTCGTCGTGGACCTGCACGACCTCTCCCCAGTCGGTCGGTGGGCCAGGAGCGTGGGTGCTGCCTGCCTATTCGTGCTCGCTATCCACGTGGACGTCGCCGTTGCCGTCGATGTCCACGTGCAACACCATCGGATTGCAGCAGACCGGGCAATCCTCGACGTAGTCCTGGTGCGATCCGGCCGACACGTCGAGCGGCACCACGATCTCCTCACCGCAGGAATCGCAGACGTAGGTGGCTTCGAGATTCGCCGAGCCGGCCGTCTCGAGCAGCCTGTCCCGCTGTTTCCGCTTCATGGCAGCATCCCCCATTTCATAGGCTGTGCATCCGCACCATCTGAAACCGAATGACCGACGCCGGCATTCTACGCCGCGTCACCCCCATGACGACAACGGAGTGTCCTGCGACGTGAGCCATCCTGCCGCCCTCCCCGCCGAAGAATTGCTGCGGCAATGCTCCGAAACCCGCACCCGCCGCAGCGGCCCGGGTGGACAGCATCGCAACAAGGTGGAGACGGCGATCGTCCTCACCCACCTGCCAACCGGCGTGATCGCCGAGGCGTCCGAGCGAAGGTCACAGGCTGAAAACCGCTCGGCGGCGATCGCCCGGCTTCGACTGAAACTGGCTGTGGAGCACCGCGCACAGGCGGCCGGGACACCGAGCCCGCTCTGGCAGTCCCGCTGCCGCGGTGACCGGCTCTCGATCGCGGCTGCCCATGCCGACTACCCGAGCCTCGTGGCCGAGGCCCTCGACCAACTGGCCGCGACGACGGGTGACCCTAACGCGGCCGCATCGGTTTTGGGCATCACGCCCTCGCAGCTCGTGAAGCTGCTCGCCAAGGCACCCGCCGCGTGGACCGCGTTCTCGCGACTCCGGGCCGCACACGGCAGGCCGCCGCTGCATCACGGCTGATATACGAGCCTGGCGTCAGGCAGCCTGTGGCCTGCCCCCGCGAGCCACTGCCCCCGCGAACCGCTTGAGATGCGTGCCGATCGCGAGCGCATCGGCCTGCCGCGCGAGCAGCCGCTCAGCGGCGGAGAGATCCGGCAGCCCGTGCCCGGGCAACGTGATGTCAAGGGCGTGCCGGAGGATGAACCGCTCCAGCCGGCGGCGAATCGAGTCGGGAAGTTCGTGCCGCCAGGCGTGCTGCCGGGCGAGCGGATCCTTGTGGACGTGCAGAAACCGGGAGCCGGAATCCTCGCCAGGGCGATCACGTTTGGTAAGCATCGCGGCCAGCGCACGACGGGCCTCGCTGTCGGCGACCAGCCCAACGTGCTGCCAGACCTTCAGCGTGTGACCGAGCGGATCAGCACACAGCGAATCGTACTCGACGAGCAGTGCCGTTGGAGTTGCAGCGACGAAGTCACGGAGGTGCCTTGATCTCAGCCACGTGAGGACCAGGAGCCGCTCCTCGGGCGTCTCGGCAGCCGCGATCAGCCGCTGCATCCCTGGAGACAGGGTCGCGTCACGATTGACGATCTCCCATTCGATCCGTGCCCACTTGAGCATGCCCCAGCGGCGAACGCTGTTGACGACCCCCAGCGGATGGCGATCGAGCGCCACGACATGATCGGCGGCGATGGCCGCCGCCGCCCAGCCGACGTTCTCGATCCGGGGCTGTTTGATCGCGAGGTGGTAGCCGGTTTCCTGGGGAAACGCAGTGGCAGCGACCGCTTCGACGTGCATCGACGCCAGCTGGCCGAGCCGACGGTCGGTGGGGTCGTCGGTGACGGTGCGGAAGAACCGCGGCACCGGGATGTCGGGCACCGGTCGGCCCCGTTTGCGATGGACGATGAACCGGCCACCGTTGAAGACGGTCTGCATGTCGATGCCTGTGCAGGGATGGGCCTGCGAGGCAAACGGTTCGAAGATGTACCGCACCGCAGGGTGGGAGCCGAGCAGTTCCCCGAGCCAGGTCGTGCCGCCCCGGGAGTGGCCGACGACGTAGGTCAACGTGCGAAAGGGGCGAGACATCGCCGTGAGTCCTAGTGGCCGATGGTCGGGCAGAGAGCGGGGTATATCGCGGTCGGCAGCCTGCGGGTCAATGACAAGCTGACCGCTGCTGGCAGGCGAGGCAAGCTAGGCGGCCCCGCGAAGCGGTGTGGCCCGGCACCGCGCCCGGGAAATGAACTCCGGAGGCCCCTGCCCCGCGGTCGACGCTCCTGACACGGTCCGCCCCGATGAACTCTCTATTCACTGCCCGGCCAGCCCGTCCTGAACGGTTGCGTATGCGCCGATCGCTCGCGATCACGACGCTCGTGGCCGCCTGCACGATTACGAGCATCGGGATCGCGGCCGAGGGGGATCTGGGCACCGATCGTGACGCGTTCACCCCCTGCACCCATACGATCCCGGCCGGCTCGCTCCTCATGGAGGCCTCGTCGGTCTACATCGACAACCGCTCCGGCCTGCCGACCAACAACTATCCGGAGTGGCTCCTGCGGATCGGGGCGACGGAGCGGTTCGAGTGGCGGTTCGGCGTCAACTACGGCGTCGGCTCCCAGGGCACGATCGTGACGAGCGTCGAAGTGGGTGAGGGCACACAGGACGGCAGCCGGCTCTACGAGACGAGCCTGCTCTACGGCTTCAAGCTCTCCATGTCGGACCAGGACGACTGGCTGCCCGAGACCTGCTTCATCATGGAGGCGACGACGCCCGTGGAGGGGGACGTGTTCGGCACGGTGCCCGTGGCGACCGGGGCGGCGGCCTGGGAACTGCCCGTGCGGTTCCCGCTGCGCACGGCCGAGCCGTGGCGGATCGACGTGGCCGTGCGGTACGCCTACTCGGAAGGACTCGACGGCTGGTTCAGTCGCTGGACGCCCTCGACCGTGCTCCGCATGCCGGTCACCGAACGCTGGGAACTCCACGCCGAGTGGTTCGGTTCGTATCCGGTTGGAGCCCCCGGCCGCAGCGGTGAGCCGTTCTTCAGCCCCGGAACCCACATCATGCTCACGAAGAACTTCGAGCTTGGCGTCCGCGTCGGCTGGGGGCTCACCGCCGAAACGGCGCCATTCTTCTGCGACGCCGGTTGCGGCTGGCGCTGGTGATAGACCGCGTCAGGCGTGGATGGCCTGACCCGACACGGCGAGGGCGGCTTCCTTGAGCGCCTCGGGCAGCGTCGGGTGGGCGTGGCAGACGCGGGCGATGTCTTCGGCCGTCGCGCCAAAGCTCATCGCCGCCGCGGCTTCACCGATCAGGTCGCCCGCCGCCGGACCGATGATGTGGATGCCGAGCACCCGGTCGGTCGCTGCATCGGCCAGGACCTTCACCTTGCCGGTCGTGTCGTTGATCGTCCGGGCACGACCGTTGGCCCGAAACGGAAAAACGCCCTTCTTGTAGTTCACGCCGGCGGCCACGAGCTGCTCCTCCGTCTTGCCGATGGCAGCAATCTCGGGATGCGTGAACACGACGGCCGGCACGAGGTCGTAGTCCACGTGGCTCCAGTGGCCCGCTATGGCATCCATGCAGGCCACGCCGTCTTCCTCGGCCTTGTGGGCGAGCATCGGCCCCGGGATGCAGTCGCCGATCGCCCACACGCCGGCCGCGGCCGTGCGGAACTGCCCATCGACGGGAATCCAGCCCCGCTTGTCGGTAGCGACGCCGACGGTCTCGAGGCCGAGGTCGTCGGTGGCGGGCCGGCGGCCCGTGGCCGCGAGCACGCGGTCACAGCGGATCGCTTCGAGCCCATCGCACTCTACGACGCAGCCCGCCCCGGCCGCGCGGGCCGACTTCACCTTCACGCCGAGCCGGATGTCGAGCCCCTGCTTGCGGAACAGACCGAGCGCCTCCGAGGCGATGTCGGCGTCGATCCCCGTCAGAATGCGGTCGGCATATTCGAGCACGGTCACCTGGGAGCCGAGCCGCCGCCAGACACTGCCCAGCTCCAGGCCGATGTAGCCGCCGCCGATCACCACCAAGTGGCCGGGCACGGTGTCGAACGTGAGCGCCTCGGTGCTCGTGCCCACGAGCCGGCCATCGACCTCGACGCCGGGCAGCACCACTGGCCGACTGCCCACCGCAAGTACGATCCGTGGAGCCTCGAGCACGGTCTTTGTGCCGTCGTCGGCCGTCACCTCCACCCGCCCGGCACCGGCCAGCCGGCCCGTGCCCCGGTGCCGCGTCACCTTGTTTTTGGCGAGCAGCGCCTCGATTCCCTTGGCCAGCGTCGAGACGACGTCGGCCTTCCGCTTCATCATCGCGGCCAGATCGAACGACACGCCCATCACGTTCACGCCGTGTGTCGCCAGCTCGTGCTGTGCCATCTCCAGCTTGTGGCTCGACTCCAGCAGCGCCTTCGACGGGATGCAGCCCACACGCAGGCACGTGCCCCCCAGCTGCGGCTCCCTCTCCACGACGGCCGCCTTCATCCCGAGCTGCGCCGCCCGGATCGCCGCCACATAGCCCCCAGGGCCACCGCCAATCACAATGACATCAGGATTCATATGCACAGCATCCAGGTTTGAACGTGGACATTCTCAACATGGGAGGCGAGAGTGTCGGTGCAAGCTCGAGGAGCCTTTGGACCGAGTCTTCGAGGTCCCAGCGACGAGACTTGTACCGCACCCTCGCCGGAGCCCATTCGCCAGCCCGAAACGACCTCACACCTCCAGCATCAGCCGGGTGGGATCCTCGATCGTGTCCTTCACCCGCTTCAGGAACGTGACGGCCTCGCGGCCATCGACGAGCCGGTGATCGTAGGACAGCGCGAGATACATCATCGGCCGAATCACCACTTGGCCATTCACCGCCATGGGCCGATCCTGGATCGCGTGCAGGCCGAGGATGCCGCTCTGCGGCGGGTTGATGATCGGCGTGGAGAGCATCGAGCCGTAGACGCCGCCATTCGAGATCGTGAACGTGCCCCCCTGGAGTTCCTCCAGCTTGAGTTTGTTGTCGGCGGCCCGGCGGGCGAAGTCGCCGATGGTCTGCTCGACCTGGGCGAACGACATCGTCTCGGCGTTCCGCAGCACGGGCACGACGAGCCCCTTGCCGCCGCCGACGGCGATCCCGATGTCGTAGTAGTCGCGGTGCACGATGTGGGGCGGACGGAATTCCGCATTCACCTGGGGCACGGCCCGCAGGGCCTCCACCACGGCCCGCACGAAGAACGACATGAAGCCGAGCTTCACGCCGTACCGTTCCTGGAACGTGTCCTTGAACTTCGCCCGGAGGGCCATGACGGCGCTCATGTCGACTTCATTGAAGGTCGTGAGCAGCGCCGCCTCCTGCTGGGCCGCGACCAGCCGCTCCGCAATCCGCTGCCGGATCGGGCTGATGAGCACGAACCGCTCCTCGCGGCTGCCGCCGGCCTTCGGGGCGGCGACCGGCGGCGCAGCCGGCTTGGCCACTGGAGCCGGAGCCGCAGGTCGGGCCGTGGCGAGCACCGCGTCGGTCTTCGTGATTCGCCCACC
>CAMDDA010000097.1 GCA_945890755.1 Candidatus Kuenenia stuttgartensis
ATGCTCCTCGAGCTTGCACCGACCCCCTACGCCTACCCGCTCTGGTTCGCTGCACCAATGCTCGACATCGATCGATGTTCGCTACAGGGCGCGGCGGAATCGCTTCGGGGTGCGGCCCTTGCCGAGGAGCGTGGACGCCGGCGGCTTCTTGGGTTCTTCCGGCGTGGCCGGCCCGGTTTCAGCGTCGGCCGTGGACCGGTCGAAGCCGCCGGTGGGGAGCGCCTGAACCTGGGCCACCGGCTTCGCTCGGCGGTCGAATGCCTCGAAACCCGCGATCTCGTCGCGCTGGAGCAGCCGTTCGATTCGCATCTCGATCCGCGTGAGCTGCGGCCCCTCCTCGGGCGCGACGAACGAGAAGGCGATACCCTCACGTCCCATGCGGCCGGTGCGGCCGACGCGATGGACGTAGTCGTCGCAGAACTCGGGAATGTCGTAATTCACGATGTGCGACACGCTCGACACGTCGATGCCGCGGCCCACCACGTCGGTGGCCACGAGGATTTTTACCGTCCCGTCGCGGAACTGCCGCATCACGCGGTCGCGAATGCTTTGCGACAGGTCGCCGTGGATGCAGGCGACCTCCTCGGGCAGTCTCGACCGGCGGCGGGCCAGTTTCTCGTAGATCTTGTCCGTACCCCGCTTGGTGCGGCAGAACACGATCACCTGCCGCGGCTGTTCCCGCTCGATGAGCTTCTCCAGCAAGTCGAACTTCCGCGTGGGATCGACCGTGAAATACCGCTGCTCGATCGTCTCCACGGCGAGTTCGTTGGTGGAGAAGTCGAGGATCTCGGGATCCCGCATGTACCGCGTGGCCAGCTTCTGCACGGGCGGCGGCACCGTCGCCGAGAGCAGGAGCGTCTGTCGGCTCTCCGGGCAGCGCCGCAGGATCTTCTCGATGTCGGGCCGAAACCCGATGTCGAGCATCCGGTCGGCCTCGTCGAGCGTGACGATGTCGAGCGCCGAGAACGAGAGCGTGCCACGGCTCATGTGGTCGAGCACGCGGCCCGGCGTGCCGACGATGACGGCCGGATGCTTCGCGAGTTTGTCGATCTGCCCCTTGATCGGCTTGCCGCCATACACGGCCACGCAATGAATGCCTGAGCCGTGGGCCAACTTCTCGAATTCGTCCTTCACCTGCACCGCGAGTTCGCGAGTGGGTACGAGCACGAGGGCCCGCGGGCCTCCCGCGCGGCCCGGCTGGTGCATCCGCTCCAGGATCGGCAGCACGAACGACGCCGTCTTGCCGGTGCCGGTGCGGGCCTGGCCGAGCACGTCCACGCCGGCGATCGCCCGCGGGATCAGCCCCGCCTGCACGGGCGTGGGCATCGTGTAGCCGGCGCGATCGACCGCGGCCAGCGTGGCCGCGGAGAGCCCGAGCGTGTGGAAGCTGCCTTCACCACCGGCAGCCGCCGGCGCCGCAGGGGGTGCGGCCGCCCGGTCATCCCGAGCGGGCTGTTGCCGAACGCGTCTCTCGACGCGTTCCTCGACGCGTTCCTGAACCAGCTCCCGTTCGACTGCCGCTGGCGACGCTTCGTTGCTTCGTGAAACCGGCCGCTCTGCTGCGGCCTCTTGAAACTCAGCTTGGTGAACCTCGGATCGACGATTCGATCCGGCCTGCCGCCCCGTCTCCGCCGGGCGGCGTGACCTGTAACTAACGAACACTCGTGGTCCCTTGTCGTGCTTCTCTCGGATGTGCTCCACCTTCATCCGTGGGCATCCTGTTGCCCTCGCACGGCAGAACACAGAGGGCGGCAGATGAGAAAAGCCGCCCCGTGAATGAGTGAACAGTACCATGCCCGGCCCCCAACGGCAAACGCGGGCAGGCCCAAGCCAACGCGGCGCTCATAAAAGCCCCCAGGCGCGAGCCGGGCCGTATCCATAGAAGCCCCCAGGCGCAAGCCGGGGGATCGACGCCTTAGCCATAGAAGCCCCCAGGCGCAAGCCGGGGGATCCCCTCGCCGGCACTCAGGCCTCGTATGGAACGGGCACCCCGCGCTTACGCTCAGCGGTCGAAGAGCTTTTTGATCGCCCAGACGGTGGCGGCGCGGCCGGCGCGGGCGATCGACCGCGTGAGCGGGATGCTCTTCGGACAGACGGCCACGCAGTTTTGGGCGTTGCCGCACATCTGAACGCCACCCGGACCAGTCACCGCCTCGAGCCGCTCGTCGGCGATCATCTTGCCGGTGGGATGCGAGTTGAAGAGCATCGCCTGGCTGATGGCATGCGGTCCGACGAAGGCCGCGTCGAACGCGGCCTTTCGTCGCGTCTCGAACGCCTCGGCCGTTTCGTCATCGCGCCGCACGACCTCGATTTTGTTGAACTGCGGACACGCCTCCAGACAGCAGCCGCAGCTGATGCAGGTGGAGAGGGGGTAGGCGTCTTCCTGATCCTCGGGTGAGATCCTCGGGCCCGGGCCATGATCGTAGGAATCGTCCACCGGCACCCAGGCCTCGACCCGCTCGAGCGATCGGAACAGCCGCCGCCGGTCGACGACAAGATCGCGGACCACCGGAAACTTCGACATCGGCCTGAGTTCGATCTCTTCGTCCTCTTCGAGCAGTTTGTCGACGAGCGCCGAGCAAGCCATCCTCGTCCGGCCGTTGATCAGCATCGTGCAGGAGCCACAGACCTCCTCCAGGCAGCTGCAGTCCCAGGCCACCGGGGCCACCTTGCGACCGTCACGCGACTTCGCCTGCGCGGCGATCTTTTGCAGCACGCTGATCACGTTCATGTTCGGCTCGTGCGGCACCTCGAATCGCTCCCAGTAGCTCTCGCCACCGGAGACGTCCTGCCGCAGGATGCGGACGTGAATTGGCCGAGTCGCAGGCTGGTGACCGTTGCCGTGCGTCCCGGGAAACGCATCGACGTCGATGGCGTGGGGTTCGACTGCCTTGATCATGACGACACTCCTTCAACGACTTTCAGTGATGGTCGGCCCTGATGCTCAACTCGCAGCCCCGACCGGTTGGCCGGCGGCGGCCACGGCGTGGCCGTTCGCCCCGCCCTGCCGCTCCTTCCACACTTCCTCGATCACGTCGCCCCCGACGAGCCCATACAGCCGCGGCCGTGGGGTGATGAGCGACGTATCGACATCCTGAT
The DNA here is from genome assembly GCA_945890755.1 of Candidatus Kuenenia stuttgartensis. Classification (GTDB taxonomy): domain Bacteria; phylum Planctomycetota; class Planctomycetia; order Pirellulales; family UBA1268; genus QWPN01. Next base: position 3,100 of record CAMDDA010000097.1, read on the forward strand.
AACTGATCCGCGGACTGCCGTCGGGCTGGCAGGCTGCGATCGTAGACTTGAGCCACTTCCGCGTGTTCTCCTCGAACCGATCGCACCACTGCTCCGCCTCCAGCCGCTTCTCGGCCGGGTCGGTCGCCGCGATGCCGGGCATGGCAAACTCGGGCTTGAAGTGGGCGCCCCGGCACTCGTCCCGCATGAGAGCCCCCTTCAGGATCAACTTCGCCAGCGGGAACATGTCGCCGAGGGCCTTCGTGAACACGACATTTTGATTCGTCCAATTGCCCGTGTCGGAAACAGCACATCGCTGCCAACGGGCCTCCATGTCACACACGTCGTCATAGGCCGCGGAGAGTTCGTCGTTGCGGCGGACGACCGTCGCCACGCGGGTCATCAAGCTGCCCAACTCCTGGTGCAGGTCGTAGGGGTTCTCGTCGCCGGCCGTGCGGGCCAGGACCGCCTGATGCCGCTCCTCCTCCCGCCGCAGGGCCGATTCGAAGAGCCGGGCCGGGGCCTCGGACTTCATCGAACCACACGCCGCCTGCAGCGTGGGAGCGACGAACAGGCCGCTGAAGATGCAGGAGAGCAGCGAGTTGGCCCCGAGCCGGTTGGCTCCGTGATACTGATAGTCGCACTCGCCGATCGCATACAGACCGGGAATGCTCGTCTGTTGGTTCCGCAGCGATCCCTCGACCATGCCGCCCGACCCGCTCTTCTCGTAATCGACCCACAGGCCACCCATCGAGTAATGGACGGCCGGGAAGATCTTCATCGGCATCGACCGCGGATCGACGCCCTGGAACTTCTCGTAGATCTCCAGGATGCCGCCGAGTTTGCGGTCGAGGGTCTCCTTGGGGATGTGTGTCAGGTCGAGATAGACGCAGAGGCGGTCCTTTTCGACCGACAGGTGCTCCCGCGTGCAGATGTCGAAGATCTCACGGGTCGCGATGTCGCGGGGCACGAGATTGCCGTACTTCGGATACCGCTCCTCGAGGAAGTAGCACCGCTCTGCCTCGGGAATGTCCCGCGGGTCGCGGGGATCCTGCGGCTTCCGCGGCACCCACACCCGGCCTCCCTCCCCGCGGGCGCTCTCGCTCATCAGCCGCAGCTTGTCGGCACCCGGAATCGCCGTGGGATGCACCTGGATGAACTCGCCATTGCCGTACCAGGCGCCAGCCCGATAGGCACGGCTCACGGCGCTGCCGGTGCAGACCATCGACATCGTCGAGCGGCCGTAGATGAGGCCATTGCCCCCCGTGGCGAGCACGACCGCGTCGGCCTGGAAAGCCTTGAACTGCATCGTGACGAGATCCTGGCAGATCGCGCCACGGCAGTTGCCGGCGTCGTCGAGCACGGGCCCGAGGAAGTCCCAGAATTCCCACTTCTTGATTTTGCCCTCGACCTCGCGGCGACGAACCTGCTCGTCGAGCGCGTAGAGCAGTTGCTGGCCGGTCGTGGCGCCGGCGAAGGCCGTCCGCTTGTAGAGCGTGCCGCCGAACCGCCGCTGGTCGCGAAAGCCCTCGGGCGTGCGATTGAAGGGCACGCCGAGCCGGTCCATCAGGTCGACGATCCGCGGCCCCCAGTCGGCCATTTCCTTCACCGGCGGCTGATGCTGGAGAAAGTCGCCTCCGTAGACCGTGTCGTCGAAGTGCTTCCACTCCGAGTCTCCCTGCTGCCGCGTGAGGGCGTTGACACTGTTGATGCCCCCCTGCGCACAGACGCTGTGCGACCGCTTGACAGGCACGAGGCTGACGAGGTCGACGCCCACGCCGAGTTCGGCCAACCGCATCGACGCGGCCAGGCCCGCCAGACCGCCACCGATGACGAGCACCCGAGGTTGTGCCATGGAATCAGGTTCCTCTCTTTTGCGAGATGGGATGCGAAGTGGCCGGCGCTGCGGCGGGATCCTGGCCCTCGAGAAGCCGCTTGACCTCATCCATGCGCTTCTCCGTGGCCCGTGCCTGCTCGACATCGACGGCCCGCATGCCGCCGAGGGCTCCGAGACCGGCCGCCGCGAGCACCAGGCCGACGACCACGCTCACGGCGTTCGCTCGCCGCATGGCTGCAGGGCTGGTCCAGAGGCCCCACGTGATGCCGAGCGTCCAGAGTCCGTTCGCGAAATGGAATACCGTGGAGAGCACGCCGATCGCATACAAGATCGCCACGAGCGGCGACTGGAGGGCGAGCGACGCCGAACTCGATGCATGATGCGGATCGAACTTCCCGCCCCCCAGCGGCGTCCCGAGCCAGTGCAACTGGATCACATGCCAGATGATGAAGGCGAAGGCGATCATGCCCGTCGCTCGCTGGAGCGTGTAGCGGACGTTCCCCACGTACGGATACGAGCCGACGTTGGGCATTCCATTCGCGATGATCACGAACCCGACCGTCGCGTGAAACAACATCGGCAGGAAGATGAAGGCCCACTCGATCGGCACCAACAGCGGCCCGAGCGAGTGGATCAGGTCCACCCGTGCCTGGAACGACGCCGCCCCACCGAGAATCGAGGCGTTCGTCAGCAGGTGAACCACCACGAACGCGCCCACCGGAATGAGCCCCGACAGGGAAAACAACCGGTAGATGAGGAATTGATGGCGGGTGAAGAAGGAGGGTGTCGACTCACTCACGGCGGGACCTCGATGCCACCCGAAAGCTCGCGGAGCCGACGAACGGACGGCCTCGCGCTCCAGGCATAGGGAGTATAGGGGCGGCGTGAATCGCGACAACGCCGCCTTTCGATTTGGCGACGGCTCCCGTGGAATTTATACTCGGGTCGAATCAGTCGTGGCGCTGGAGGCGGCCAGGTGGCGGATGTTTCCGAAGGTTCGACCGGTGAGCGGCCCGCTCCGTGGCCGCGCGGCGACACCCCGGCGGCATCCGATGGCGACGTGCTCGGCCACCTGCCCGACGGCATCGTGCTTCTCGATGCCGATTGCCGGGTGCAATGGGCCAACGATCGCTTCCGCACCTGGTGCGACCGCACGGCATCCGTGACGCGGGTGGCCGACTCGCCCTGCGACTTCTTCGCGGCTCTCGACGCGGCCGAGGTGGTGACGGGTGAGGTCGAGGCGTTCCGCGCTGCCGTGGCTGCCGGGCGGCCGGGCCGACTCCTCGTCCGCACCGGCGGCAATCGCTATTTCGACGCCCAGTCGTCCACATCGTTCGCAAGCCACGCGGCCCACGCAAAACCTGTCGTCGTCGTCGTTGCGATCCGCGACGTGACACACACCATCCTCGAGCAGCAGAAGCGGGCGGCGATCCACGCCGCCGGCCAGTCGCTCGCCGATCTCTCACCCGCCGAACTGGCCGACATGACGGTCGACGAGCGGATCGAACTGCTCAAGAGCAACATCCTCCACTACTCGAAGGATCTGCTGCAGTTCGACGTCGTCGAGATCCGCCTGCTCGACCGGCAGACCGGCCGGCTCGAGCCACTCCTCGCCGAGGGGATGCAGCCCGAAGCCGAGGCCCGCATCCTCTACGCCCGCCCCGAACATAACGGCGTGACAGGCTATGTGGCCGCCACCGGCCACAGCTACTTCTGCAGCGACACGACCAAGGACCCGCTCTATCTCGAGGGCTGCAAGGGGGCCAAGAGCTCGCTCACGGTGCCGCTCATGCTCCACGACCAGGTGATCGGCACATTCAACGTGGAGAGCCCGGAGCCGGGCGGCTTCACGCAGACCGACCTGCAATTCCTCGAAATCTTCTCCCGCGACGTGGCCGCCGCCCTCAACACGCTCGAACTTCTCGTGGCCGAGAAGGCGTCGACGGCCGCGGAAAGCATCGAGGCCATCCACGGCGCGGTCGCCCTCCCCGTGGACGACATCCTCAACGACGCCTGCAGCGTGATGGAGCGATACATCGGCCACGACGCCGACGTCGTGGAGCGGCTCCAGCGGATCCTGCGAAATGCCCGCGACATCAAGCAGGTGATCCATCGCGTGGGCGAGCAGATGACCCCCAGCTCCGCCCACACGCAGCGGCGGCAGGGGGAACGGCGGCGGGCGCTGGCGGGTCGCCGGATCCTCGTCGTGGATGCCGACGAGCAGGTGCGGGTCGCAGCCCACGCCCTGCTCGAACGCTCGGGCTGCACGGTGGAGACCGCCCGCGACGCCGCCGAAGCTGCGTCGCTCGTGCGGGCCGGCGGCGCCGATGCCTACGACGTGATCATCTCCGACATCCGACTCCCCGACATGAGCGGCTACCAGTTGCTGCTCAAGCTCCAGGAAATCCTCGACGTCGTCCCCCTCGTGCTCATGACCGGCTTCGGGTATGACCCCGGCCACTCGATCGTCAAGGCCCGCCAGGCCGGCATCGACCTCGTTCTCTTCAAGCCCTTCCGCGTCGACCAGCTGCTCGACACCGTCGAGAAAGCGATCGCCCGCCGCACGACCGCCGCCGCCCCGAACGCCTGAGCCTGCGCGCGGGCTGGCTCAAGGAAGTTCGCCGGCCAGCCGGCGGTGAACCCTCCGTCGGTCGCTTCGGGATTCCTCCCGCCACCCGGGTACCCGATGGCACGCACATAGCTACGGATATCCCTGCGCTCCTCCTCCGGGTTCCCCGACCGTCTGGCCTCGCGTGTCTGGCGCACGAAGGGATAAAGCCGTAGGCCCGTTGCTCCGCAACGGGCTGCCCGTCAAGAAGTGACGGGCCTCTGAGCAGAAACCGGGCCCCGCCGTTTGACCGTGAATTCAGCGGCAATTCACTGGCAAAACGGGCAAGAGACGCGGGCTGGACTCGGCCTTGACCCGGCCGCCCGGGCGGCGGTACTTCTCCCGCCCCAACTGGTCCACAGCTGCCGCAGAGGAATCTTGCTCTCATGGTCGGAATCACCGCCCGCCCCGCTGCTGGAGAATTCGCCCCGAAGCCTCGACCGATCGCGGTCGCCCTGCTCGCATGCCTGTGTGCCGCCGGGATTCTTCGGGCCGATGATCTGCCTCCGCCGGCACAAAGCGATGCCGAGGCCGCCCGCCGGCTGATCCAGCAGGCGCTCGACAAGAGCCAGACGACGCCCGCCGCCGCGACACCGGCAGCCGAGGCCGCGGAGGATCCCGCCTCCGAGGCGCTCGTGCTCGCGAAACTCTCCGCGGAGGTGGCCGCGAAGTCGCTGGAGGCCAAGCGGCTGGCGCAGAAATCGCCGGCGGATGCGCTCGCGCTGCTCGATGCCACGGCCGCCGGCCTCGATGGCCAGAGCATTCCGGCCGAGAAAAAGGATCAGTTCCTGAAGCGCATCGAGCGGGCACGGCGTGACATCGAGGAGACCACGGGCAAGCGTCGGGCAGAGCTCGCGCTCGAGGCCCGCAACGAGCAGATCGAGTCCGAGATCGGTCGCGAGCGGGCTGCGAAGGTCGAGGTCGACCAGCGGATCGCGCTCCTCGTGGAGGAATACAACTCACTCGTCGATCAGCACCGCTATCCCGAGGCCGAGGCCGTGGCCAAGAAGGCGGGGGAACTGGCTCCCGACAATCTCGTGGTGCGGCAGCTGCTCGCCCAGAGCCGCGTGATCCGCCGGATCGACACCCAGCGGACGATCGAAGGCAGCCAGCAGTCGGGCTTCCTCGACGTGGTCGAAGACCTGGAGAAGTCGGCGGCGCCCTTCGCGGGACCGATCGAGTTTCCGGCGACCCGCGACTGGAAGGATCTCACGAAGAACCGGGCGCAGCTCCAGGCCGAGGGCCGGTCACAGGCCTCGCCCGCGGAACTGGAGATTCACCGCAAGCTCGAGACGAAGGTGAAGCCCGACTACCGCGACAAGCCGTTGGCCGCCGTGCTCGACGGCCTGGCCAAGCAGGCGGGCGTGGGCATCCATCTCGACATGGTGGGCTTCGAGCAGGAGGCCGTCCGCAGCGATACGCCCGTGACGCTCGCGCTCGACCAGCCGATCTCGCTCAAGAGCGCTCTCAAGCTGCTGCTGGAGCCGCTGCATCTCGGGTACGCCGTCCGCGACGAGGTGCTCAAGATCACGAGCCCGCGGCTGGTGAAGGGAGACGTCTACGCCGTCACCTACCCCGTGGCCGACCTCGTGCTCCCGATTCCGAACTTCTCGTCCGACGGGCTCGGCATCGCCGGGGCCCTCCGCGACGGCTATTCGCAGGCCTCGCTCCGGAATTCGCTTTCTGTCGAAGTGGGTCCGCCTCCCGCCGGGCTCAACGCCGCGGGCGCCTCGACTGGCGACGGCCAGGTGAGCCCGGCCTCGCTGGCCCAGCTTCAGAGCCGGGGCTCCGCGAACGGGTCGTCGGCGGCGATTCCGTTCGGCCCTTCTGCCTCCGGCGGCGCGCAGGCCGACTTTGGTTCGCTCATGGATCTCATTCAGAGCACGGTCGCCTTCGAGACCTGGGAGCCGCAGGGCGGGGCCGGTCAGATCAAGCCGTTCGCCACGAATCTCAGCCTCGTCATCAGCCAGACCCAGGAGGTGCACGAGGAGATCGCCGAACTGCTCGAGCAGCTGCGCCGGCTCCAGGATCTCCAGGTCACGATCGAGGTGCGGTTCATCACGCTCGCCGACACGTTCTTCGAGCGGATCGGCGTCGACTTCGACTTCAACATCCAGAGCAGCGTCAACGAGCCGCTCAACATGACGGCGATCCCGACCCAGACGAATGGCTCGACGTCGCCGTTCACGGCGGGTCTGCAGGCCAATCCGGGCGGCCGGTCGCAGACGATCGGCCTCGACAATGCCGGCAATCCGGGCGTGGCCCTGACCCAACAGGCGCTCGGCAACACGGCGACGACCGGCATCAACGCCGCGCCTGGCACCACGCCCCGCAACTTCTTCTCGATTCCGTTCCGGCAAAACAGCTTCGGGGCCGCCACCGTGCCCCAGCTGCCCGGCCTGCCCGACCCGGTGACCTCGGCCGCCAACTTCGGCTTCGCGATCCTCTCCGACATCGAGGCCTACTTCCTGATCCAGGCGGCCCAGGGCAACACCCGGTCGAACGTGATGCAGGCCCCGAAGGTGACGCTGTTCAACGGCCAGCAGGCCTTCGTGTCGGACACGCGGCAGCGGCCGTTCGTGACGGCCGTGGTGCCGGTCGTCGGCGACTTCGCCGCCGCCCAGCAGCCCGTGATCACGGTGCTCAACGAGGGCACGGCCGTCAACGTGCAGGCCGTCGTCTCCAACGATCGCCGGTTCGTCCGACTCACGCTCGTCCCGTTCTTCTCGCAGATCGGCCAGGTTCAGGAGTTCCAGTTCGAAGGGTCGAAGACGTCGCGTGCCAAGAGCAGCGATGAGAAGACGGAAGCCAAGGAGAAGAACAACAACGGGCTCCTCGACCTGGCCACCGACAACAAGGCCCTCAAGACCAACGAACTCGAACTGGCGAGCAACGGCACGACGATCCAGCAGCCGGAGTTCCTCTTCACGACGGTGACGACGACCGTGAGCGTGCCCGACGGCGGCACGGTGCTCCTCGGCGGCATCAAGCGGCTCCGCGAGGGCCGCAACGAATACGGCGTGCCGATCCTCTCCAAGATTCCCTACGTCAACCGGCTCTTCAAGAACGTCGGTCTCGGCCGCACGACCGACAGCCTGATGCTGATGGTCACGCCGCGGATCATCATTCAGGAGGAAGAGGAGCAGAAGCTCCTCGGTGACGCCCGGCCATGACGCCCCGCCTCGCGATCCTCGTCGGCGCGGTGCTCGGGGCGGTGTCGGTCGCTGCCGGCGCCTTCGGCGCGCATGGCCTCAAGATGTTCCTGGAGGAGGCTGGCCAGGCGGCCAACTGGGAGACGGCCTTCCGCTATTCGCTCGTGCATGCGGTGGCGACCGTGGCGACCGGTCTCATGGCCGCCCTGCCGCAGGCAGTTGGCTGCCGCGGCACGCTGGCCGCCGCCACGGCCTGTTTCGTCCTCGGCACGCTGATCTTCAGCGGCTGTCTGGCCGCCCTCTGCCTCTCGGGCGTGAAGATCCTCGGCGCGATCGTGCCGATCGGCGGCACGCTCCTCATCGCCGGCTGGATCCTGCTCGCGATCGCCGCCCTGCGGCTCGCACAGTAGGCCCGTTG
>CAMDDA010000098.1 GCA_945890755.1 Candidatus Kuenenia stuttgartensis
GATCCCACTTCGCGGCGTCGATGTAGCCCTCCACCCGCAGCGTGTCGGTGCGGAGCACGTGGGCCAGCATGTCGCCCGGCTGGAGCCATTCGCCCTGGTGTTTCGAGAGATCCTCGATCACGCCGTCGATCGGGGAGCGGATCATCCGCCGCTCGATCGCCTTGTCGGCGGCATCGACCTCCACCTGCTTGGCGTCCGCGGCCAGCGCCGCCAGCCGCCGCTCCAGCTGCGCCTGCTCGATCTGCAGCGATGCCTTCTCCCATTCGAGCTTGAGCCGGTCACGCTCCACCTCCGTGACGGCCCCCTGCACCGACCGGTGTGACTGCTCCGCCTTCTCGAACGCCTTCTGGGCCACGCCCTGGGCCTTCTCCGAATACCGCACGTCCACGTCGCTTTCGGCCTTGGCCACCGCCTGCTCATGCTCGGCCTTGGCCCGCCGCTTCTCCATCTGCGGCTGGTCGTCGGCGATCCGGGCGATCACCTGCCCCTTCGTGACCTTGTCGCCTTCGCGGACCGGTAGCTCCACGAGCACCCCCGCTTCCTGGGCCGGCACCTTCGCCTCGTCGGCCAGCGATACGAGACACCGCTCCAGCACCGGCTCGCCGTTGGGATTGGCCACGGCCGCCACCGGCAGCACGAGGCCCGTCGCCACCACCGCCGCCGCCGCGATTGATCTGCATGTGCTCATGATGTGTCTTTCTCTCGCCACAGGCCGCCTCACCACAGCCGAAACAGGATCTGCGTCTGAATGAACGACAGCACGTCGTGGAACCAGACATAGCCGAGCGGCCGCTGGCCGCAGGCGATCCGGGCCGTCACGCTCGCACCCGCCCCGAGTTCCTCTTTCTCGTGCCGCTCCGGGTCGATCGTCACCCGCACGAGCACCGTGTTGCCTTCCTCGCCGCGGACCTCCGCCTGCTCGTGGATCTCCTTGACCACGCCGTAGTGCCGCGTGCCGGGATCGGTCGCCAGGATGTAGTCGACCACGAGGTCGCGGCCGCCGCTCTTCGCCTCCGCGGCGGCGCGATTGACGTGGCCGAGCCGGTCGTCGGGCATGTTGACCTCCAGCTCCCAGGGGCCCGTCTTGTCGGCCACGCTCATCAACACCTGCCCCTTCTCCACCGGCCGCAGCAGCAGCCGATCGCGGACCTGCCAGGTGACGATCACGCCGTCGATCGGGCTGCGAACGAGGAGGTCTTCCTTCTTCGAGCGATAGAGCTGCTCCTGCTGCTCCAGGCTCTCGATCTCCCGCTGCAGCTGGGCCTTGCGGCCGGCCAGCCGGATTTTCTCATCGGCCGAGATTTTGTCGTCTTCGAGCAGCGACCGCTTCGTCGAGGCCAGCTGCTCCTCGCTCGAGGCCCGGCGACCGAGCACGTCGGCCAGCGCCACCTCGAGATCGGTGTTGCGAAGCGTGGCCAGGAGCTGCCCCTGCTTCACCATCGCGCCATGCTCGAGCCCCGGCTCGAGCTTCTCCACCACCCCCTCGATGCCGGCGAACACGTCGCGGCGGTGCACCGGTTCGAGCGTGCCCTTGCCCTCCAGCCGCAGTTCGGCCGGCACGAACACGAACGCCGCGATGGCCGCGAGCGTTCCCAGCACGGCGAGGATCGTGCGGGGCAGATTGCGGGCCGTGGTGAGCACCCGCGACTTGCCCGCGAGATTGATGAGCGGATAGAGCGGCAGCGAGGTGTGGGCCAGCGCGTTGGAGATCGCCACCTTGCCATGCTCGGCCACGAGATCGACGCGGGCCTTCTTGCCGCCATCGAACGAGCTCGACGCAAACCACTCGGCCACGAGCGCCCCGACGAGTTCGCCGGCGATGCCCAGTCCCGCCTCGGCCTTGGCCACGGCCACGGCATCGACGCCGCCGGGCTTCACGACGGGCGTGGGCCTCGGCTTGTGAAGCGGGATGATCGCCAGCGCCGTGGCATGCGACTCGTCGATGTAGTGCTCCAGCTCCTCCTCGATCTGCGGCGGCAGCTCGCGACTCGCATCGGGGTGCCAGAGCGGCTCGCCCGCCTTGGCCACCACCCGCACGAGCGCCTCGATCGCCTGCACGGCCGACGCCCGCCGCTCCACCGACTCCTGGCCGCTCACGGCCTCCAGGCGCAGCTTCCGCCGCCGCTCCACGAGCACGCTCACGCGGTCGCAGCCGATGATCCGCCGCGCCTCGTTGGCCAGCACGAATGCCGTGGCCACCGGATCGAGCGACTCGTGCACGGCCCGGGAGAACCGCTCCACCTGCGAGAGCGCCGTCTGCTGCTCGTCGAGCGTGACGAGCTGCCGCTGGCCGAGGAACTGGGCGGTGATCGCCGCGATCTGCTCGAGGAACACGAGGTAGCCCCGCTGCACGTCGTCGGCATTGGGCTGGTGAAACACCTCGATCAGGCCCGCGCGATTCCCGCCGCGGGCGAACGGGGCCGTGACCACGAGCAGGTCGGTGGGATTCGTGGCGAGCACGGCGCCGTCGGGGCCGGTGAGCTGGGCCCGCGGGGGCACGATCAGTCCGGCCGGGCTGCCGTAGCAGGTCTGCACGAGGGCGTTGTGGGCCTGTTGTGCTTCCTCGGAAGCGGCGATGCCGGTGTTCTCGACGCCGGCATGGCAGATCGGCTCGACCCGCCCGCTGTCGCCGAGCGTCCAGACGAGGCCGGCGGGCGCCTGCATCGCCTGGAGCACGATGCCCAGCACCCCCTGAAAATACTCCGCCTCGCCCCCGGCCGACTGACCGAGCCGCGCGACCTGCTCGAGGAACCAGCGAATCTCTTCCTGACCGTCATTGCTCATGGCTGGTCATTCCCCGACGCAGGCCCGCGGCCGGGCCGGCGGTCAGGCCTTCGCGGCCTGCTGGTGCACGATCCGCTTCTGCACGTCGGTCTCGAGCTGGCCGAACGCCTGCTCGTGCCGCTGCACCGCCATCACGAGAGCCGCCGCCAGCCGCTTGGCCGTGAAGAAATTCACGATGATCCGCTGCGTGAGCTGGATCGTCTCGGGCGACGTGCCGGCCACCTGCTTGTTGAGGCCGAAATCGACGATCAGCTCCTCCGGCGTACCGGTGACGCGGCAGAAGTTGGCGTAGGTGGCGACGATATGCGACTCGTCGACGGGCACGGGCATCTGCTCACCGGGACGGGCGGACTGGGGGGCATCGGCCATGATGGAACTCCGGGCATACGGGAACGGGCGGAAAAGAACGTGCACTCCGAGTACGACGCCCGCGGCGCCGTGGTTCGGGCTGGGAAGTCTATCGCCCTTCCTTCAAGGGGGCTACGGCAGCCGGCTCGTCGGGCCAACCATGATGCGCGAGCCAGTCGGCGGTGACGAACCGGCGGAAAAGCGCCCGCAAGGCCCGGAGGGCATCGCGGTGCCATTCGCTGTCGTCGGGATCGCCACCGATCTCCAGGCCACGAAAGTGCAGCCGGCAGGGCCAGCCCCGCTCGGCGGCCACGGCGTTGAACCGCTCGGCGATCCGGAGGGTCCAGGCGGCACCGAGTGTTTCGCGGAGCGCGGCATACGGGCGGTCGATGAAGCCGGCGACGGAAACGGGCGAGCCGGCGTGCAGCGGCCTGTGGGCGGCCCAGGCCGACAGCATGGCGGCGACGGCCGCGCCGACCGCCAGGGCGATGCAGGCAACCGCCTCGAGCCGCGGCGCCGGAGCCTCCGCGATCGCGGCAGGCACGAGCGGCAGAAACGCCCGCGCGAGCACCGCCAGGCCCGCCGTCACGAGCGTCGCGGCGACGGCATGCCGCGTGCCGATGAAGTTCATCCAGCCCACGACCAGCAACACGAGCAGGAAGCCGCGCTCGAGCGTGTGGACGTCGGGAAGGGTGCCGGGCCGCACGAGCGTGGCCGAAATGGCGGGCAGCGCGAGCACGACGCCGAGGCTCGCGACGATGAACTGCCACACGCCGTGCTGCGGCCGCTTGGCGCCGAGGAGCGACATCACAGGACAGACTGCGAGGGCCAGGCTGACCAGCCGCGCCGCGGCCCCGGCGGCAGGGTCGGTCAGGCCACCCGCCGCCCGCACCGCCATCTCGGCGGCGAGCGAGCCGGCTGCTGCCACGGCCCAGAAGGCGGCCGGCACCGCCGTCGACCCCCGCACGAGCCAGCCCCCGCAAGCCGCAGCCACAGCCGTGACGAGCGCACCACCGCAGCCGAGAAGCAAAGCCGTCGAGTCGTCCATGCCGCTAGCCTACCCCATGCCAGACCAGTGCCCCGGCCCCCGTAGGCCCGTCACTCCGTGACGGGCAAGCCCGTTGCCCGGCCGTAGGCCCGTCACTCCGTGACGGGCAAGCCCGTTGCGGAGCAACGGGCCTACGCGATCGTGACGATTGCGCAGGATGCGGGTGAATCGTGCGGCGGGTGATGCCCCGGCGGCCGATGATGAACGGTGGCGGTGAGCGACCGCCCACACTTCGGCCAGGACCCCGCCGCCGCATGATCCGCCATTCTCGATCGACCGCTTGTCACCTGATCCTCGTCGCCCTGCTCGTGGCCGCAGCCGCCCCGACCTGTCCGGCGATCGAGATGTTCACCTACTTCGGTGATGGCAGCCGGATCGGCCTGCCGAGCCTGGAGGTGCCGATCGAGGCCTACCCCGGCATCCCGCTGCGGAGCGACCGAGTTCGCGCCCGCCGGCGGGCCATGCGGGCCCGCCCCACGGCCCAGGCACCGGCGACCCCGCAGCCGCAGGGCATGCCGAGCGGCATGACGATCCGCGTGATGCCGGAGCCGGTGCCGCCGGTGCCGACAACGCCGTAGGCCTGTTGCTCCGCAACGGGCAGCCCGTCACGGAGTGACAGGCCTACGGTCGGGCAACGGGCAGCCCGTCACGGAGTGACGGGCCTACGGCCAGAGTGACGGGCCTCCGCCTACTCGCTGTCCTTCTTCAACTTCGCCAGCAGATCGACGGCGTCGGGACGGGCGGCGAACATCGGCTCGTTCTCCAGCACCTCCTCGAGGATCTTGCGGGCCCGATCCTTTTCGCCGCGGTCGGCCAGCAGCTTCGCCACGTAATACGCGCCGTCGGTGGTGAGCGCATTGTTCCGTGAGATCTGCTCCAGGATCTTCTCCGCGTCCTCGCGGCGACCGAGCTTGTAGTAGACCCAGGCGAGCGTCGTGAGGGCGTTGACCTGCTGCGGCGAATTTTCACGGTGCATCGCCACGTTGGCCTCGGCCATCTCCATGGCCCGCTGCCGCGAGTCCTTGTCGTCGGACTCGATCAGCACGAGGGCCAGCGAGTTGCTCGCCGGGAAATTCCCCGGCGACTGCACGTGGGCCTCGTTGAAGAACTTCTCGGCCGTCTTGTAGTCGCGGGCCACGCGGGCGATCGCCCCCCGGACCACCTTCGCCTCGAGGCTGCGGGCGTCGAGCTTGAGGGCCGCCTCGGCCCCCTGCTTCGCCGTCTCGAGGTCGTTTTGGCCGAGATACCACTGGGCCGCCGCCAGCTGAACCGCCGCATCGTTCGGCGAAGCCTTGATCGCCTGCTCGATCAGTTTCTTGGCCGTGTCGCGCTTCTTGGCATCGTCGTAGAGCCGAGCCAGCGCGAGCTCCGGCTGCACCGCCTTTTCGTCGAGCTTGCGGGCCTCACGAAACTCCGCCAGCGATTCCATCTCCTTGCCCTGCTGAAACAGCACGATGCCCATCCGCTGATGGGCGCTGGCGTTGTCGGGATCGAGCTGCAGCCAGGCGGCGAGCAGCTTCTGGGCGGAGTCCCATTGCTTGCGGGCCTCGGCCACTGCGGCGGCACCCGCATTGCAGCGAATGTCGAAGTCTCGCTTCCGCTTCGGGTTTTCGGTGTAGGCGGCGGCAAGAGCCGTGGCCTTCGCGAAGAGCACGTCGGCCTCCGTCACCCGCCGCTCCTGGAAGGCGAGGTCGCCCAGCATCAGGTAGGGCTCCGGATCCGCCGCAAACTTCACGGCCGTGTCTTCGAGTTCCGCGCGGGCCGGGCCGAGTTGGTTCACGCTCAGCCACAGCATCGCCATCATCACGCCCGGCGGTGGCAGCTTGGGATTGTTGGACTTCGCCCGCTCGAGCACGGCGCGACAGCCGTCGATGTCACGGTCGCGGAACCGCGAGATGGCGTTGGTGATCTCCTTGTTCATGCTGTCGTCGGAGACCGCCTTGCCGATCAGCGACTGGGCCGTGACCTGGGCCTGAACGGGACGGGCGGCCGCGAATGTCGCGACGACGACCACGAGCAAAGCGAGGCCGGCCGACGCCAGGCTCCGGCCCACCAACCCGCAAACGAACGGCGACCGACGTGTCATATTGTGCTCCCCAGCGATGGGACCCCGGTACAGCCCGGGGCCGTGACGACCGTGATACGATTCATCCCGAGTACGTAGCGTATCGAGACTCCCCCTGCCCCGCTACCGCCCCCTCCCCCTTTGGTGACGCATGATCCTGGGCGCCGTCTTCGACCGGGAACTGGCCATGGCCCCCCGGGCACAGGGCCTCTTCATCGCCCGGGCCGTCTATGCCGGAACGCTGCTGGCGATCGTGGCCACCTGCTGGCTCGTCGTGACCGGCTCACAGCCGCTGGCCACCGCCGGCGACACGGCCCGCTTCGCCGCCACGCTGTTCAGGATTCTCGCCCCGCTTCAGTTCACGCTCGCCATCCTGGCCGCCGCCCTCACGAGCGCAGTGGCCGTGAGCATCGAGAAGGAGCGGCGGACGCTCGAACTCCTCCTCGTGAGCCGTCTGGGTGAGACCGCGCTGGTGGTGGGAAAGCTGGCCAGCAGCATGCTCAAGGTGGCCCTGCTGCTCGTCTCGGCGATCCCGGTCTTCGCGTTGGCGGCACTCTTCGGCGGGATCACCGCGGCCCAGATCGCACGGCTCTTTGCCGTGACGGCCGCCGCGGCCCTCGCCGTGGCGAGCGTGGCAGGCGCGGTGGCCTTCTGGAAAGACACGACGTTTCAGGCCCTCGCGATCACCGGCTTCGTGCTCGTGGGCTGGCTCGCGATCGGCGAGGCCGTGGCCGTGGGCTGGGGGCCCGGGGCCGCTGCGGTCGTGTCGCCCGCCCGCGGGCTGTTCGCCGCCCTCGCCCCCGCAGGTGGACGCTTCCTGCCGGGACTCTTCGCCGCGTGCGGCGGCGTGATCGCACTGGCCAACGGCATCGCCATCGCCAACGTCCGGCGATGGAACACGGCCAGCGAGCAGCGGCGGCCGACGGCAGCGGCGACCGCGACACCGCGGCGGGTGCGGACGGTCTGGACGAACCCCGTGCTCTGGCGGGAGATCTGCACCCGGGCCCACGGCCGGGCGATCATCCTGGTGCGAATCGCCTGGCTCGTGCTCTTCGCGACCGCCGTCGCGGGCGTCGTCGTGCAGGCCCGTGCTCCGCGGCCCGACCGGCTGGCGATCGCCGCGGCCGTGGTGCCGATGGTGCTCGCGAGCCTGCTCGCCGTGGCCGCACTCGCCGTGACGAGCATCACCACGGAGCGGGATCGTGGCGCCTTCGACCTGCTGCTCGTGAGCGACCTCGAGCCGGGCGAGCTTGTGTGGGGCAAGCTTCTGGGCGTGCTCGTGGCGGCTCGAGAGATCGTGATTTTGCCGCTGCTGCTCTGCAGCGCCCTCGCGGCCACGGGCGTATCGACGGTCGAAAACAGCCTCTACCTCGCTCTCGGCCTCGCGGTGCTGACGTTCTTCACGGCCGTGCTCGGCGTGTATGCCGGGCTCTCGCATCCGGCGTCGCGGCAGGCGATCGCCGTGGCGCTGGGCACAGTGGCCTTCCTCTGCGTGGGCGTGGCCACGGCGATGCGGATCATGGTGGCCTTCGGCGGCAGCTTCGAACTGCAGCTCGCGCCGTTCCTGGCCGTGATCGTGGGGGGCGGAGTGGGGCTCTATGCCGCGCTCGCAGCCCGCAATCCGTCGCCGGCGATCGGCTGGGCGTCGGCGCTGCTGCCGGCGCTCACGTTCACGGCGATCGCCAGCTTCCTGCAGGGCAACACGCTGCAGGTGTTTCTCGTGGTGCTCGCGGCCTACGGCTTCGCCACGCTCGCGATGCTCGTGCCCGCGATCGCGGCCTTCGACCTGCTCACGGGCCGCACGACGTCCGGCGAGTGATGCGGCCAAGGCCTGTAGGCCCGTTGCTCGACCGTAGGCCCGGCACTCCGTGACGGGCAGCCCGTTGCGGAGCAACGGGCCTACGTCATCGTACCGGCCCTCCGTCGAGCGCCGCGAGTCGCTTGGCGGCCTCGGGCGGCGCGTCGCCTTTCGCGATCGCCTGCCGGTAGCTCTCGCGGGCGTCATCCACACGGCCGAGCGACTCCTGCGCCAAGGCCTCCATCGTGAGCACAGCGGCCGGCGTCTGATCGGGACCATACGACTCGCCGAGCACGGCGAGCGTGGCGAGGGCTCGACGCGGCCTGTCGAGCCGGAGATAGGCCTCGGCCGTGTCGCGGAGCAGCCGGCGATCATCCGGCGCGATCGCGAGGCCCCGATGAAAGTCGGTCACCGCCTGGGCGAACTGCCCCCGCGCCATCGCGATCTGCCCACGCAGATGCCAGGCCGTATGGCATCCGGGCGCGAGCCGCACCGCCTCCGCGGAGAGCCGATCGGCCTCGGCAAACAACCCGAGCTCGAGATACATCCGGCCCGCATCGATGCAGATCCCCGCATCGCCCGGCGAGAGCTCGAGCGCCTTGGCCATCTGCCCGACGGCATCCATCTTCTGGCCGCGGCTCCAGAGCACGTCGGCGTAGTGCCGCCGCGCATCGACATCGACGGGGCAGCTCTTCACGGCCGCCTCCAGCAGGCTCTCGGCCCGCACGAGATCCTGACGATCGGCGGCCGCGAGCCCCTCGTTACAGAGCCGACGGGCATCGGCCAGTTCCGTGGGCACCGGGTTGCGCCGCGATACGAGCCGGCAGCCACCGGATGCGGCGACTGCAAGGAGGACCCAGATGAGATGCAGGCGCAACGGTGACACGCTAGACAGCCCCGGAAGACGGTCGGCGGAAGAGTAGAGATCCCAGCGGCCCGACGACAGATGGCTTCCGGGGCTTGCCTCGGCTCCCCAGTCTGCCGCGAACCGGCATTGCCGCCGGTCGGCAGCTCCCCGTACCAACTCCCCATGAAGCCGTGCTCCCACACCGCCGTTCACCGCGCCCTGTCGCTGGCGGCCAGTCTGCTGGCCGGCGGCGTGATCGCCGGCTGTGATGTCCGCGACGAGCCGGTGCAGCCGGCGGCCGCCCACTCGATCTGGCCGCTGGTGGCCCAGGAGGCGACCATCCGTCAGACCTCGCCCCGGGGCGATCATGCGCCGACGCCCGGCATCGAATACGTGGAAGGCTACGAGGCGGGGCGGCAGCGGGCCGAGGCCGAGCAGTTGCCGATGCTGATCGTGTTCCGGGCGGCCTGGTGCCGATGGAGCTGCGAGTTCGCGCAGGGGCCGCTCACCGATCGCGGCGTCGTGTCGCTGGCCCGGCGGTTCGTCTGCGTGACGGCCGATGCCGACCGCGATGCCGCCACCTGCAAGGCATTCGGCGTGAGCGGGTTTCCGACGGTGGTCGTGCTCGATGCCGAGGGGCGGGAGCGGTTTCGCGGCACGGGATCGTCGGCCGCGGGCGGACTGGCGACCGCCCTCCGCACCGTGCTCGACGACCGCAGCGCCGCCGAGCGGATTGCCGCCGACATCGACGACGTGCAGCAGCGATGAGGTAGACTCCGCCGCACCGGCGGTGGCTCGTGTCGCCGACCTGTTTCGTGCATCCGCTTCCCGGGGATTGTATTCGACGTGTTTCAGCAGCCGCCCCCCGCAGGCACCGGCGAAAAGCAGTACCACGCCTACCCCTGGTGGAGCCCACGGTTCTGGCACGGCATGCCGCTGGGCGTGTGGCTGCCGCTCGTGACCGAGCATCGCTGGCGGATCGCCCCGAGCCGCTGGGGACTGATGGCGACGGTGTCGGGAGCGGCCGCGTTCAACTCGCTGGCCGAGCCGCTCGCGGAGGCCCGGTTTCGCCGCCTGCTCCGCGATCCACCGGCCACGCCGCCGCCGCTGTTCATCATCGGGCACTGGCGATCAGGCACCACGCTCCTGCACGAACTGGCGATGCTCGATGATCGCTTCTGCTGCCCCAACACCTACCAATGCTTCGCACCAGGACACTTCCTGCTCACCGAGTCGGTCGTCACGTCGGCACTGTCGTGGATCATGCCGTCGAAGCGGCCCATGGACGACGTGGCCGCCGGCTGGGACCGGCCGCAGGAAGACGAATTCGCCCTCGTGAACATGGGCGCGCCATCGCCGTATCGCCGGATGGCGTTTCCGGTCACGAGCCCCGACCGGCCCGAGGCGCTCGACGTGAGCCTCCTGCCACCTGCGGAGCTGGCCCGCTGGAAGGCGGCGATGAAGAAGTTTCTGGAGCGGCTCGCCGTGCACGACCAGCGGCGGCCCGTGCTCAAGAGCCCGCCGCATACGGCGCGGATGGGCGTGCTGGCGGAGATGTTTCCAGAGGCGCGGTTCCTGCACGTGGTCCGCGATCCGTTCGTCGTCTTCCCATCCACGCTCCGCCTCTGGCGATCGCTGCACGACGTGCAGGGCATGCAGGTGGACCGCGGCGAAACGCTCGAACGCTACGTGTTCAGCGCCTTCGACGAAATGTACGCGGCGTTCGACCGCGACCGGCAGACACTGGGGCCCGACCGCCTCCACGAACTGCGGTACGAAGACCTCGTGGCCGATCCGGTGGGCAAGCTCGCCGAGGCCTATGACCGGCTCGGCCTCGACGACTTCGGCCACATGCGGCCGGCGCTCGAGGCGCACTGCGAGTCGATGAAACGCTATCGCACCAACACGTATCGCCACGACCCGCGGATCGTGGAGGAGATCACCTCGCGCTGGCGGCCGTTCATCGACCGCTACGGCTACACCGTGCCGGCGGTGTGACATTCCATCCAAGCCCTGAGCGCAATCGAGGGGATAGCCCTCCATCCAAGCCCCCAGGCGCGAGCCGGGGGATGCGTAGCGGAATCCCGTCGCTTGCGCTTAGGGCTCGTATGACAAGAGGGGATCGCCCTCCATACAAGCCCCCAGGCGCGAGCCGGGGGATGCGTAGCGGAATCCCGTCGCTTGCGCTTAGGGCTCGT
>CAMDDA010000099.1 GCA_945890755.1 Candidatus Kuenenia stuttgartensis
CCGCCGAGCCAGCCATCGCTGCCCCGCTCGAGCCCCGCGGTGTCGGCGAAGTCGCCATTGACGACGCGGAGAGGCGCGGCGGCCGTCAGCCGTGCCGGACAAAGGCAGCATGTGATTCCCGCGACCACCACCAGTCGAACCTGCCAGCCGAAACGACCCATAGAAATCTCCTTGTATCGAGGTGTGCGCACTGCTCCGAGTTGCCCACGATCGCAGTGTGGCCGACAACCGCACCGCACGCCAAGCGGGCCGGCTCGCGATCCTGTCGCAAAATGCGGAAACGATGTCGCAGTTCTCAGCTGGCGCCGCAATCGTGCGACTGATGCCATCGGCAGCGGCTATTCTTTACCGACATGAATGCCTCAATCGCTTCCCGTCTCGGATCTATCCATCTATCTGCGGTGCTTGCCCACGGCCTGCTTTTCATGGTCGGCGGGAGCGGCTCGTTCGTTCACGCCGGCGACGACGTGCAGGTAGCCGCCTACTACTTCCCCAACTGGGGTCCGCTCCAGACATCGGAGTGGGGACTGATCAAGTGGGCGAAGCCGCAGTTCGAGGGGCACCTCCAGCCGAAGGTCCCCGCCTGGGGCTTCGAGGACGAGAACGACCCGGCCGTGATGGCCCGGAAGATCGAGGCGGCCGCGAGCCACGGCATCGACGCCTTCATCTTTGACTGGTACTTCTTCGACCCGCAGCCGGGGGCCGAGAAGCTGGCCGGCTATACGCCGTGGGACGGCCAGAAATACCTTTCCCGGGCCCTGGAGCAGGGGTTCTTGAAGGCCCCGAACATCGGTGCCCTCAGGTTCGCGATCATGTGGTGCAACCACGACGTCGGCCCAGCCCGGGGGGCGGTCACGCCGGCAACCTTCGAGACGCTCGCGGAGTACGTCACCGCGACCTACTTCGCCCATCCGTCCTACTGGACGCTCGACGGCAAGCCCTACTTCTCGATCTACGACACGAAGAAGTTTCTCGAGTCGTTCGGCAACGACCTCGACGCGGCAGCCGCCGCCCTCGGCCGGTTCCGCGAACGCGCCCGAGCCGCGGGCTTCCCCGGCCTGCACCTCAACGCCGTGCTCTTCGGCCTGCCCCGAGACACCCGCGACGAGGTGATCCGTCGGCTCGGCTTCGACAGCATCACGTCGTATGTCTGGATCCACCACTCCCCGCTGCCTGACTTCCCAGCCACCGACTACACCAAGGCGGCCAACGGCTACTTCCAGGCCGTGACCAAAGGGGGCGGCTCCAACGGCCTTGAGCAACCGGCGGCGACGTTGCCCGTTCCCTATCACCCCAACGTGTCAATGGGCTGGGATTCCTCCCCCCGCTGCCGCAACGCTCGCGACTGGGCGACGCGTCGCGACTATCCCTATGGTGCGGTGATGGTGAACAACACGCCGGCGGCTTTTCGTGAATCGCTCGAGCGGGCCCGGCCGCTGGCCGAAGCCAATCCACCCGGCCAGCGGGTGGTCACGATCAACTCCTGGAACGAGTGGGGCGAGGGGAGCTACATCGAGCCCGACACGACCCACGGCATGGGCTACCTCGAGGCGATCCGCGACGTGTTCTCGCGCTCAGCCACGCGGCCGACCGATCGCGGGGTCCTTGAATCGTCACCGGAGAGATAGCCGGCTGCGGTGTCGCGTCTTGCAAGATCCGTGTCGCAGAATGCGGATTTCACTCGTGATTTCTGAAAACGTGGCATGGTTTCGGTTTCGCTGTCTTGCGCGGCGACATAAGATCAGCGGAGGGCGAGCGCGGAGATTTTGCCAACGCAGGAATCGTCGCCGCGTGGCGAGAACTCGCTCGTTGAATCGTTCACAGGGCGGCCGGCTACGGCTGAGACGACCATGCGTGTGCCAGAATCGATCACCCATCGAAGGTCTGCGGTTACGCTCGTCGAGTTGTTGGTGGTGATCGCGATCATCGCGCTGCTCGTCGGGTTGCTGCTGCCGGCCGTGCAATCGGCCCGCGAGTCGGCCCGTGTGAATGCCTGCGCGAACAACATGAAGCAGGTGTCGCTAGCGCTGCTCCAGACGGCCGAGCGGGAATCGCCATCGCGGTTCCCGGCCCGCAGTGCATGGGGTGTCGAGACCGGCCCGCCGCCGCCCCTTCCCGCTACCTATCCCGCTAGCCATCACAGCTGGATCGCGCAGATTTTGCCGGCGCTCGACCAATTGCCGCTCTACGACAAGATCAACTTCCAGACGCCGGCCTGGGGGCAGTCGCATCTCGGCGTGACGTTGCCGACGCTCCGCTGCGGGTCGGATCCAGAGTTATTGAACTCGGCCGACAGCCACGGTTTGGCGATCACCAACTACGTCGGCTGCGAGGGGTTTGACTGGTGGATGGCCCGCTTCATCACCGACCTCGGGGTCAATATGGTCGTGGACGGCGTCATGGGCCAACGGGCCGGCCAACTCACCACAGGGCAACCCACCACCCGCCCTCAGTCGACTCCGCTCGCCGCGATCCGCGACGGTCTTTCCCACACGCTTCTTGTGGGCGAGGTGACCAGCGTTGGTTTTTTTGGGGGCACGGGGGGCAAGAGCGGCACGGGCATCCCGGGAACGGCAAGCCGGGCCTTCGCCCGCACGGCGTTCATCGACATCAATTTCGGAAATCTCCCACACAATTCGATGAACTATTGGCCGTGGCGGCGGGCGGACGGGGCGGAGTCTGGCGGTTGGATCTACAACATCCCTGCCGCGGGCCAGACTGGCCCGCCTGGACTGGCCGGGCCCGTGTTCATGACCTACGGGGCGATCAACGGTGATTCCTGGGGAGTGAACAGCAAGCATCTCGGATTCGTAAACGTCGCGCTGTGCGACGGGGCGGTCCGCAAGGCCTTCGAGACGATCGACTGGCGAGTATGGAACTCGATCTGCAGCATCCGGGACCGGGAGCCGATTCCAGAATGGTGAGCGGTATGAGGTCGTGCTTTTCGAGGCGGTTTCTCGCCGTCATGCTCATTCTCGGCCTGGCGGCGTCTGCGAGCGGCTGCACAGGCAAGAAGGTGCCGAGCTACAAGGACCGGATCGGCACGATCGATCCGGCGACGGCGCCGATCGCCGAGCCGCCCGCGTTGAAATAGAACCGCCCCGGGCCACCTGTTGCAGGAACGCCGTGATCATCGCAGGCGACGAGTTTCGATATCTGCCGGCACGGCCTCGCGACATCCAGTGGGGCCTGCATGTCTCCGGCGCAGGGCGGGCCACGATTCCGGCCGGCGGCACATATCCCCCTCCGGGCCACCCCGAACTCTACGCCTTCACGTTCGATCGCGGCCGCAGCCTGCCGGAGTATCAGATCGTGCTCGTGGCGTCCGGCCGCGGTGTCTTTCAAACGGCCGGCCGCGCAGAGGTGGCGGTGGCCGCCGGCTCGGTGCTGCTCCTGTTTCCTGGCGTCTGGCACCGCTATCGCCCCGCCCCGGAGACCGGCTGGCGGGAATATTGGGTGAGCTTCACCGGCGACTGGATGGATCGCCTCGTGCGCCACCGGTTTTTCTCTGCCGACCGGCCGCTCGTGGCGGAAGGAGAGACCACGGCGCTGGTTGCGAGCTTCGAGCAGCTGCTCGGCCGACTCCTGGCGGCACCGCCCGGGTTTCCGCATCTGATCGCCGCCGACGTGGTGGAGCTCCTGGCCCTGATCGTGGCCGCCACCGGTGAGGAGAATCAGCAGTTGATCATGCAGGGCCCGCGGGACGTGACGTCGCTGACCGATCGCCTCGTAGCCGACGCCCTGCGGGTGATCTGGAGCGGAGCCAGGGACAACCTGAAGGTGGCCGCGCTCGCGGCGCAGCTCGACACGACTGCCCGCTCCCTCGAGCGGCGGTTCAAGCAGGCCTTGGGCCGGACCGTGAAGGAAGAGATCCTTCGCTGCCGGCTCGACCGCGTCCGCCGGCTCTTGGTCGATACCGATCTCTCGATCGCCGAGATCGTGGCGGCGTCTGGCTTCACCAGCGCCGACGCCCTCACGCGAGCGGTGCGGATCGCCGAGGGCGTTACGCCGCTACGGCTCCGTCGCCAGTTGCGTGAGGAGCGACATCACCAAACCATCAGTGAACAGTGAACATCCCATCCCGACCGACAGCCACTGAGGAGCCGAGCATGAGCATCGCCACGACCATCGCAACCGCCTACGACATCGCCGCCGACCGCTACGCCGCAATCGGCGTCGATACCGAGCAGGCGCTTCAGACGCTGGCTGTGATCCCGATCTCGCTGCACTGCTGGCAGGGAGATGACGTGCAGGGATTCGAGTCGGCCGGCGGATCGCTCGGTGGCGGCCTGGCGGTGACCGGCAACTATCCGGGCCGGGCCCGCACGCCTGCCGAGCTGCGGGCCGATCTCGACGCGGCGCTCACGCTGATTCCCGGCCGCCACCGGGTGAACCTCCACGCCTCGTACGGCGAGTTTGGCGGCAGACCAGTAGACCGCGACCAGATCGAGCCCGGCCACTTCACCGGCTGGATCGACTGGGCGCAGGAGCGGGGGCTGGGCCTCGACTTCAATCCCACCTGCTTCGCCCACCCCAAGGCGGCCGACGGCTTCACCCTGGCCCATGCCGACGCCGGCATCCGCAGCTTCTGGATCGAGCACTGCCGCCGGGCCCGGCGGATCGGGGCGGCATTTGGCGCCGCGCTCGGCACGCCCTGCGTGACGAATGTCTGGGTGCCCGACGGCTTCAAGGACACGCCGGCCGACCGGCTCGCCCCGCGGGAGCGGCTCGCCGCGGCGCTCGACGAGGTGTTTCGGGAGCCGCTGCCGCCCGAGCAGCTCCGCGATGCCGTGGAGCCGAAGCTGTTCGGGATCGGCAGCGAGAGCTGCACCGTCGGCTCGGCCGAGTTCTACCTCGGCTACTGCATCACCCGGGGCAAGCTCCTCTGCCTCGACGCCGGCCACTTCCATCCCACCGAGTCGATCGCCGACAAGCTCTCGAGCGTGCTCCTCTATCTGCCCGAGATCCTGCTGCACGTCAGCCGGGGCGTCCGTTGGGACAGCGACCATGTGGTCACGCTCGGTGACGATCTCTTCGCCATCGCCCGCGAGGTGATCGCGACCGGCGGCCCGGAGCGGATCCGGATCGGCCTCGACTACTTCGACGCCAGCATCCACCGCGTGGCAGCCTGGGTGATCGGCGTCCGCAACATGCAGAAGGCGCTACTCGCTGCGCTCTTGGAGCCGCCGGCGATCCGCGCGGCCGAGGCGGCCGGCGACCTGACAGCCAGGCTCGCCCTTCAGGAAGAGGCGAAGATGCTGCCCGTGGGGGCGGTCTGGGACGCCTTCTGCGAGCGGCACGACGTCGCGGCGGGTGAGGGCTGGCTGGCGGCGGTGCGGAGCTACGAGCGGGATGTCACCGGGAGGCGGGCATGAGCGAGGGGATTCAGGACGTCGACGACCTCGTTCGCGGGGTCGAGGAACTCGAGCACGCGGCCGGCTCGGAATACGAGCGGCGGCGAGTGCCCGAGCGGGCCCTCAAGGGACCGGCCGCCTTCTGGGGGATGTATGCCGGCGAGCACACGGCCGGCACGGAGTTCATGATCGGGCCCTTGTTCGTGGCCTGGGGCGCCGATGCGGCGAGCCTGATCTTCGGCCTCCTGATCGGCAACCTCCTGGCCGTGCTCACCTGGCGGTATCTCACGGCCACGATCGCCTGCCGCGAGCGGCTGACGCTCTACTACAAGCTCGAAAAAATCGCCGGCTCCGGGCTCGTCAAGCTCTACAACCTCGCCAACGGTCTGCTGTTCTGCTTTCTGGCCGGAGCGATGATCACCGTCTCGGCCACGGCGGTGGGGCCGTTCTTTCCCCCCGGTACGGTCATGATGCCCACCTTCGCTTCGACGCTGCCGACCGGCCCGGCCTGGATCGCCGCCTGCGTCGTGATCGGCGGGCTGATGACCCTCGTGGCCTCGCTGGGCTACGGCGTGGTGGCCAAGGTCGGCCACTTCGCCGCTCCCTGGATGTTTCTCGTGTTCGTGGCCTGCGGCCTGGTGACGCTCGGGCGGCTGGGCACGACCGACCTCTGGTCTCTGCTCACGCCGGCAGGCGAGCCGGCCGGCCAGAAGATCAGCTTCCTCGGAGTCGTGTTCTTTTCCTGGTTCTGCAACGCCGCGATGCACCTCGGGATGAGCGACCTCTCGGTGCTGCGGTTTGCCAGGAAGCCGGCCGCTGGCTGGGCCCCGGCGGCGGGCATGTTTCTGGGCCACTACGTCGCCTGGATCTGCGCGGCCCTGCTTTTGATCTACTGGGTCCGTCAGCACGGCGTCGATCCGGCGGTGGGAAAGGATCCCGGCACGATGGTCAACGACGCCGTCGGCTGGGCCGGCTTGATGTGCGTGATCATCGCCGGCTGGACCACCGCCAACCCCACGATCTACCGGGCGGGCCTCGCCTTCCAGGGCGTGCTGCCGGGGTTGTCGCGGGCGGCGGCCACGTTCCTGGCCGGGACGGTCTGCGTGGCCGCGGGCATCTTCCCGGCCTTCGCGATGAACCTGCTCTCGTTCGTGGGCCTCTACGGCACGGTGCTCGCGCCGGTCGGGGCGATCATCATCGTCGATCACTTCCTGGCCGACCGGCTTGGCATCCCCCGCGACCCGGCCGCCCGCAGCGGCGCGGCCTTCAACTGGATCGTGCTGGTGGCCTGGCTTGTGCCCGTGGCGGTAGCGCTCTGGCTGTATCAGGCCCACGGCGTGTTCGCCTCGTATCTGCCGCTGCCGGCCGCCGTCGGCTGCGGGCTGTTGTATGTCATCCTCTCGAGGGCGGCCGGCGGAAACGCCCGGGCCGCGACCGCGCCATGACGAGCCGATCCGAACCGTCCCCCGAGCCTGCCAGCATGCGGAAGCAGATCGCCCGCATCATCGGCTTGGCCGCCCTGGCCGGCACGATCCTACCCCCGGCTTTGTTCCTGGCCGGCACGCTCGGCCACCTGCCGATGCAGCGGCTGATGCTGATCGCGGCGGTCGCCTGGTTTGCCGCGGCCCCGTTCTGGATGGACGTGGAATGAGCGGGCGCATGACAGCGACGAGGCTTGTCGGGATGGCGGCATGGATGCTGCTGGCCGGCGCGGCGATGGCAACTGAGCGTTCCGCAGAGTTCGCGGTCTCGCGACTGCAATGCGAGTGGCTCGCGAATCCGGCGGGCGTGGTGGCTGCGAAGCCGCGGCTGTCGTGGATCGTGACCGCGGCCGGTCGCGACCAGCGGCAGACGGCCTACCGGATCCTCGTCGCCTCGGCGGCCGACCTCCTCGAGCCGGGCCGGGCCGATCTCTGGGACAGCGGCCGGGTCGAGTCGAGTGAGACGCTCGGGATCGAGTATCAAGGCCGGCCGCTCGCGGCTGGGCAGCGGGCGTTGTGGCGGGTGCAGGCCTTCGACCGCGACGGCCTGGCCTCGGCCTGGAGCGACTCGGCCTCGTGGACGGCCGGCCTTGCCCGCGCAGACGACTGGGGCGGGGAGTGGATCACCACGCCCGACCGCCCGCCGCTGCACGCCGACCGCGAGACGCTCCACCTGCCGCCGGCGCGGCACTACCGCAAGGTGTTCACGACCGCCAAGCCCATCAAGCGGGCCGTGCTCTTCGGCACCGCGCTCGGGATCGTCGACTGGTCGCTCGACGGCCGGCGGGTGAGCGACGCCTTCTTCGAGCCCGGTTGGACCGACTACCGCCGCCGCGTGCCAGCGCGGACCCACGACGTGACGGCGCTTTTGCAGGCGGCTGGCCCGGGCCCGCACTGCCTGGGGGCGGTGGTGGCCGACGGCTGGTATGCGGGCTATGTCGGCTACGGGCTGCTCGTCGGCTACGGGCCGCACCGCACGGGCCGGGCGATCTACGGCACGACGCCGGCGATCCGCTGCCGGCTCGAGATCGAGTATGCCGACGGCTCCCGCGCGGCGGTCGTCACCGATCCCTCCTGGCAGGTGACCGACTCGGGGCCGATTCGCGAGGCCGACCTCTTGATGGGCGAGACGTTCGATGCCCGAGCGGATCTGCCCGGCTGGGACACGGCCCCCTTTGCAGCCACGGCCCCCGCGTGGCAGCCGGCCGTGGCGGCCGCCGCCACCGGCAGCGTGCAGGCGGCCTTCTTCGAGCCGGGACGCAAGCGGGAGGTGGAGTTTGGGTTCACCGAGCCCGCCGTGATCGACGGCTATGCGGCGCCGCCGATCCGCGTCACGGGCGAGTTGCCCGCGCGGAGCGTGCGGGAGCAGCGGCCCGGCGTGTTCATCTTCGACCTGGGGCAGAACTTCGCCGGCGTCGTGCGACTGAAAGTCACGGCGGCAGCCGGCACGCGGATCGGCCTGCGGTATGGCGAGATGCTCCATCCCGACGGCCAGCTGATGACGGAGAACCTCCGCCGGGCCCGGGCCGCTGACACGTATGTCTGCAAGGGCGCGGGGGTCGAGACCTGGACGCCACGGTTCACCTACCACGGTTTTCAATATGTGGAGGTGAGTGGCCTGCGGGCCGGCGGCCTCCCGCCGCTCGACACGGTCACCGGCCTCGTGCTCCACAACGTCACGCCTCTGGTGGGACGTTTCGCCTGCAGCGACGAAGTTTTGACGCGGTTCTGGAAGAACACGCAGTGGACGCAGCGGGCCAACTTCGTCGAGGTGCCCACCGACTGCCCGCAGCGGGACGAGCGGCTCGGCTGGATGGGTGACGCCCAGATCTACGCCCGCACGGCCACCTTCAACGCCGACGTGGCCGCCTTCTTCACGAAGTGGATCGCCGACGTCCGCGAGTCGCAGGTGACCGATGGGCCTCACGCGGGGGCCTATCCCGACTACGCCCCCTATCCCTTCGCCCACGGCAAGCCGGGAGCCGTGTTCGGTACGGCCTGGACCGACGCGGGGGTGATCTGCCCATGGACGATGTGGCGGGTGTATGGCGACGAGCGGCTCGTCGCGGAACATTGGGAGTCGATGACCCGAGTCATGGACTGGCGGGCCCGGCTCGACCCGGCGCTCGAGGGCGTCGAGGCGGGCAACACCTGGGGCGACTGGCTCAATGTCGATGCCCCCACGCCGATCCCACTGATCGACCTCTGCCACCACGCCCAGTCGGCCCGGATGATGGCCGAGATGGCCGACGCCCTCGGCCGGGTGGACGAGGCGGCCGCCTACCGGGAGCGGCTCGCGAAGCTCGAGGCGGCGTTTGCGACGCAGTATCTGCGGCCCGACGGCACGCTCTCGGTGGAGACGCAGACGGCCTGCGTGCTGGCCCTCGGCCTGGGGCTTGTGCCGGCGGAGCGGTCGACCGGCGTGGTCAAGCAGCTCGTCGGGCTCGTCGAGCAGGCCGGCTACCGGATGACGACGGGCTTCCTCGGCACCAAGTCGATCCTGCCCGTGCTCTCGGCCCACGGCCATCACGACCTGGCCTGCAGGCTGTTCCAGAGCCGCGAGTTTCCCAGCTGGGGCTACGAGGTGGAGCAGGGGGCCAACAGTGTCTGGGAGCGGTGGGACAGCTTCACCAAGGAGCACGGCTTCGAGGGCACGACCGGCAAGAACAACGCCGCCATGAACAGCTTCAGCCACTATGCCTTCGGGGCGGTGATGGAGTGGGCCTTCCGCGACTTGGCAGGCATCGACACCCGCGACCCCGGCTACGGCAGGCTCCTGATCCGGCCGCGGATTCCTTCGGCGGCGAGCAATCCGGCCGGCCGGCCGCTCGACTGGGTGGAGGCCGACTACGACGGGCCGCGGGGCCGGATCGCAAGCCGCTGGGAGCGCTCGCCCGGGGGCCTGGTCGTGAAGGTGACGGTGCCCGCCAACACGGTGGCGGAGATTCATCTCCCGGCCCACGACCTGTCGGCCGTACGCGAAGGGGGCCGACCGCTCGCTGTCGGCGAGACCGTCGGGATCAAGGCCGTGCGGGCCGCCGACGGTGAGGTGATCATCGAGGCTGGCTCGGGCGACTACGCGTTCACGGTCACCGGCGAGTGATCGGGCGAGGGCGTCACGAGCCGCGTGATCGCCCGGGAATGGGCGCTGACCGGGTTGGATTTCCTGTACCAGGGGATATGAGGGTTTAGGAACAGGGTGCCTCGCCACAGGCCGCGTGTGCGGCTTGAGCCGAGGCCTTGGCCGAGGCGAAAGCCGCACACGCGGCGGCGAACCCGGCCGGGGGCTGGTAACCGAGCGAGCTATGAGGCTGCTGGGTGTTGTATTCGTCTCTCCAAGAGGATGTGAGGGCCCGGGCATCCCGGACTCCCTCGAAGATCTCCATCGCCAGGAACTCATCGCGGAGCCGCCCGTGGAAGCTTTCGGCATAGCCGTTCTCCCAAGGGCTCCCTGGCTCGATGTACAGCGTGCCAACGCCCACCTGTTTGAGCCAGCGACGTAGGGTCTCACTTTCAACCCCTCCCGCTGCCACAGGCGAAACACTCGAGACAACCCAGCACGCCATCCTTCTTCTCGAAGTAGCCAGCCGATCCGGCGATACCCATACCGCGGCTTCGCCCTCGCCAACTGCAGCATCCGCTTCACCAGCGGCGTCTCGTCCGTGCGGGGCTTGGCCTCGAATCGCTGACTGCTACGCGGCTGATCCACCACCGTGCATGCCCTTCGCTCGAAGACGCCGAACTTCGTGCGAAGCTCGACGACCGCCGCTCGCTTCCGGGAAGGGCTCACCAGTTTCCCTCCGAGATGTGCTTGAGCATCTGGATGTCCAGAGCCTGGTCTGCAACCAGCTGCTTGAGCCGCCGGTTTTCATCCTCCAAGTGCTTCAGCCTCTTGGCTTCCTCGCACTTCATACCCCCGTACTGGGCCCGCCATCGCTCAAGCGTCGACTCGCTGATCTCCAAGGCCTGCAGCACCGCTGCCAGATCCTTGCCTGCGTTGAGCATCGCATCAGCATCTCGAAGCTTGGCAACAACCTCCTCAGGACGGTGCTTCTTCCGTCGCCTCATCGTCATGAAAAGTCTCCTTGCCCTCAGGGCAGTAGACCTTCATATCGCCTGGATCAGGATTTCCAAGGCAGGCCAGTCCACGTCAGCCTGCCGAAGCAAGCCCACAATCTGCTCTGCACTGCGTCGCTTCTTCATCAGAGAAACCTTTCAAGCCCCA
>CAMDDA010000100.1 GCA_945890755.1 Candidatus Kuenenia stuttgartensis
GGGCCTACGGCTGCGTCCCGCTGTATCCTCTCCGCATGCGGCTCCTCGTCTACGAATACTGCTGCGCCGGTGGCGGCGGCCTCGACTCGCTCGCTCCCGAGGGGCGGGCGATGCTCGAGTCGCTCAGTGCCGATGCCATGACCGGTGGTGGCCTCGAGGTCATCGCACTCGTTGCCGGTGGGATGCGGCTCGCGTTGCCGGCCGGCGTCCGCGTGCTACCTGTCGCTGCGAATCATGACCTCGAAACGCTCGTCGCCGCAGCCGCGGCCGCCGATGCGGTGCTGATCGTGGCGCCCGAGACCGACGGGATTCTTGCCACGCGGGTCGCGGCCGCGCGGGCCGCCGGAGCCCGCGTGCTCGCGCCATCGCGAGCCTTCATCGAGATCGTCAGTGACAAGCAGGCCGCGATGCAGGCTCTGGCGGCAGCCGGCGTTTCGGTGCCGGCCGGACGAGCCCTCGCGGTCGGAGAACGATGGCCCGAGGCCTTCATCCGCCCAGCGGTCCGCAAGGCCCGCGACGGCACCGGCGGCGATGGCTTCGGCGTCGTCGATCGTGGCGATCCCGAGCCGCCCCCCGCACAGCGACCGATGCGGATCGAAGCCTTCGTCACGGGCATGGCCGTGGGGGTCTCATGCCTCTGTGGTCCGCGCGGGGTGTATCCGCTGCCACCGTTCCGTCAGGTGTTCACCACGACAAGGACTCAGATTGCCTATGCCGGCGGCGAACCGCTTTCCGATCGACTTTTGGCCGACCGGGCCGAGGCACTTGCCCGGCGGGCGATTCATGCGGTCGCGCGGGCGACGGGTGACTCGGAATCCGCTGCGGGGTGGATCGGAGTCGACATGATCCTCGGCGAGCGGAGCGACGGCCATGGTGACCGCGTGCTCGAAATCAACCCGCGGGTCACGACGTCGTTCGTGGGCCACGCCTCGGGCTTGAGCGGCGGCCTCGTGCGGGCCATGCTCGACGTGGCCGCCGGCCGGACGCCGATGCTTCCGGAGGCCGGCCGGTTCTCTCCGCATGCCTTCAGGCTCTCCAGCGATGCCCGCGGCACCCCAGACGGATCTCGTGGCGATTGACGTCGGCGGCGCGAACCTCAAAGCCGCCGACGGCCGCGGATGGACGCAGGCAGTGCCCTTCCCATTGTGGCGAGAATGGCGGCGACTTCCCGAGGCCCTCGCCGACCTCGTCGGCTCCGTCGCACCGCGGCGGATCGTGGCCACGATGACCGGCGAGATCGCCGACTGCTACCCGTCGCGGGCGGCGGGAGTCTCGCACATCGTCGATGCGATCGTGTCCGCGGCGGCTGTGATCCGGTGCATCGACGCCCCGGGCATCTACCTGCTCGACGGCCGGATCGTTGCGGCCGACGCCGCGAAGGCGGCTCCGGTGCACGCAGCCGCAAGTAATTGGCATGCCCTCGCCCGGCTCGCCACCGCGCACGCGCCGGGCGATCGCTCGCTGCTCGTGGACGTGGGCTCGACCACCGTCGATCTGGTGCCGATCGCGGGCGGCCGGCCGGTGCCGCGGGCGTATGACGATGCCAGCCGGATGCTCGCCGGCGAGCTTGTCTACACGGGCGTCGAGCGGACACCACTGGCGGCCGTCGTCCGCTGGCTGCCACATCGCGGGCTCGGCCGCCCGGTCGCTGCAGAGCGATTCGCCGATTCCCGCGATGCCTGGCTGCTGCTCGACGCGTTGCCGGAACAGCCCCACGCCACCGACACCGCCGACAGCGGCCCGGCCACGCGCGACGCCGCCCGGATTCGCCTGGCCCGTTCACTGCTCCTGGAGCCAGCCGACTTCACGATGACCGACGCCACGACCGCAGCCGCCGCCTTCGCGGCCAGACAGGCCCGGCTCATCGCCCGGGCACTCGGCCGCGTCGTCGGCGGCTGCGACCGGCGTCCGACGAGCGTCGTGATCGCAGGGCACGGCGAGCGGCTCGCCCGGATGGCGATCGACCGGGCGGGTCTGAGAGGGCCGATCGTCTCACTGCCCGACGTGCTCGGGACCGATGTCTCGCGGGCGGCCCCCGCCCACGCCCTCGCTCTCATCGCCCGGGGAGTGCTCTCGTGATCGCAGGCTGGACGACCGGCACGATTCGCAGCCGAGTCGACATCGGCGCTCGACGCCTGCTCGTCGTGAAGCTGGGGGGCAGCCTGCTCACACGGCCACGCTGGCCCGAGGAGATCGAGTCGCTCGTGTCCGGGCTCCAACGGCCGCTGCTGCTGATCGTCGGTGGTGGAGCGGTCGTGGACGGCCTCCGTGCGATCGACGCGGCGGCAGCGCGGCCTCCGGCCCTGATGCATCGGCTGGCGATCGATGCGATGCGGCTCACGGCGGTCATCGTCGCCGAATCGCTCTCATTGCCGATCGTGACGACCACAGATGGCGGTCGTGCGACGGCGATCCTCGATGTCGCGGCCTGGCTCGCGACCCACGCCGTAGCGCTGCCCGAAGACTGGACCGTCACCAGTGATTCACTGGCCGCGGCCGTCGCCGCCACAGTCGATGCCGACCTGCTGCTGATCAAGAGCGTACCACCACCGGCGGCAACGGATGACCTCCAGGCACTGTCAGCCGCAGGCTGGGTCGACCAGGCGTTTCCAGAAGTCGCCCGTGCCATCGGCACGATCACGTGGACCGCGCCGACGCCCTAGACGATTGCAAACCAAAACGCCGTGAGGGGCCGCCCATGCCCCAGGAGCCGGCGTATGCCGCCGAGCGCAGGCAGGATGCCGAAGCGAAGGCGGCATCGAGCGAGCGAAGGCATGGATGCCGTAGCGAGCGTCCGGCGACGGGGCGTGGGCAGCCCCGAACCCACGCCACAGGAGGTCGACCCGCGGAGGAATAGACAGGCCTGCGGTGTTCATACCGTGGGCCGCATGCGGACTGTGCTGACTACGGCGCGAGCGGGTGGAGTCAGTCCCACCAGAGGCCGGCGTTCGGGCGGGCGGCGAGAGCCGTGGTCCGCTGCTCGCCGAGGTCGGCGGCAGCCTGGG
This sequence comes from Candidatus Kuenenia stuttgartensis, assembly GCA_945890755.1. Taxonomy (GTDB): domain Bacteria; phylum Planctomycetota; class Planctomycetia; order Pirellulales; family UBA1268; genus QWPN01. Next base: position 3,006 of record CAMDDA010000100.1, read on the forward strand.
CGTTGGCTGCGAACTGCCACGGCTGGAATTGCACGCCGCCGGAGGCACTCAGCACCCAGGTGGTGCCCTTCTTGAGACCGCTGGCCACCGTCGGCACCGTTTCCGGCACGTCATACTGCGGCAGCGGAATGGCCTTGGCGTCAAGCAACGGCGCGAGGTCGAGCCCCGCCCGCGTGTCGAGCTGCCGCCCCTTGATGAGCGCGGCCACGACGGCGAGGTCAACGCAGTTCACGAGTTCGGCAAACACCGGGTGCTTCAGGGCCAGGTCGTCATAGTGGGCGGTCATTGCGTCGCACCATTTCTCAGCGGCCTTGTCGGCACGGCCGGCGCCCCGCTCGACGCCATCTCGGCCGGCGAGGTCGCTCTCGGTGAGGCACTTCATCCGGCGGCCGGAGAGCCGCCAGGCGAGTTCGTCGGCATCGCGGGCGATGGGGTCATACTCCGCCTCCAGCCAGAATCGGGGCAGTGATGACGCCTGGCCGCCCGCGGGCACCAGCGTCAGGTAACTCGGCAACTGCTTCACGCCGGACGGCTCGAGTCCCATGCCGATCCGCTTCATCCGATAGTCGGCAGCCACCAGCACCTGGGCGAAGCGGCTGTCGGCCGGCACGCCCCCCACGGTCACGGTCTGGAGCCCGAGCGCCTGCTCCATGCCGCGGAACAGCGGCTCGGGATCGCCTATCACGGCCCGCTGCGTGGCGAGGAAGGCATCGAGCCGCGCGAGTCCGTCACGGGTCGGATCGATCGAGCAGCGGATCCCCCCCGCCCGGGCGCCGTCGATCGCCCGGAGGGCCACGACGAGATCTTCGAACTGCAGCAGCGGCCGCTTGCTGGCGGCGCCTACGATCGCGCCCGATGGTCCGACCGCAGGCGTGTCGGCCGGACCGACGAGGACGATGTCGTGGTGCTCGGGATCGACGAACACGCCTGTGACCTGCTGGAGGCCACCCAGAAACATCACGTCGGGGGGCACCGGCTTGCCGGCAGCGACAGCTTCCCGCACGGCTCGAGTCATGGCAGCCAGCGACACTTTGCGCTGTGTTCCAGCCTTCACGACGTCGGCGTCGGCAAGGGCCGCGCGGCGCTCGGCGGCGAGCGACTCGACCGCCCGGGCATCGAGGTTTCGCACGATGCCATCGGCGTCGATGGCGATGCCGCCGACGGCTGAGCCAAATCCGCCACGACCAAACTGCCCGTGAGCGGTGCTGCCACACGCAAGCGTCACGAGCACGGCAGCTGCCGCGGCCTGAACGAGCGGTAAAAATCCATTCCGGAGATACATAATCAGGCCCCTGCGTGCGGGTGCGATCGGACCAGTCTCGAGTCATGATGCTAGTTGGCGGCGAAATTCGCGGCAAACCCGGTTCTGGCCGGGAATCCTGCGATTTGACGCGCCGCCCCCCGGCGGCCCCTCGCCAACGGCGTGGCCCTCGATCATGATGCGGTCGTGAGCCGACGACATCCCTCCCCACACCAGACCGCTCGAGCCGGAGTTGCACCGCGATGGATGCCCCCCAGGGCCCGGCATTTCTCGTCGTGAACGACCCGGTCGTGGGGCGGAGCATCACTCCGCTCACGTCCGGCCAACGCGTGGCCATCGGCCGGGCCCCCACGAACACGGTCGTGGTGCACGACGAGCGGGCCAGCCGGTTCCATGCCGAGATCTTCCCGACCTCGCGCGGCTGGATGGTCCGCGACCTCGAGAGCCGCAACAGCACCCAACTGAACGGGCTGGCGATCACCACCGACCACCTGCTCGCCTCCGGCGACACGATCACGATCGGCCACGCCACGCTCGTGTACGGCGAAGGCGACACGCCCACGGCCCAGACCGTTTCGGCGGACCGGCCGGCGCCGGCAGCCGCGCCCGCCGCTCCTCCGTCGATCCGCCGGCCGGCGGCCGAGGGCAGCGCGATGGCCGGCCAGAGCGCCGCGATCGAGGCCATTCGCGAGCAGATCGACCGCGTCGCGGCCACGAAGGCGACGGTGCTCATCCGCGGCGAGAGCGGCACGGGCAAGGAGCTCGTGGGCCGCGCCATTCATGAGGCCAGCGATCGCCGCGGCGGTCCCTTCGTCTGTCTCAACTGTGCCGCCCTCTCCGAAACGCTCCTGGAGAGCGAACTCTTCGGCCACGAGAAAGGCGCCTTCACCGGTGCGACCGACCGCAAGATCGGCAAGTTCGAGGCGGCCCACGCCGGCACCCTCGTGCTCGACGAGATCGGCGAGATGAGTCCGGCGATCCAGGCCAAGTTTCTCCGCGTCCTGGAAGGGCATCCGTTCGAACGGGTCGGGGGGAGCACGCGGGTGCAGGTGGACGTGCGGGTGGTGGCCGCCACGAACCGAGATCTCGAGGCTGCCGTCACCGCCGGCACATTCCGCCGCGACCTCTACTTCCGCCTCAAGGTCGTGGAAATCCTCGTTCCTCCACTGCGTCGCCGGCCCGAAGACATCGCCGTGCTGGCGACGCATTTCCTGGAGCGGTTCGCCGCCGAGACGGGCCGCAGGCTCCGCGGCTTCACGCCCGCCGCCATCGAGGCCCTGGAGGCCTACCGCTGGCCGGGCAACATCCGCGAGCTACGCAACTGCGTCGAGCGGGCGGTCGTGCTCGCCCAACGGGAATGGATCGACGTCGATGACGTGGCCCTCACACAGCTCGCCGTGGCCGGCGACACCGGGAAGGTCGCCCCGTCCGCCGGCCCCTTTACGCCGATGTCGATCGACGAAATGGAGCGGCGACACGTGCTCGCCACGCTCGAGGCCGTCGGCGGCAACAAGACCAAGGCCGCGGCGATCCTCGGCATCGAGCGGTCAACGCTCGACCGCAAGCTCGCAAAGTGGGCGCGGGTGTGACAGGGCTCCTATTCCGCCCCTACTATCCCCGCGCTCGCGCTCAGGGCTTCTATTCCGGCCATACAAGCCCTGAGCGCCAGCGAGGGGATCCCGCGGCGCGAGCCGCGGACGTTCCGCATCCCCACACGCCAGCCCGCTGGCATCACATGTCGAAATACTTCTTCCAGTATTCGACGTCGGCGGAGGTTGGCGCGGCGGGCTTTTCGTCGGCGGCGCGGTGCGTGCGACGGCGGAGGTTGGCGCGGGCGTCGGCGAGCCACTCTTCGCACGAGACGGCCTTGGCCCGGCGGCGGCGGGCGGCCACCTGGAGCCGGCGGTCGCTCGAGACGACGACGAGCTGGGACGGCGCGGTATCGTCTTCGACGAGCTCCTCGATCAGGGTGTCGGCATCGGGATACTCCCGGGCGAACCAGACTTGAATCCCGCGGTGGACGAGCCGGCCCGGAAGGCCGTCGGGCGCCCGGGCCGCGTCGAAGACGACGATCGTGTCTGTCGCATGATCGTCGAGCAGATCGCACAGCAGATCGAGCAGCGCCACTCGCGACTGTTCGAAGCCGCGGGGGCCGCGTTCGGCCCCGAACACTCCCGATGCATGCAAGAGGTTGTAGCCGTCGATGATGAGGGTCATGAGCCCGGGCTCACCCAAGCCGATACTTCACGCGACCGCCCACGATCGTGGCGACCGCCCTGCCCCGCAGCGTCCAGCCGTGGAACGGCGAGTTGACGCTCTTCGAGCGAAACGTGTTGATATCGACCTGCCACGACCGCTCGGGATCGATGAGCGTGACGTCGGCCACGGCTCCGGGCCGGAGCGTGCCGCGATTGATGCCCAGAATCCGGGCCGGCAGCGTGCTGAGCGATTCAATCAGCCGCGGCCAGCCGATCCGGCCAGTGGCCACGAGCCGGGTGACCGACAGCCCCACGGCCGTCTCCAGGCCGAGGATGCCGAACGGCGCCCGGTCGAGCTCCAGCATCTTCTTTTCGCGTGCGTGCGGCGCGTGGTCGGTGGCGATGCAGTCGATCGTGCCGTCGACCAGGCCTTCGATGATCGCCTCGACATCGGCGGCCGTCCGCAAGGGCGGGCTCATCTTGTAGTTGGAGTCGAAGCCCCGCAGGCTCTCGTCGGTGAGCGTGAAGTGGTGCGGGCAGGCTTCCGCAGTGACGCGGACGCCCCGTCGCTTGGCGTCGCGAATGAGTGCCACGCCCCCGGCCGTGGAGACGTGCATCACATGCAACCGGCCACCTGTGGCTTCGGTGAGGGTGACGTCGCGACCGATCATCACGTCCTCGGCGGCGGCGGGCATTCCGGGAAGGCCGAGCAGGAGCGACACGAGCCCCTCGTTCATCACGCCGCCACGAGAGAGTTCGAGCACCTCCTCGTGGGCGAGGATCGGCTTGTCGAACATGCGGCAGTATTCGAGGGCCCGCCGCATGAGTTCGGCGTCGTAGACGGGCGCGCCGTCGTCGCTGAACGCCACGGCCCCGGCTTCGACGAGCCGGCCGATCTCCGCCAGTTCCTTCCCCTCGCGGCCGCGGCTCACGCAGGCCACGACGAACACGTTGCAGGTGTCGGCCCGGGCCGCCTTCTGGTGGATGAACTCGACCGCCGCCTGCGTGTCGATGGGTGGCTCGGTGTTGGGGATGCAGGCCACACTCGTGAAGCCGCCGGCCAGGGCAGCCCGCGTGCCGGTCTCGATCGTCTCGTCTTCCTCGCGGCCCGGCTCGCGGAGGTGCACGTGCATGTCGACGAGGCCGGGCGCCACGATCAGCCCGCCTGCCTCGATCGTCTCGTCGGCCCGGCCCAAGGGCTGGCCCCCATCGTGGCCGATCGACACCACGAGCCCGTCGCGGACGAGCACGTCGTCGATCCGGTCGATGTTCTGGGCGGGGTCGATCACCCTGCCGCCGCGAATGAGAAGCGTGGCCATCAGACGATCCTTTCCTGTCGGACGGTGGAGCCGCCGGCCGAGCCGCCCCGCGGCCCGCACACGAGCCAGAGCACGGCCATCCGCACGGCGAGCCCGTTGGTCACCTGGTCGAGGATGAGTGACTGCCCGCAGTCGGCCACCTCGGCCGTCACCTCGACACCGCGGTTGATCGGGCCGGGGGCGAGAATGAGCAGGTCGGGCTTCGCCCGCCGCAGCCGCTCGCCCGTCATGGCATAGAGGTGGGCATACTCGCGTACCGATGGGAACGGCCGCGTGTTCTGCCGCTCGAACTGGATCCGCAGCAGATTGAGCACATCGCACCGCGGGATGATCGCGTCGAGGTCGTGCGACACCTCCACGCCGATCTCACGCCAGCGTTCGGACACGAGCGTGGGCGGGCCGCACAGGATCACATGGGCGCCGAGCTTCATGAGGCCCCAGAGGTTCGAGCGGGCGGTGCGACTGTGGGAGATGTCGCCCACGAGCCCGACGGTCACACCCCGCAGATCGCCCCGCCGCTCGCGGATCGAGAAGATGTCGAGCAGCCCCTGGGTCGGATGCTCGTGCGGGCCGTCACCGGCGTTGATGACGCCGACGTCGAGATACTGGGAGAGCAGATGCGGAGTGCCGGGCGTGGCATGCCGGACCACGACGGCATCGATGCCCATCGCCTCCAGGTTCTTCGCCGTGTCGATGAACGACTCCCCCTTCGACAGGCTGCTCGATGCGGCCGTGAAGTCCACCACGTCGGCCCCCAGGCGGCGGGCCGCCAGCGAGAAGCTCGTGCGGGTGCGGGTGGAGTTCTCGAAGAAGAGATTGACGATCGTGCGGCCACTGAGCAGCCCCAGTTTCGCTCGACAGCCGTTGGTCGCCTCCTTGAAGAGGGCGGCGGTATCGAGCAATAGCCGCACCTCGTCGGGCGTCAGTCGCTCGAGGTCGAGCAGGTGCCGATGCTGCCATTGGGGGGGAACCGACTCCCGGTCGAATGTCGCCGCGGGCATGGGCTGAATGTTCCTCGCACAACTTGAACGCGATCTGAACTCTTTCGCGCGGCCGAAGTTTAGCAGAACACCGCAGTTTGCCACGGCCACGGGCCCGCCCGGCCTGCTCCTCCGTCGCTGGCCTTGCCGCCGCGGTTCCGGCACTCCTATCCTCCGCCGCGTGTAGGTCCTGTTTCGGGGAAGCACGTCCGGCCGTTCGGCCGGCGGGCCAACCGCCCTTGGCGAAGCACCACATGACACCCTGCCTCCGCGGTTTCTCGTTTCCGCCGCTCGCGATCGCACTGGCCGCCGTGCTCGCGTCAGCGACCGGCTGCACGTCGGCCCTGACGACCGCTTCGCTCCGGGGCTTTCCCTGGGACACCGCCGACAACAAGGCGGACGTCTCCGACGAGACGGCCGCTGTCGCCGCCGAGAGCGGCTCCGACGAGGCAGACGACGCCGAGGCTCCCGTCGATCACGACGCGCGCCGGGCGGCAGCCATCGAGGAGGCCATCACCCGGCTCTCCAAGGTGGGCAGCCTCGACGAACAGACACAGGCCACGCTGATGGCCACGCTCCAGAATACGGCGCCGGAAGACTGGCCCGTCGTCGTCGCCGAATTCGCGACGGCGCTCACAACGGCCGGTGCCGCGACCGCCGCAACCCACGTCGTGGCCAAGGCCGAGCTGTCGCAGCCGGCTTCAGCACCGCTGCCCACGGCCGAAACGACTCCCGAGCCCGCGGCCGCGCCCTCCTCGACACGCGAGCCGGCGGCCGCGCCAGAGCCCCCGGCGCCGACGGTCGCGGCACCGACCACGGCAGAGACCGAGGCCAGCGCCGCCTCGGCTCCCGCCCCGGACCCGGAACCGCTTCCGCCAACCGCAGCCGAGCCCGCCCGCACCGCATCGATCCGCACCGCCTGCTTCGCCTCGCGGGTGCAGGCTTGGGGTGTGTTCGACCGCTTTCCCGCTGACCGCTTCTCTCCCGGCCAGGAAGTGATCGTCTACGTGGAACTCGACGACCTCGCGGCCACCACCGCCGCCGATGGCCACACCACCTGCATCGATGCGTCTCTCCGGCTCGTCGCCGCGGACGGCCGCACGCTCAGCGACTGGAATTTCGAACCGATCGCCGAAACCTGCGCGAGCCGCCGCCGCGACTACTTTGCCCGGTTCGTGGTGCGGATTCCCGAGACGGCAGCCGCCGGTCGGTGCCACGTCGCCCTCGCTGTCACCGACACCCTCGCCGGCACGACCGTCGAGACGACCCTGCCCCTCGAAATCACCGCCGACTGACGGCGAGCGGAGCCACCCCATACAAGCCCTGAGCGCGAGCGAGGGGATCCGTCCCCCGGCTTGCGCCTGGGGGCTTGTATGGAGACGAGCGGAGCCACCCCATACAAGCCCTGAGCGCGAGCGAGGGGATCCCCTCGAGTCAGTCCAGCAAACTGTCTGCCATCGGTTCGTCGTGTGTTTCCCGCCTGACGGCCAACGTTCGTGCCCGGCACACGGTTCCGCCCCTACCGTCTCTCGACCATCCGGACTCGAGAAGAGGTTCAGGGCCATGCAGACCCAGCCACAGGTATCGTTCGACGATCTCCCCGCGGACGAGGCGGTTCGCGACGCAGTGCTCGACCATGTGAGGCAGCTCGAGCAGCTCTCCGATCGGATCACGGGCTGCCATGTGGTGATCGCCCAGCCACACAGGCATCATCGCGAGGGACGGCTCTATTCGATTCGGATTGATCTGATGGTGCCGGGGGGTGAGATCGTCGTCAATCGCGATCACCATCTCGATCACGCCCACGAAGACGTGTACGTGGCGGTCCGCGACGCCTTCCTCGCGGCCCGCCGCCGGCTCGAAGACCGCGTCCGCCGGAGACGTGGCGTCGAAAAGACGCACGCGTCACGGGCCCACGGCCGGGTCGCCCAGATCTTTCCGCTGCAGGGCTACGGCTTCATCGAGGCGCCAGACGGCCGGGAGATCTACTTCCACCGCAACGCGATCTCCGACCGCGACTTCCGCCTCGTCGATGTCGGCAGTCCGGTCTGGTTCAGCGAGGAGGAAGGGGACGACGGACCACAAGCCCTGGCCGTGCGGCTCGTCCATCCCCAGAGCCACGTGCTCCATGAAGGAGCGTCACCTGAAGGAGAGGCTCCATGACGCTCGTCAACGCGATCGAGTCGTTCGATGTGTCCATCCCGGCCGCCAGCG
>CAMDDA010000101.1 GCA_945890755.1 Candidatus Kuenenia stuttgartensis
AAACGCCCGTGTGGGGCGAATGCTCCACACGGGCGTGCCGGAAACCTTGAGCCGAAACAGGGCACGACTAGCGGCTGCCGGCGACGGTCTTCACCGCGGGCTTCGGCGAGTTCGCCACGATGGTGGCCGTCGTAGCCGCCTTCGACGCGATCGTGCAGCAAGCCGAGGGGAGGATCACCGACTCCCGCACGACGGTGTAACTGCACGCCGGCCGGTAACAGCACGACGGCGGGCAGCGCGTCACGCAGGCCGGGGCGCAGACCGTCTCGCACACCGGCGCACACCGGGCCGGCTCGCAGCAGACCGGCGCTGCAGAGCACGGGTCGCAGCAGACCGGGGCACAACAGGCCCGCCGATGATGCCGATGGCCACACGCCTCGGCGTCCCACGCAATCGCCACCACAGCCATGCAGGTGAGCGTTCCAACCAACCGCAGAAAGATCTTGCCAGCCATGGGAGGAACCCCTGTCGAGTACCTCGGGATGACCGGCGCCGCCCCGACACGGGACAGCCCGTCCCGAGGGCCCGAAACGATAAAAGCTCCGCCAGCAGCAGGGCAATTTTTCGGTCAAAAACCTCGCGACCTCGACGTCAACACCGAGCCGGACAGTTCCCGAGATAACTCTCGGCGCGAGCGACTCGACAGGATAGGGGGCCACGGGCACGGCGGGCCCTTGAAGGCTTGTGCCAGGATCCCGGGAGCCGCGCCGTGCCGGGCGATCTCCAGGATGGTGCCCAGTTCCGCTTGCTCAGTATCGGGGCCCGCAGCATGGGAGCGATGACCTACCGCAACACGGAGAACGAGCCCTGCACATGGCAGATCGGCACGTTCCGCACCAACAGCGACAACACTCACCCCAGCCAATCGGGCCGGAAGAGCATCACGCAGCCGAGCAGGAGGATCACCCCGCCGCTCACGAGCTTCAGCCAGCGGCCGCCCGTCTCCTGAAGCTTGAACCGGCTCAGCGTGGCCACGACCCCGGCCACCATCAGCGCGTCGTCGAACATGTAGGCGGCGATATAGAGGCCGAGGTAGCCGTACCGTACAGGCGTCGAATAGCCCTGGAGCGAGAGCACGTTGGTGTAGAGGGCGGGAAGGCCGGCCGTGCAGAGCAGTTCCACGATGTTGACGAGCACCGCCAGCGTGAACGCGCCGAGAATGGCCCCCGACAGGTTCTCCGCCGTCACGATCCGCCGCATGCGATCGTAGATGCCGGGCTTGGCGGCCTCCGGGATCGAGAGCGACAGGCCCTTCTTGAATGCGAAGAAGTCCTTCACGTGCACGCTACCGATCGTGATCGCGACCAGGCCGAGCGCGATCTGCACCGGCCGCAGGCAGCCGATCCAGTCGAACACGTGCAGCCAGGCCGCCATGAATGCGAAGTAGGCCGCGCCGCTCACGGCCACGAACGTGCCGGCGATCGCCAGGATCCGCAGTCGATCCTGGACGTTGACGAGAATCGACAGCAGCAGGAGCAGCACCCACATCGCGCAGGGATTGAAGCCGTCGACGAGCCCGATCGCGAGCGTGAACAGCGGCATCCCGAGGGCCTGCGCATCCACCGTGCCGAGGAACGGCAGGTCGACGGCCGTCTCGCTCTCGGCCGCCGTCCCTCCCACATCCGCTTCGACTCCGATCGTTTCCGGACACGGCCGCGTCCACGGCTCCAGCACCGCGGCCAGCCGTCGGCCCGACGTCTCCGGTCGATCGAACCCGACGACGAGCCGATTGCAGACGTGAAAGACCGGCACGCTCGCCGCCGCGGTCCGATGCTCGCGAACGAGGTCGCCGAGGTACCGCCGCGAGCCGGGGTCGCCGGCGATGTCGAGCGTCACCACCTCCACGCCAGGATGCACTGCCTGAAACGCGGGCAGCCAAGCCTTCGCGGCGGCGCACCGGCCACAGCCCGGCCGCGTGAAGACCTCCATCTGCACCAGCGGCGTCACTCGCTTGGCCAACGCTGCACTGTCGTCGCAATCGACGGCCACCCGGCCACAGGCATGGAAAACCGGCGTCTTGTCCGCCGTGAAGCCATGCGTGGCGGACAACTTCGCGAACGCATCACGATCATCGGGGTTCGAGGCGATCAGCCGCCGCACCACCATGATGCCGCCGCGCTCGCGGGCGAACGCCTCTGCGGCCGCCACGACGCGATCCTCCGCGGCGTCGTCCTCGCGGGCATAGACGTCGAGCACCACGCACCGTCGCGGCCCGGTCTCGGGCGTGGGCTCGGCTGCGACTGCCGGCAGTGCAGCTCCACAGACGATCAGCCATCTCAGCGGCCCGTCGGCTCCTCGACGGATACGGACGGGAGCCATCGCGGCACCTCACTGAGACGCAGAAGTCATCCGAACCGACACATTCTACGGGGGCAGGGAAGGGAATCGCGCAGGTGCGCGGCGGCGTCGGGGTAGCGCGTTCGCGGCTTGCGCCGCGGGATCCCCTCGCTCGCGCTCAGGGCTTGTATGTGGCTGCAATACAAGCCCCCAGGCGCCAGCCGGGGGATCGCGACGCGGAAGCGTCGCCGGGCCGATGCCACGCGAGGACGCCGCCGCCGCTTGTGCCGCTCGCTACCGCGCGGGCACACTGCGGGCGATGGACATCTCGATCGCCCGCCGCGAAACGCCCGACGCCCTCGTGCTTGTCGTCTCGGGCCGGCTCGATGCCGAGCATGCCGGCGAACTGGCCCGCACGGTCGACGAGGAACTGCGTCGCGGACACCACGCGATTGCCCTCGACCTCACCGCCTGCGGCTTTCTCAGTTCGGCGGGCATCCGGGTGCTGTTCGAGATCCACCGCTCGGCCCAGGGAGTGGGTGGACAGTGCCTGATCCGCGCCGCCAGCGAGCCGATCCGCAAGGTGCTCGACCTCACCCGGCTCGCGCCGCTGCTCATGGAGCCGGCGGCAGCCGCCGCCATGCCGCAGCATGTCGTCCACACCGCGCAGCCTGTGGCGGCCGACCTGCGGAGCGGCGGCGTGCAGTTCCTCGGCCTGGAGCGGCCCACGGCAGCAGTCCGCGGCCGGCTCATCGGCACGGCGCACGACGCGCCCACCGCACGCATGCCCTGCGCCGAGCGGCGGTCGCTGTCGCAGCAATCGTTCGCAGTCGGCCTGGCCGCACTCGCCGAAGACAGTCCGCTGGCCGAACGCGCGGGCGAGATGCTGGCGGCCTGCGGCACCGCCTTCCATCGTCGCCCCCAGCCGTTCTCCGTCGTCGATTACGTGGCCACGATGGGCGACCTCGTACCGGAAATCGACATCGGCCACGGACTCGTCTGGGACGGCATCCCTCAGGGCCGGGCTGGATTCGAGATGGCCGATCCCGATCAGCCGATCGCGGTCGATGAACTCGTCGCGCGGCTCTTCGAACAGACGACCGCCCACACGCTCGCGATCGTGGCAGCGGGAGAGGTGCACGGGCTCGTGGGAGCCGAGTTGATCCGCCCGCTCGCCGAGGCCTCGGCCACCGACCGCCCCGGCTCGCTCCGCCGCGAGATCGCCGCCCGCTGGCTGAGCTTTTCGCGGGAGCAGGTGCACGGCCGCCGCACCGCCTTGATCGTGGGACTGGCCACCCGCGACTCCGCCGCGCCGCTCGCCGACTTCGTGCGGCCGCTCGGGAGTGGCACGATCCAGGGCCACTTCCACGCGGTCGTGTTTCCACCGCGGCCGCTCAAGCGGGGTGCCGGAGACCTCGCCGCCACGGCGGCCGACATCACCGCCTCCGAACCGGTCGCCCTCATGCATCTGCTGCCCGACCCGCAGCCAGTGCTCGGCAGCGGCCGCTCGCAACTCGTCCGCGGCCGCTGCTGGTTCGCCCCGCTCACAGTCGAGGGAGCCGCACCGTGATCACGCTGCTCTCCACCTGGACGTTCGGTCTGGCGCTCGCGCTCGTGGCACTGGGCGTGTTCGTCAGCTACCGGCTGTTCTCGTTTCCCGACATCACGACCGACGGCTCGTTCACGCTCGGCGCCGTCGTCACCGCCGTGCTGCTCACCGCCGGCGTCGATCCGCTCCTCGCCACGCTCGGCGGCATGGCATCCGGCGGCCTCGCGGGCTGCACCACCGCCCTGCTCCACGCCTTCCTCGGCATCGAACGGCTGCTCGCCGGCATCCTCGTGACGACGGCGCTGGCGAGCGTGAACCTCGTCGTGCTGGGCCGCAGCAACGTGCCGCTCTCCGGGGTGCACACGCTGCTCGACCGCGCGGAGACGCTGCTCGGCCTGCCGCTCGAGCGGGCCGGCCTCTCCGCGGCCGTCGCCGGCGAGGCGGCCCAACTCGTCTTCATGCTCATCGTCGTCGGTTTCGCAGTCACCGCCCTCTGGGTCTTCTTCCGCACACAGCTCGGCACGGCGATGCGGGCGGGGGGCGACACGGCCACGATGGCCCGCGCCCTCGGCCGCGACACGGGCGGCATGACGCTCGCCGGGCTTGCGATCGCCAACTCGCTCACGGCGCTCTCCGGCGGGCTGGTCGCCCAGTATCAGGGCTTCGCCGACGTGCAGATGGGGATCGGCATGGTGGTCTGGGGCATGGCGAGTGTGTTTCTTGGTGCGGCGCTCGTGGGCCCCGCGCGGCTCGGCGGCGCGCTCGTCGCCACGGCCGCGGGCAGCGTGACGTTTCGGCTGCTCGTCGCAGCGGCGCTGCGTGCCGGCCTCGATCCCGACTGGCTGAAGGCGGCCACCGCCGCCGTCGTGCTCGCCGCCCTCGTCGCCCCGCGGTTCCTCTCCCGAGGCAGCCATGCTCGAACTCACTGATGCGGTCGTGTCGTTCTCCTCGCCCGGCGGGCCGGTCGTCCGCGCGGTGGACGGCGTCTCGCTCACGCTGCCCGCAGGCTCGTTCGTCGTCGTGATCGGCACGAACGGATCGGGCAAGAGCACGCTCCTCGGCTCGATCGCCGGCACGGTGCGGCTCGATGGCGGCTCGCTGCGGCTGGCCGGGCACGACATCACGCGGTGGCGGGAGCACCAGCGGGCGAAGCTCGTGGGCCGGGTGTTCCAGGATCCGCGGGCGGGCACGGCATCGAGCCTGACCGTGCTCGAGAACATCGCCGTGGCCGCCTGCCGCGGCCGCCACGCCGGCCTGCGCTGGGCCACGGGCCGGCAGCTGCGGGAAGAGGCGGCCCGGCGGCTGGCCGCGATCGTGCCCGGATTGGAGACCCGTCTCGACCAGCCGATCGGCTCGCTCTCAGGCGGCCAGCGGCAGATCGTCACGCTCGTCATGGCCACCTGGCAGCGGCCGGAGCTGCTCCTGCTCGACGAGCACACCGCCGCGCTCGACCCCGCGGCCGCCGACCGCGTGATCCAGGCCACCGCGCGGATCATCCGCGAACAGGGGCTCACGGCCCTGATGGTCACCCACTCGCTCGCCCAGGCCGCCGCGCTCGGCGACCGGCTGCTGCTCATTCACCGTGGGCGGATCGCCCTCGATGTGCAGGGGGCGGCGAAGCGCCGGCTCACCGCCGACGATCTCGCCGACCGGTTCGACGCGCTCCGCCGCGGCGACCAGCTCGACGACGCCGCGGCCCGCACCCTCGCGGAGGCCTACGTATGAGCAATGGCACGATCGGCGACGAAAGCGGATTTCGCCGACTCGGCGGACGCGGCACCGCGGAACGACAGCGAAATCCGCCCCCGTCCCCGATTGTCCTCAGGCGAGCGCTCCCCACGCTGCTCCTGCTCGGCGGCGCCTCCGCGCTTCTGCTCGCCACCGACCGGGCCGGTGCGAACCGCACGGTGCCGGCAGTGGCCGTGCTCCAGCAGGTGAGCACGTCGCTGCTCGACGACGCCGTGACGGGCATGATCGAGGGCCTCGCCGATCGCGGCTACGTCGAGGGCTCGACGGTCACGATCCGCCGCTATAACGCCGAGGGGGATCTCGCGCAGGCCAACGCCATCGCCCGCGAGATCGCCGGCGGCCCGTTCGACCTCGCGCTCACGTCGAGCACACCGTCGCTCCAGGCCCTCGCCACCGCCAACGACCGCGGCCGGATTCTCCACGTCTTCTCCGCCGTCGCCGACCCCTTCTCGGCGGGCGTCGGCTTCGATCGCGGCGATCCGCTCGTGCATCCGCGGCACCTCGTCGGCTACGGCAGCCTCGCACCGGTCGATGCGACGTTTCGGATCGCCCAGGCGATCAACCCGCGGCTTGCGAAGGTGGGGGTGGCCCACAACCCGTCCGAAAGCAACTCGCGGCGGTTCATGGAACTGGCCCGCGCGAGTTGCAAGGCCCGCGGCATCGAGTTGCTGGAGGCCGCCGTGGAAAATTCCTCGGGTGTGATCGAGGCGATCCAATCGACGCTCTCGCGCGGCGCCGAGGCGGTCTTCGTGCCGGGCGACACGACCGTCTCGAGCGTCATCGACTCGATCATCGCCACGGCGGCGAAGGCGGGCGTGCCCGTGTTCACGGTGGTGCCAGGAAAGGCAGACCGCGGCACGCTGTTCGACGTCGGATTCGACTTCCGCGAGGTCGGGCTGCTGGCGGGCCGGCTCGCGGGCGATCTCCTCCGCGGCACCGATCCGGCGACGGTCCCCATCGGCGAGACCTCCCGTGAAATTCCCCCGCGGCTCACGATCAACCTCGCCGCCCCGGGCTACGATCGCAGCCGCTGGCGGGTGCCTGACGAACTGGTGCAGCAAGCCAAGGTCGTGATCGACACCGGCAGCCGCCGCGATCAGCCCGCGGCCATCCTGGCAGGTCCGTTCACCGAAGCCGAAGCCCCGTAGGCCCGTTGCTCCGCAACGGGCTCTGCCCGTCACGGAGTGACGGGCCTACACGCTGTGGCCTGACGCTCGATTGATCGCGGGCAAGGCGTACACTGACGGCATGCTGCACACTCGTTTTTCGATTCTGCGCTCGTGTTTCGTCGCACTTCTCTGCCTCACGGCTGCGGCCGCTGCCGCGGCAGAGCCGCTCCGGGTGGGGATGGAGTTGTCGTATCCACCGTTCGAAATGACCGACCCGCAGGGGAAGCCGACCGGGGTGAGCGTGCGGCTCGCGGAGGCACTGGGCCGACATCTCGGTCGCGAGGTGCGGATCGAGAACATCGCCTTCGACGGCCTGATCACGGCCCTCAAGACCCGCAAGATCGACTGCGTCATCTCGTCGCTCACGGCCACACCGGAGCGGGCGCGGTCGATCGCTTTCTCGGAGCCCTATCTCCGCACGGGGCTCGCGCTGCTCGTCGCCGTGAAGTCACCCGTGCAGTCGGCGGCCGATCTCGACGCGCCGGGCAGGATCGTGGCCGTGAAGAAGGGCACCACGGGGCACCACTACGCCGCCACATCGCTCACCAAGTCCCGCCTGCTCGTGCTCGACAAGGAGTCTTCGGCCGTGCTCGAGGTTGCGCAGGGCAAGGCCGACGCCTTCATCTACGACTCGCTCTCGGTCTATCAGAATCATCGCCGCCACCCCGAGGCCACCCGCGCCCTGCTGCGGCCGTTCCGCGAGGAGACGTGGGCGATCGGCCTGCGGCACGGCGACGACCAACTGCGGCACGACGTCAACGAGTTCCTGAAGACATTCCGTGAGCAGGGGGGCTTCGAGAAGCTCGGCGACGATTTCCTCCCTGACGAAAAGGCGTTCTTCAAGGCCCAGGGCATCCCGTTCGTGTTTTAGGGCCGCACCCCGTAGGCCCGTTGCTCCGCAACGGGCAGAACAGGCAGCCCGTCGCGGAGTGACGGGCCTACGGTGCACGACGCGTTGCGGATGGTACGCTTTTCCCCATGCCGCGTTGGCTCGCCCACCTCATCGTCGTCGTGCTCTTCGCCGCGGCGATTGCGGTCGCATTTTGGCGGGTCGGCTACGCCTGGAACTGGGCCGGAGTCTGGGACTACCGGCAGAAGTTCGTGCAGGGCTGGCTCACAACCGTGGGGCTGAGCGTCGCAGCCCTCGTCGCCAGCATCGCCATCGGCGGCATCGCGGCGTTCATGCTGCGGTCGCGGCAGCCGCTCGTCGAGGCCGCGGCCCGGATCTACGTCGAGCTCGTCCGCGGCACCCCGCTGCTCGTGCAGTTGCTCATCGGCTTCTACGTCGTGGCCAGCGCCGTGGGCCTCGAGAACCGCTACGTCGTCGGCGTGGCCGTGCTCGCCCTCTTCAGCGGCGCCTACATGGCCGAGATCATCCGTGGCGGCCTCGACGCCATCCCCAAGACGCAACTCGACAGTGCCCGGGCGATCGGGCTCACGCCCGGCCAGACGCTCCGGCTCGTCGTTCTGCCGCAAGCCGTGCGGATCGTACTCCCGGCCGTCGCAGGCCAGCTCGTGTCGCTCATCAAGGATTCATCGCTCTTGTCGGTGATCGCCATTTCGGAGTTCACGCTCGCCGCCCAAGAGGTCAACTCGTTCACCTACTCCACGCTCGAGAGCTATCTGCCGCTGGCAGCCGGCTACCTCACCCTCACACTGCCGTTGGCGGCCGCGTCGCGGTGGCTCGAACGGCGGTTCCGATACGAGGCCGCATGAACGGGACTCTGCGCGCATGAAGCTCGACGTCCGCGGCCTCGTGCAGCGGTTCACCACATCCGCCGCGGGTGGCCGACCGGCGACCACCGCCACCGTCCTCGACGGACTCGACCTCACCACGGGCGACATCACGGCACTCGTGCTCGTGGGCCCATCCGGGGGCGGCAAGTCGACACTCTTGCGGATTCTCGCAGGCCTCGACGTCCCGACGGCCGGCAGCGTGGCGTTCGACGGAGCGGCCCTGGCCCGCGACGAGGTGGGCCTTCGCGGTTATCGCCGCACAGTGGGCACGGTTTTCCAGGCATACAACCTGTTCCCGCACCTCACCGCCATGGAGAACCTGCTCCTGCCGCTCATCCACGTACACGGTCTGTCACCAACCGCCGCCGCCGACCGGGTGCGGGGGCCGCTCGAGCGATTCCAACTCGCGGCCCACGCCCACAAGCGTCCGGCCGAATTGTCCGGCGGCCAAAAGCAGCGGATCGCAATCCTGCGAGCGCTCGTCATCCAACCCCAGCGGCTGTTCCTCGACGAACCGACGTCGGCCCTCGACCCCGAGATGCGCGGTGAGGTGCTGGACATGATTGGCGAGTTGCGGGCTGCCGGCACGCAGTTCGTGCTCGTCACCCACGAAATGGCATTCGCCCGTCGGGTGGCTGACGAGGTCGCCTTCATCGCCGACGGCCGCGTGCTCGCCCACGATCGAACGGCGGCCTTCTTCGGTCAGCCCACTCTCCCACGGCTGCAGGCCTTCTTCACCGGGGCTCTCGCATCATGACGGACGCTCGCGCGAACGACGCACACGACGACGATCTCGCTAACGCCGCATTCCTCGGCTCGCTCATCGCCGACGCCATCTCCCTTCCGGTCCACTGGTACTACGACCGCGGTGCGCTCGACCGTGATTACCCGGAACTGCTCGAACCTGCCGACACACTCCGGTATCTGCCCCCCCGCAGCCCGCATCCCGACAGCATCCTCTGGCGGTCGAGCTATGTGGCTGCCGGGCCAGAATTCGACCTCCTCGGCGACCAGGCGCAGTTCTGGGGCCGCCGGGGCGTGCACTACCACCAGCAACTTCCGGCCGGCGGCAGCACGGTCAACTTCCGACTTGCCGGCGAACTCTACGGCATGCTGCGACGCGACCGCGACTACGATCCCGAGCGCTGGCTCGACCACTATGTCGCCTTCATGCGACAGCCGGCCCGGCACGGTGACACCTACGTCGAGGAATACCACCGCCATTTCTTCACGAACCTGGCAGCAGGCCGCAAGCCGATCAACTGCGGGGTCAGCGACGTGCACATCGGCGGCCTTGCCCATGTGCCAGCGATCGTGGCCGGACTCGGCCCACGACACCCCGACCTGCGGCGGATCGTGCGGCTGCACGTCTCGCTCACCCACAAGGATGACGACGTGTTGGCGGCGGCCGATGCCTTCGTGAGGATGCTCGTGCGACTCACCCGTCCCGACCGCCCCCCCGACGAGCTCCGTACCGTTGTCGTGGAGGAGGCGTCCGACTGGGTTTCACTTGCAAAGCTTGCCGACTGGGATCGCCGCTGCGACGCGGCAGGCGGCGGCTGTCCCGACCGCGGTGTCGTGGGCGGCGTGCTCAGCCCCGCCTGCTACATCGACGAGGCCTTCCCGGCCGCGCTCTTTCTCGCCTGTCGCCACCCGCATGACTTCGCCGGTGGCATCCGGGCCAATGCGTTGTGCGGGGGCGACAACTGCCACCGCGGCGCGGTCGTCGGGGCACTCCTCGGCGCGACGGCACCGATTCCCCGCCGACTGCTCGCAGAATTGCAGGCCCGCGATACACTTTCATTTCCGCAAGGTTTCTGAGACGCGAGGAACTGCATGAGGCCCCCTGTCGCCGCGCCGCCCGCCCGCGGCCCATCCGGCCGATTCGCCGACTTCGAGACGCCGCTGGCCCCCACCCGCACGGTGCTGCTCACAGCCGATCCTGCGGCCGCCGACCCGGTGGCGGCAAAGCGGGCCGAGATCCGCCGCTACTTCCATCAGACCTGCGCGATCTACGAGCGGCTGTTCGACCTGATTCGCGACGACGCGTCGTACTACGAGCGGCACGAGCCGCTCCGCCACCCGTTGATCTTTTACTTCGCCCACCCGGCGGTGTTCTACGTCAACAAGCTCACCGCCGGCCGCTTCATCCCCCGCCGCATCGACCCCGTGCTTGAGGCGATGATGGCCGTGGGCGTGGACGAAATGTCGTGGGACGACCTGAATACGGCCCACTACGAATGGCCGCGCGTCAGGGCGGTTCGCGACTACCGCGCCGCGATGCGTGAGCTCATCGACGGCTTCATCCAGTCGATGCCGCTCGAACTGCCGATCCGCCCTGACTCACCCGCGTGGATCATCCTCATGGGCATCGAGCACGAGCGGATTCACCTCGAGACGTCGAGCGTGATCATGCGGCAGATGCCGCT
>CAMDDA010000102.1 GCA_945890755.1 Candidatus Kuenenia stuttgartensis
TCGCGGCCTGTCGGCCGCCACCATCGAGCGATTCCACCTCGGCTTCGCGCCACCTGCGTGGGATTGGCTGCTCCGTCAGGCGTCGGCGGCCGGCATCGCCGCGGCCGACCTCGTGAAAACGGGACTCGCCGTCGAGAGGCAGGGGCAGACGGGCCACTACGACCGCTTCCGCGACCGCGTGATCTTTCCGATCCGCGATCCGCAGGGCCGCTGCGTGGCCTTCGGAGGCCGCGTGCTCCCCGGCGCGCCGACCGACTCCGCAAAATACATCAACTCCCCCGAGACGCCGCTGTTCTCGAAGAGCTCGATGCTCTACGGGCTCGACACCGCCCGCGACGCGATGACCAAATCGCGGCGGGCGATCGTCGTGGAGGGCTACACCGACTGCCTTGCCGCCAGGCAGGCGGGCATCGACGACGTGGTCGCCGTGCTTGGCACGGCCCTCGGCGATCGGCACGCAAAACTGTTGCGGCGGTACGCCGACCGGATCGTGCTCGTGCTCGACGGCGACGATGCCGGCCGCCGTCGGGCCAACGAAGTGCTCGACGTCCTCCTCGCGGAGCCGATCGACGTGCGGATCGCGCGGCTGCCTGCGGGCGTCGATCCCTGCGACTTCATTCTGGAGCGTGGCCGCGAGGCCTTCGAGGCGCTGGCCGACTCGGCTGGCGATCCGCTCGAGTATCGGATGGACGAGGCGCTCGGCAGTCTGGCCGCCGACGCCGGAGACGATGCGGCGCTCGCCTCGATCGAGAGCGTGCTCAAGGCGTTGGCCACCGCTTCCCGGCGATCGTCGCTGGTGAGTTCGCAGTATCAGCTTCGCGAAGACCAGGTGCTCGGTCGGCTCTCCCGGCGGTTCGGGCTGTCACGCGAGGTGCTTCGCGGCCGGCTCGACGACCTCCGCGGCGGGGCCGGCGCGGCGGGCCAGCGATCCGTCGGTCCCGCGTCACGTGCAGCCGATGCCTCCCGCCTGCCCCCATGGGACCGTGAGGTGATCGAGGTGCTGGTGGGTGTGCCCGACAGCATCGGCGTGATCGTGCAACACGTCGGTGGGAGCGGTGTCGAGACCCCGGCCGCGCGGCAGGTACTCGAGGTGGCCGAGCGGCTGCACCGCGAGGGGCGGCCCGTGGCGCTCGGCGGGCTCTTGCTCGAACTCACCGACCCAGCACTCCAGAGCCTGCTCGTCGCCGTTGACGAGTCGCGTGCCGACCGCGGGCAGATCGACCCGCAAGAGCGACTGCAACATCTCGAGGAGGCGATCCAGCGCCGGGCCGCAGAGCGGCGGGCGCGGGCGAGCGCCCGGGCACTCAAGACAGACCGGCTCGATACCGGTGCCGAAGCTGAACTTCTGGCACGTCTCGTCGCGGAGCGGCGGGCCGTGCAGGGCATGGCCGAACCCAAGGATGGGTGAGGGTGTCCATCTCGTCGCTGCGATCGATCGCGTGGGGCCTCACGGTGCCGCGGGATCGGGGGGCGGTCGGCGAGTGACGGTAGGATGGTGAAGGAGAACCAATCAATGAAGAACCATGCGATGAACGGTCACCGTGGCACGTCTGCGGTCACGCCCACTGCCCAGCGGATTTCCCCTGCGGCCATCGATGCCGCGACTCGCAGTGCCACGCCGGCTCCGGTCGGTGGCGCCGATGCCGACCTGACCACGCTGATCGCCACCGGTAAGTCGCAGGGCTACCTGACCTTCGATCAGGTCAACGAATATCTCCCCGACGAGGCGGTCGACCCGGAAAAGATCGATGCGCTCCTCGTGGCCCTCGAGGACATCGGCGTCGAGCTGCTCGACGCCCCGCCGGAGCCCACGGCCGAGCGCGAAGCCGCGGCTGCCTCCGCCGCCCCGGCTCCGCGCCGCGACGAGCCGACCACCACGCCGCCGTCCAACGCGGCCAACGACCCGATCCGGATGTACCTCGCGCAGATGGCGGAGATTCCGCTGCTCACCCGTCGCGAGGAGATCTCGCTCGCCAAGCGGATCGAGGTGACACGGAAGCGGTTTCGCCGCGCGGTGCTCGGCTGCAACTACTCGCTGCGTTCCACCGTCGACACGCTCCGCCGTGTGCACGAGGGGGCCCTGCCTTTCGACCGCACGATCAAGGTGTCGCTCACCGAGCGGCTCACGAAGGAGCAGATCCAGGCGCGGATGCCGCACAATCTGCAGACGCTCGACCACCTGATGGAGCAGAGCCGGGCAGACTTCCGGCTCTTGATCAGCACGCGCACGACTCCCGACGACGCCAAGGCGGCCCGGCAGCGGTTCCGCCGCACGCAGGGCAAGTCGCTCCTGCTCGTGGAGGAACTGAGCCTGCGGACCCGCCGCGTGCTGCCGCTGGTCAAACTGCTCCGGGGCATGTCCGGCCGCATGGATCGGCTGCAGCACGACCTTCGGCTGATCAAGAAGGGGGAGATGCCGCGGGACGACCTGGCCGACATGCGGAAGGAACTCCGCGACCTCATGCTCACGACCCTCGAGAGCCCGCGGTCGCTCCGCACCCGCGTGGACATGCTCGAGAAGCTGAAGGTCGAGTACGACGCCGCCAAGCGAAACCTCTCGGCGGCCAACCTCCGGCTCGTGGTCTCGATCGCGAAGAAGTACCGCAACCGCGGCCTCTCCTTCCTCGACCTCATCCAGGAGGGCAACACGGGGCTGATGCGGGCGGTTGACAAATACGAGTATCGCCGCGGCTTCAAGTTCTCGACCTACGCCACCTGGTGGATCCGGCAGGCGATCACCCGCGCGATCGCCGACCAGTCGCGAACGATCCGCATCCCGGTGCACATGATCGACGTGCTCTCGAAGCTGCGGACGACGGCCAAGAAGCTGCTCCACGAATTCGGCCGTGAACCGACCGCGGAGGAGATCGCGCAGGCCGCCGGCGTGCCACTCGAAGAGGCCCGCCGCGTGATGGACATGGGACGGCAGCCGATGAGTCTCGATCGTCCGGTGGGCGAGAGCGAAGACGCGAGCTTCAGCGAGTTCGTCGAGGACGTCGGCGTGGCGAGCCCCACGCAGTCCACGACTCACGGCTTGCTCCGCGACAAGATCGACTCCCTGCTCAAGACGCTCACGTACCGCGAGCGCGAGATCATTCGCCTCCGCTACGGCCTCACCGACGGCTACACCTACACGCTCGAGGAAGTGGGCCGCATCTTCCGCGTCACGCGGGAACGCGTCCGCCAGATCGAGGCCAAGGCCGTGAAGAAGCTCCAGCACCCGGTCCGCTCGCGGCAACTGGAAAACTTCATGGAAGCCGCCGGGGCCGACGGCTGACGCGGCGAGCGGGATCGCCCACACACGATCCCCCGGCTTGCGCCTGGGGGCTTGTATGGAGGTGCGGGACACCGCCGTGTCAACCGCGATCCCCCGGCTTGCGCCTGGGGGCTTGTATGGAGCCGAGGCACTCTCCCCATACAAGCCCTGAGCGCAAGCGAGGGGATCCGTCTGCGGGACCGTGTCAACCGCGATCCCCCGGCTTGCGCCTGGGGGGTTGTATGGAGCGGCGCAAGCGGGCGTTCTCGGAATGACGCCGGTCCCTTGCGCAGCCCCCCCGGTCTGGTAGACTCCGGACGATCATCCTGAAGGCTCCGCAGGCGGAAAGCCCCCTTATGTCCGTCGCCCTCGTCACCGAAACGCTCCGCACCCTGCATCGCATCCACCGGCAGCTGGCCGATCTGACCGAGCAGCTGGCTGCCGGGCCGCGGACCGTGGCCGTGCGCACAAAGCAGGTCGAGGCGGCCGAAGCGAAAAAGACCGCCGCGCACGATGACGTGAAGAAGGCGAAGGTCTCCGCCGATCAGAAGCAGCTGCAGCTCAAGTCGGCCGAGACGAAGATCCGCGACCTCCAGGGCAAGCTCAACGCCTGCAAGACCAACCGCGAATATCAGACGCTGACGGAGCAGATCGCCGCCGATACGATGGCCACGAAGGTGCTCGAGGACGAGATCCTCGAGGCGCTCGAGCGGGTCGATGCCCTCAAGCCGACGGTGCCCGCGGCCGAGGGAGAGGTGGCGGCCGCGAAGAAACTGCTCGATGAGGCGAAGGCCCGCGTGGCGGCCGAGACGAGCAGGCTCGAGGGCGAAGTGGGCCGCGTGCGGATGGAACTCGAGACCGTGGAGCGCGAACTGCCCGATGATGCCCGCGACAAGTACGCGCGGATCGTGAAGCAAAAGGGGGCTGACGGCATGGCCCCTCTCGAAGGCCAGAGCTGCGGCGGCTGCTTCCAGCAGATCACCGGCAACATGGTCAGCGACCTCATGCTCGGCAAGATCGCCGCCTGCCGCAGTTGCGGACGGCTGCTGTACGTTCCCGAATCATCCCGCTAGGCCGGAGCCGGCCCCCGCGGCCGCTCCCCGAGCCCACCCCGTTTTCCTGTTGGAGCATCCAGACATGTCGGACCGCATCCCGATGACCCGCACCGGCTACGACAAGCTCAAGGCCGAGGTCGACCAAATGGAGACGGTCGAGATGCCCAAGCTCGCCGCCCGCGTCGCGGCTGCCCGCAGTGAGGGGGACCTCAGCGAAAATGCCGAGTATCACGGGGCCCGTGAGAGCCAGGGGATGCTGCAGGCGAAGATCAACCTGCTGCGCGACAAGCTGGCCCGGGCCGTGCTCGTGGAGCGGGCAAAGGACGCGGGCGACGAGGTCGTGTTCGGGGCCACGATCCGCGTGAAGGACCTGAAGTTCGGCGACGAGGAGGAATACGTGCTCGTCGGCGCCGGCGAGGAGGATTTCGACTCCGGCCGGATCAACGTGGCCAGCCCGCTGGCCCAGGGCTTCCTCGGCCGCAAGGTGGGAGAAAAGGTCTCGATCGACGTGCCCGCCGGCACGCTCAAATACGAGATCCTCGAAGTCCGCTTCGACTGATTACACGCGACACATGGGCATCCAGCCGACCGTCGCGTCCCATGATCCTCTCCGCTCGGCCGCCGGTCGCCGACGCTCCATGTGCCCGCCCATGGTCATCTCGAGGTCTCCCGTGTCTGCATCGATCCTTCGCCGGCTCGCCGGCTCGCCGGCTGCGTCTGCGGTGTCGTGATCGCCGTTACGCTGGGGGTCGCACGGGCGGCCGACGCGTGGGTCTGGCGCGACGTCACAGCCGAAGCGCCGATCGACCATTCGGTGATGGTCCGCGGTGCGTTCGATGACACCCACCGCAAGATCCGGCTCGCGGGTCCGGTGGCCGTGACGGCCCGCGACGCGGATGCGGGGCCGTGCTTCACGGTGTACGCCGTGGCGAACCGCGGCGATGAACCAGAGCGGACCGCCCAGGTCGGCGGGGGGGGTGAGCCGCTGCGGCTCGATTCGCCGGCGTTCCTGCTCGTGCCGGCCCGGCGGCTGAGGGACAGCGAACAGGCGTCGGAACCGCCGCACGGCGTCTACGAGGCCCGCCCGGTGCTCGATCCCCCAGCAGCGATCGACGGCGGGCCCGCTGCGGCGGGCCCGCCCGCCTACCTCTGCCTGCCTGTCGACTATCGCCATCACTTCGAGCGTGTCCCGGTCACGGTCGCGGACCGCGGGCTCGTGATCTTCGCCGCCCGTGACCTGCCGCCGGACATTGCCCGACGCGCCACCGCCGATGATTTCGGGATCAGCAGGCTTGCGCCCGGCAGCACCGGCCGCCCGGTCGTCTGGCTGCCAGTGCGACCGGTGCAGGACGGCGATCTGCCCTGAGTCGGACCGTTGGTTCAAACAAAAACGCCGGCCTTGCGGCCGGCGTTCCGGTTTGTGCCATGCGTCCTTGGAGTTAGGGCAGAATCACGGCGTCGATGACGTGAATCACGCCGTTCTTCGACGTAATGTCGGTCTTCACGACCTTGGCACCGTCGATCATCACCGCGCCGTCCTTGACCGTGACCTTCGCCGCCTTGCCGTTGACGGTCTTGGCCTCGCTCAGTCCGACGACGTCCTTCGCCTTCACGGTGCCTGGCACCACGTGGTAGGTGAGGATCGCGACGAGTTTCTCCTTGTTCTCGGGCTTGAGCAGGTCCTCGACCGTACCCTTGGGTAGCTTCGCAAACGCCTCGTTCGACGGCGCGAAGACGGTGAACGGGCCGTCGCCGGAGAGCGTCTCAGCGAGCCCGGCGGCCTTGACGGCAGCCACGAGAGTGCTGAACGACGCGTCGGCAGCGGCGTTTTCGACGATCGACTTGTCACAGGTGCCGCAGCCGGCGACGCCGATCCGGGCGACATGCCCGCCAAGGCTTGATCGTAGCGACGCGAGCATTCGGTGCCCAAGCGGACGGTAGCCCGTGATCGACAACCACGCCCTGCGACGGCACGCCACGCCGCGGCGCGGACGGCCCGTGAACTGGGCGGTTTCAAGACCCTTTGGCGACGGTGTAAGGCCTTTGCAGCGGGCGACTTCCGGCCACAGGGCCAGGACATGGCGGGCCGGTTGAGGAGGTGCCTTGACGCAATGTGTTAGATTTTGCTGACGAGCGGAAGGTGTGTGGGCGACTGATCCCTGGCGGCCCATCGGTGAAGGAGGCCCTGCTCTATGGTTGATGGTGCACGCAGCCGGCGAGAGTTTCTCCAGGTCGGCTGCCTCGGCGGCCTCGGCCTCTCGCTCGGAATGATGCTTCGCATGCAGGCGGCCCGGGCCGACACGAAGTCGTTCAGCCATTTCACCGGCACCGCGCAGAGCGTGATCCACATCTGGCTGCCGGGCGGCTGGGCCCAGCAGGAGACGTTCGATCCCAAGCCGCTGGCCCCGCTGGAGTACCGCGGCGAGATGGGCTCGATCGAGACGAGTCTGCCGGGCGCGCGGTTCAACGAACTCTTGCCGAAGACCGCGCAGATCGCCGACCGGATCACGGTCGTCCGGTCGATGACCCACGGCGAGGCGGCCCACGAGCGCGGCACGCACAACATGTTCACCGGCTACCGCCCCAGCCCCGCCCTCTCCTATCCGAGCTTCGGCAGCGTGGTGGCCCATGAACTCGGGCCGCGCGACGGCCTGCCGCCGTATGTCTGCCTGCCCAATCTCCCCGCTCCCGACGCGGGCGCCGGCTACCTCGGCAGTGCCTATGGTCCGTTCACGCTCGGTTCCGACCCCGCCGATCCGGCCTTCACGGTCCGCGATCTTGCTCTCCCCGGCGGCGTCGATCCCCAGCGGTTCGCCATGAGGCAACGCCTGCGCGACGTGGTGGGGCGGCACTTCCAGCGGCTCGAGAACACGGCGAATCTCGACGCGATGGACGAGTTTTACTCGCGTGCCTACGACCTCGTGAGCTCCGCGCAGGCGCGGGCGGCATTCGACATCCAGGCAGAGCCCGACACGGTGCGTGACGAATATGGTCGAAACGAGGCCGGGCAGCGGATGCTCCTCGCCCGCCGGCTCGTCGAGTCGGGCGTGCGGCTGGTGACGCTCTCCTACGGCGGCTGGGACATGCACCAGAAGATTCGTGACGGCATGACGAAGACGCTGCCGCCCTTCGACCAAGCCTACGCAGCGCTCATCCGCGACCTCGAGCGACGTGGCCTGCTCGACACCACGCTCGTGATGGTATCGAGCGAATTCGGCCGCACGCCGAAGATCAATCCCGACGCCGGCCGCGATCACTGGCCGAAGGTGTTCAGCGTCGTGCTCGCGGGCGGCGGCGTGAAACGCGGCCTGGTCTACGGCGCCTCCGACGCGATCGCAGCGGAGCCCGCCGACGCCCCGCTCACGGTCGAGGATCTGGCGACCACGGTCTACCATTGTCTGGGGATCGTGGCCGATAAAGAGCTCGTGGCCCCTGGCAATCGACCGGTCGAAATCGTCGACGGCGGCACGGTCAGGAACGAACTTCTCGCCTGACGGAGCCGTCAGCGGCCGCATCCAACCATGCGTTTGCCTCCGCTCATGCACCGCTCGCACATGTGGCTGCTCGCCATGCCGGTGACGTTGTCGCTCGGAGTCCTCGGCCGGGCGGTGCGGGCAGAGCCCACGATCGATCGCATCGAGCCGCCGGCGGCCCGCCAGGGCGCCGCGATCGAGGTGCAGATCACCGGCACGGAACTCGACGGCGCGACCGAGGTCTTCTTCGAACAGGGATGCATCGCTGCCGCCGCTCCAACCGTAGAAAACGACAAGACGCTCGCGGTGAAACTCACCGTGCCCGCCGACTGCCCGCTCGGCCCGCACCGTATGCGAGTGCGCACGAGCGACGGCCTCTCCGAACTGCGGATGTTCCACGTGCATGCGTCCGAGCAGACGGCGGAGCAGGAGCCCAACGATTCCTTCTCCCAAGCCTTGCCGCTCGAGCCGGGCCGGGCCGTGTGGGGCGTGCTCAAGAACGAAGACGTCGATGTCTACAGGGTGCAGCTGCGGGCCGGCGAGCGGATCGCGGCCGTCGTCGATGCGGTGCGTCTCGACCAGCAGATGCTCGATCCGTATGTCGAGCTCGTGGATGCCGAGGGCTTCGTGGTCGCGGCCTGCGACGACCACCCCCTGCTCACCCAAGACGCCGCGCTCGCCGCCGTCGCCCCACGCGAGGGCGACTACTTCCTGCGCGTCCGCGAAAGCGCCTACGGCGGTGGCAACGCCCTCTATGTTGTGCATGTCGGCGACTTCCCGATCCCCCACGTCGCCTGGCCACCCGGTGGGGCTCCCGGCTCGACGGTCGACGTCGAGTGGTTCGGCGACCCGGCGGGGCCCTTCAAGGCGCAGGTCGTGCTGCCGCCGGCGGGCGGCGACGGCCTGGCCCACATCCGCGCCGTGCGGGACGGCAAAACGTCGACGATCGCGGTGCCGCTGCGGATCACGGCCGAGTCGGTCTTCCAGTCGGCCGAGCCGAATGATGAGCCGGAAAAGGCGTCTGCGGCCAAGGCACCCAGTGCGATCGTGGGTCGGATCGACGCGCCGGAGGACGTCGATTGGATTCGCATCGAGGCCCCGAAGGGATCCAAGTGGAAGGTCACGGGCTGGGGTCGCCGACTGGGCTCCCCGGTGGACCTCGTGATCGCAGCCCACCGGGCCACCGACAAGCGCGAGCGGATCACGAGCAGCGACGACGCCGACGGGCCCGACAGCCTCGTGCAGGTGACCGCTCCGGACGACGGAGCGTTCCTGCTGCGTGTCAACGACTTCGAGCGGCGTGGCGGCCCCGACTTCATCTATTGGATCGACCTCGAGCCGATCGTGCCGCGAGTGACGGTGAGCGTGGCTCCGGCACAAACGAAGACCCAGCAGCGGCTCGTGGCTGCGGTGCCGCGGGGCAACCGCACCGCACTCGTGTTCAACGCGGCCCGCACCGAGTGCGGTGAGCCCGTGCGACTCGAATTTCCTGGCCTGCCTGCGGGGGTCACGACCTCGCCCACGACCATCGCCGACCCGGCTGCGAGCGGCATCGTCGTCTTCGAGGCGGCCGCCGACGCGGCGCCGACGACCGCGGCGACGCCCGTGCGGGTGGTCCGCGGTGCCGGCGAAGCCGCGCAGGAAGTAGGGTGTCTCCGGCAGGGCACCGACCTTGTCTTCGGCGAGCCGAACCGCACCCCCTATCGCACGTCCTTCAGCGACCGTCTTGCCGTGGCCGTCATCGAGGAGGCGCCTGCCGCGATCGAGGTCGAGGCGCCGCCCACGCCGATCGCACGGCGGGGCACACTCGACCTTCGCGTCAAGGTGATCCGGGCCGAGGGGTACGCAGGCCGCATGCGGCTCGAGATGCCGTTTCGTCCGAATGGCATCGGCGCCTCGGCCGTCGAGGTGAAGGAAGGCGAGTCGGAGGTGGCGTTTCCGATCACCTGCTCGGGCGACGCTCCCTTGAAAGACTGGCAGGTCGCGATCACCGCCACGCTCGTGCCGCAGGGAGAACAAAAGGACAAGAAGGCCGCCGGCAAGCGGGCAGCCAAGGGAATGGTGATCGCCAGCCGGCCCGTGATGCTGACGATCGTCGAACCGCACATCGACATGACGGCCGAGAAAGCCGTGGTCGAGCAGGGCGCCACGGTGAAACTCACCTTCAAAGCGGCGAAGCCACCGACCTTCACGGGCACCGCGAAGGCCCGGCTGCTGGGGCTCCCGACCAAGGTGGAGGCGCCCACGCTCGATCTCGCCGCCGGTGCCGAAACGCTCGAGTTCCCGATCACGGTCGGGGCCGAAGCCCCGGTCGGCAAGCACGAAAACGTGGTGTGCCGGATCGAGGTGCCAGTCGGCGACTCGATCATGATCCACCAGATGGCCCCGACATCGCTCCGCATCGACAAGCCACTGCCGCCGGCCGTGGCTGCGAATGAAGGGCCAACGCCATGAAGGCTTTCTCAGCGGTCATGGTATTGATGGCGATCGTCGTGTGGCCATCGCTCACCCAGGCCGACGCTCCCGTCGGCATCGAGGTGTATCCGCCACACATCCGGCTCGACTCCGCTCGCGACCGGCAGCGGGTGCTCGTGCAGGCCACGTTCGCCGACGGGCGAACCGAGCACGTGGCAGCCCCCGCGCTCAAGCCCGCCGATCCGAAGTGCTTCGCCGTGGAACATGGCCTGCTCATACCGCTCGCCGATGGCCCAGGCAGACTCATCGTCGAGCATGCCGGGCACACGCGCGAGATCCCCGTGACGGTCGTGTCGGCATCGAGCGAGCCGCCGCTGTCGTTTCGGCTCGACGTGATGCCCGTGTTCGCCCGGGCCGGCTGCAACATGGGCAGCTGCCACGGCGCGGCCCGCGGCAAGGATGGCTTCCGGCTTTCGCTCTTCGGCTTTGACCCGGCGGGCGACTACCACCGCATCACGCGCGAGCTTCCTGGCCG
>CAMDDA010000103.1 GCA_945890755.1 Candidatus Kuenenia stuttgartensis
CGCCGGGGGGATTGATTGGATCCACGCGGTGCCGCCATACAAGCCCCCTTGCGCGAGCACGGGGGATGACGCTAACCACTCGATTCGGCGTCAGGGCTGGAAATACCCCGGCTCGTTGCCGGGCTTCCACTTGATGTTGCAGCCGAGGCTCGGGATCTGCTCCGCCGCGGGCGGCTGCCCTGCGAGCAGCGCATCGATGGCGGCCCTGAGGTCGCGGCCCGTCACAGGAATCTCGTTGCCGGGCCGGCTGGCGTCGAGCTGGCCGCGATAGACGAGCTTGCGGTCGGCGTCGAAGAGGTAGAAGTCGGGCGTGCAGGCGGCGTGATAGTCCTTCGCCACCTCCTGCGTCTCGTCGTAGAGATAGGGGAAGACATAGCCGCGATCCTCCGCCTCGCGGACCATCTGCTCGGGTGAGTCGGCCGGGTGGAGCGACACATCGTTGGCGCTGATCGCCACCACGCCCACCCCCCGCACCAGACAGTCGCGACCCAGCGCCGCCAGTTGGTCCGCCACGTGCTTCACGAATGGACAGTGGTTGCAGATGAACATCACCAGGGTGCCGCGCGGCCCCGCGGCATCGGCGAAGCTCGTCATCCGCCCATCGACATTGAGCAGCGAGAAGTCGGGGGCGACGGTGCCGAGCGGCAGCATCGTGCTGGGGGTCCGAACCATCGGGCAGTCTCCTGAAACGGGAAGAGCGGGTGGAATAGTTTAGGCCGCGGGGGGGAGGCGGAACACGCGGCGGGCGTTGGCGGTCGTGGTCGCGGCGAATACCTCGAGCGGCTCGCCGCGGGCGAGGGCGAGACAGCGGGCCGTGTGCACGACGTGGGCGGGCTCGTTGCGTTTGCCGCGAAACGGCTCGGGCGTGAGGAATGGGCTGTCGGTCTCGATGAGCAGCCGGTCGAGCGGGACGGTCTTGGCAACCTCGCGGAGGGCTGCCGACGAGCGAAACGTCACCATGCCCGCAAACCCGAGGAAGCAGCCGAGATCGACGGCCTCCGCCGCCTCGGCAGCCGTGCCAGTGAACGAGTGGAGCACCGGCAGGAAGGGGCCGCGGGCCGCGGCCTCGTGGAGCATGTCGAGCGTGTCGCGGATGCTCTCACGCGTGTGAATCACGAGCGGCAGGCCGAGCCGCTGGGCGAGTCGGATGTGCCGATCGAAGAAGTCCCGCTGCACGTCGGTCGTGGCGGTGGTGCGATACCAGTCGAGCCCCGTCTCACCCACCGCCGCCACGCGGCCGCTCTCCGCGAGCCGCACGATCCGGTCCCACTCATCGGGCTCGGCCTCGGCCGTATCGTTGGGATGAATCCCTGCGGCGGCCGCGAGGTCAGGATGGGCGGCTGCCAGTTCCGCCGCAACCTCGCTGTCGGTGGCCCGGGTACCGATCAGGGTCATGCCCGCCACACCGGCTCCGCGAGCCCGGGCGAGCACGTCGGCCAACTCGGCCCCATACCGCATTGGGTCGAGATGACAGTGGCTGTCGAAGAATTCCATGTCAGGCGGACTGGCCGGCCAAGCCCGCGCGGAGCCGCACCAAGAGCCCCTCGAGCTTCTCGGCATACCGCCGCGCGATCTCCTGGCTGCGGCCGGCCAGGTCACTCGCTGCCGCATCGCCACCGGCGTTTGCGAGTGTCGCGAAATCACCCGCCTGCCGCTTCAGGCTCTCGATCACGCGGGCCGCGAGGTGGCGCAGGTCGACGTCGTGCCAAGCTGTGAAGGCGATTGGAAAAGCCCCCTGCGGGAGCGGCTGCTCGCGGTCCGCGATGAGGTTGGCCGCGCGGGACAGAACGTCCTGCTGCTCGGCCACGAGGGCCTCGATCACCGCGCGGATCTCGGCCGCGCCGGGATACGACGCGAGCCCCGAGTCGGCCAAATACATCGCCGGCGACGACTCGATGGTCGCGACGAGGCTGGCGAGCGGATCGGAGGGTGCCGACGTGGATGTCATAGGTGTTCCTGCACTGGCGGGACGCTCCCCGCCTCCGGGGCTACGAGACGAACCGCCCCGCCATCTGCGCGGCTGCGTACAGGCCTGCCCAGAAGATCCCGAGCACGACCACGGGCACGGCGACCGCCGTGACGAACGCACCGGGTAGCGACACGAGCGGGAAGGCCTCGGTCGGCCGGTCCGCCGGAGGCGGATCGAACGTCATGACCTTGAGCACGCGGAGATAGTAGAAGAGGCTGAGCACGGTATTGAGCCCGCCCAGCACCAGCAGCACCAACATCAACGGCTGCTCTGCACCGGCCCGAATCGCCTCGACGATCGACGAAAACACCAGGAACTTCGAGACGAAACCGGCCAGTGGCGGCAGGCCGACGAGGCTCACGAGCACCACCGCGGTCGCCACGACGACCCCCGGGCTCGTCCGCACGAGACCGGCATAGGCCGAGATCTCCTCGCTCCGCAGCCGATTCCGCAGCAGGGCCACGATCGCGAAGGCGCCGAGGTTCATGAAGAGATAGGTGCCCAGATAGAAGGCCAGGGCCGTCACGGCATTCCGGGCACCGGCAGGCGACGTGCCGAGCATCGCCGTCGCGGCCGCGGCGCCCATCATCAAGTAGCCGGCGTGGGCGATCGTGGAGTAGGCGAGCAGCCGCTTCATGTTGGTCTGGCCATACGCCGCAAGATTGCCCAGCGTGCAGGTGACGGCTGCCATCAGGGCGATCACATACACCATGAAGTGCCTCGTCTCGGCGAGGCCGGCCACGGCCGCGGCTCCGCCGGCCGCCGTCGCCGCGGCTGGGTCACCGAGGCCGAACACGAGCCGCAGGAGGAGCGCCACGGCAGCCGCCTTGCTCGCGACCGAGAGAAACGCCCCCACCTCTGCCGCCGCGCCCTCGAACACATCGGGGCACCAGAAGTGGAACGGCACGGCCGAGAGCTTGAACGCCAGCCCCACGGCCACCATGAGTCCGCCGAGCGACAGCACCATCACCTTGCCCGAACCGATGCCCTGCTCGCCCACCACGCGGGCCAGTTCAATGGCCATTGTCGGCAGGTGGCAGGTACCGAGCACGCCGGCCAACAGGCTGATCCCGTAGAGCATGATCCCGGCCGCACCCGCGCCGTAGACGGCGTACTTGAGAGCGGCCTCGGAGCTCGCCTTGCGGCCCTTGAGCAGGCCGGCGAGGGCATACGACGGCACGCTCGCCATCTCGACCGCCATGAACACCATGAGCAGGTGATTGGCC
Organism: Candidatus Kuenenia stuttgartensis; assembly: GCA_945890755.1. Classification (GTDB taxonomy): domain Bacteria; phylum Planctomycetota; class Planctomycetia; order Pirellulales; family UBA1268; genus QWPN01. Next base: position 3,196 of record CAMDDA010000103.1, read on the forward strand.
GATGCCATCAGGCACATGCCGAGCGTCGCGCCGAGCACCATCGCGTAGAAGTCGGCGCCGTCCTCGCGATCGGGGATGCCCGACACCTTCGTGAACAGGATGTAGAGCACGAGGAACCCGGTGAGCACGAGGCGGATGTACGCCGTGAGCGAGTCGAACACGAGCAACCCGCCAAAGAGTTCCTGCCGCAACGGCGTCGCAGCGATGTCGGCCAGCGCCCAGGGCGAGCCGGGCAGGCCCCGTAGATCGACCCACGCAAACCAGGTCGCGAACAGCACGCCACCGAGCGCGACGAGGGCTGAATCCAGGAGCCGGAGCACCGGCAGCATCCGGCAGAGCAGCAGCAGCACGACGGTGGCCGCCAGCGCGAGTTCCGTGCGAAACAGCGGCAGCGACACGGAGAGCGTGTCGTTCAGCGTCGTCGTGAGAAGTGATCCGAGGTCCACAGCTGGGCTTTCAGGTTCGGGCTTTCAGGCGGGCGAATGTCCGGGGTGGCGGCGAGACTCAGCGTTGGGCGGTTGCGGCGGCCGGCGGAGCCACGGCAGCGGCTGCCGGCACCAGCGGCTCTTGGGCGCCCGGCGCGTCGGGCCGCACGCGGCGGGTCCAGTCGGCCAGCGTCTCCACCTGCTTGTTCACGCTCGGCGTCACGTAGCTGAAGAGCGTCTGCGGTGCGACGCCGAACAGGATGGCGAGGAACACGAGCGGCGTGGCGATCGCCAACTCGCGGCCCGTCATCGGCGTGAGGTGGTCACCGTGCGGGCCCTTGTATTCAGCGCCGAGGTACACCCGCTGGATCGCCCACAGGATGTAGGCGGCCGTGAGGATGACCGTGAAGGCCGAGATCACGGCGAGCACGCGGCTGTAGTTCCAGCTCGAGAGCGTGACGAGCACCTCGCCAATGAAGCCGCAGAGCCCCGGCAGGCCAAGGCCGGCGAAGAAGACGGCCACGGCGAGCCCCGAGTAAACGGGCATCCGGTTGAAGATGCCGCCAAACTCCTCGAGGTTGCGGTGGTGCACGCGGTCGTAAAGCACGCCGACCATGAAGAACATGCCGGCCGACGAGATCCCGTGGGCGAGCATCTGGAACATGGCGCCGTTGACTCCCTGGGCCCAGGCGTCCCACCGGAACTCGTTGCCGGCCACCGCGCTCCACACGCCGAGGCCGAGCATCACGTAGCCCATGTGGCTCACCGAGCTGTAGGCCACCATCCGCTTGAAGTCCTTCTGGGCGAGGGCCGCGAAGGCGCCGTACACCATCGACACCACGCCGAGGCCGCACACGAGCCACGCCAGCGAGAGGCCCGCGCCCGGGCAGATCGGATAGCAAATCCGGAGGATGCCGTAGCCGCCAAGCTTGAGCAGCACGCCGGCCAGGATCATCGAGATCGGCGTCGGTGCCTCGACGTGGGCGTCGGGCAGCCAGGTGTGCACCGGCACCACCGGCACCTTGATCACGAACCCGATCAGGAGCAGCAGGAACGCCCACGCCTCCAGGCTCATGCCCCAGAGGTTCACGGCCGCGAACGGCGAGTTCGGCAGCTGGCCGAGCTGGGCCAGCGCCAGCAGGTTGAACGTGTGAATCGGATCGGCGGCGGTCTTGATCGCAGTCACGGCGTCGGCTGCCGCGGCGGCGTCGAGGCCGGGGGCGATCACATGGGCCGTTTGGAGCTGCTCGGGGGAGAGCATCCGCAGGTCGCTCGTGAAATAGAGCATCAGGATCGCCAGCAGCATCAACACGCTGCCAAAGAGGGTGTAGAGAAAGAACTTGATCGCCGCGTATTCACGCCGCGGGCCGCCCCAGATGCCGATCAGGAAGTACATCGGCAGGAGCATCACCTCCCAGAACACGTAGAAAAGGAAGAAGTCGAGCGACACGAACACGCCGAGCATGCCCGTTTCGAGCAAGAGGAAGAGCACGTGGTAGGCCTTCACGTGCTTCGTGATCGGCCAACTGGCTGCCGCGGCGAGCATTGAGAGGAAGGTGGTGAGCAGCACGAGCGGCATGCTGATGCCGTCCACGCCGAGCAGATACTCGATGTTGAAGGCGGGGATCCAGGGCTGCTTGACGATCCCCTGCATGCCGGCCTCGCCGATCGTGAACTGTGCCGGACCGACCGCGCCGAAGAGCTGCGGCCAGGCCATCCACAGGGAGAGCACGAACACCACGGCGGTCGTGGCGAGCGTGATCCAGCGGATCGCCTCCTCGCGGGCCTTCGGGATGATCGGCAGCGAGAGGAACGCCGCGACGACGGCGGGAATGAAGAGGATGGCGGTAAGCGGCCAGAGGGCGGGCTGCGAAATCGCGTCGGCGGCGGTCATGGCGAGGTCCGTCGGGTTCGTGTCGAAGTGTCGGGGAGTGCGGCGGTCAGCCGGCGAAGGATGAGCGGAAGAGCATGCTGGCGAGCACGAAGAGCGCGACCGTGCCCACGGCGATGAACATCACGTACTGCCGCAGTCGGCCGGTCTGCAGTTTCTTGAGCCCAAGACCCGCGTTCCACGTGGCGCCGGCCGTGGCGTTGACCAAGCCGTCCACGAGCGTGCGGTCGATCCAGGCGTCGATGCCGGCGAGTTGCCGGGCAGCCCAGGCGAGGCCGTTGATCAGGTTGTCGATGATTCCCTTGTCGATCCAACTCGCGAAGCGGGCGACGCCCAGCGCGGGCAGGACGAACAGGGCGTGATACAACTCGTCGAAGTACCACCGGCCGGCGAGGAACGAGTAGACGGGCCGGAACAAGGTGGCGATCACGTCGGGCGACACGATCCGCCAGAGATACATCGCAGCCGCCACGAGCACGCCGGCCAGCGCCGTGCCGAAGGCGGTCATCGTGGCCGTCACGTGGATGGCACCTTCATGGCTCAGGTACTCGGCCGGGAGCGTGAGGGCCTGGCCAAACACGAACCCGCCCGTCGCCGTCTCGACGGTGCCGGCCGGCCGCGACTGCTCGATCAGATTTGCCACGCCGAAGCCACCGGGCAGCGTCCAGCCGGCCACGACCGAAAGCACCGAGAGCACGATCAAAGGCGACACCATCACGGCGGGCGACTCGTGTGCATGGTCAGCCACGTGGTGATCGCGAGGCGAGCCCGCGAACGTCATGAACCAGAGCCGAAACATGTAAAAGGCCGTGAGAAACGCGCCGCCGGCCACCGCGTAATAAAGGATCGCATGCCGCGGATTGGCCTGGGCGAACGAGAGCGCCTGGGCCAGGATCGAATCCTTCGAGTAGTAGCCCGAGAGGCCGATCACGAAGGGCACGCCCGCCCCGATGATCGCGAGGCAGCCCACGAGCATCGCCCCGGCCGTGTAGGGCATCACCTTGGCGAGGCCGCCCATCTTCCGCATGTCGTTGGTATGGCAGGCGTGGATCACGGAGCCGGAGCAGAGAAAGAGCAGGCTCTTGAAGAACGCGTGCGTGACGAGGTGGAACAGGCCGGCCACCCAGCCCCCCACGCCGAGCGCGAGCATCATGTAGCCGAGTTGGCTGACCGTGGAGTAGGCGAGCACCCGCTTGATGTCGTTGGCCACCAGCGCGATCGTGGCCGCGATGAAGAGTGTGATGCCGCCGGTGTAGGCGATCACGAGCAGGGCGTCGGGCGTGAGCACGGGAAAGAACCGTCCCACGAGATAGACACCCGCTGCCACCATCGTCGCGGAGTGCACGAGCGCCGAGACGGGCGTCGGCCCTTCCATCGCGTCGGGGAGCCAGACGAAGAGTGGAAACTGGGCGCTCTTGCCCACGCAACCACAGAAGATGCCGAGGCCGGCGATAAAGAGCAGCCAGCCGCCGAACCCCTGCTCCCGCCAGCCCGGCACGCGGCCGGCGATCTCGGCGGCCGCGGCCCCCGGGTCGGCGGCCTTCTCCGCGGCGATCGTCGCCACCTCGTCGGCAGCGGCGAACGTCACCATGCCATCCGGCACCCGCAGGGCATGCCCCGCCTCCGCCGGCCGCACGAGGCTGAAGAGCCCGGGCGTTGTCACGGTCGTGCCGTCGGCCGCCGTCGTGGTCGCATCGGCGAACTGCAGGGTGCCCAGGGCGCCCCACAGGGCCATCAGGCCGATCAGCATCCCGAAGTCGCCCACCCGATTGACGATGAACGCCTTGTTGGCGGCGGTCGAAGCGCTCTTCCGCTCATAGTAGAAGCCGATCAGGAACCACGAGCAGATGCCCACCAGTTCCCAGAACACGAACACCATCGCCAGGTTGCCGGCGATCAGGATGCCGAGCATCGAGAAACAGAAGAGCGAGAGCGCTTGAAAGAACCGCGGAAACCGGCCGGGACGGTGGAGATGGCCGCCCGACGAGAGATGCACCTCGTGGTCGGTCACGTCGTGGAGTTCGTCGTGCATGTAGCCCGACGCATAGACATGGATGCAGGTCGCAATGAACGTGACCACCACGAACATGAGCACGGTGAGCGAGTCGATGTACCAGCCGATCGAGAGCTTGAGGCGGCCCCCTTCGTAGAGCGTGTACCAGTCGCCGGAGTAGGCGGGCGGGGCCGCATGCTCGGCATGTTCGCCATGGTCGTCGTGATGGGAATCGCCGTGGCCTGCATCGGCGTGATCTGCCGCATGAGCCTCACCATGACCGCCATGATGCACGGCCTTCACGGGGTGCACCGCGAGCCAGGCCACGAACGCGGCCAGCGAGAGCACCAGCGAGGTCACGATCGCAGCCGTGGCCACCCAGGCGGCGTTGCGGCCGTGCGGCCCCATTCGCGGCCCGAAGAACAGGATCGCGATGAACGACGCCAGCGGCACGAGCCAGGCGAGGCCCAGGAGCGTCGGCAGTTGTGCGGCGAGGTCCATGAGGTTCGATTCAGCCCTTCAGGTCGTCGGCGCGATCGACGTCGACCGTGGCATGGTTGTTGTAGAAGTTGAGCGTGATGGCCAGAGCGACGGCCGCCTCGGCGGCTGCCAGCAGGATCACGAACAGGGCGATCGCCTGACCGTCGAGGCCGAGGCCGCGGCCCCCTTCGGCCTGCAGATAGGGGGAGGCGAAGGCGACGAAGTTGACGTTCGCGCCGTTGAGGACGAGCTCGATGCCCATCAGCACGCCGAGGGCATTCCGCTTCACCGCCATGCAGGCGATGCCGGACGTGAAGAGGATCGCGCCCACCACGAGGTAGTGGGCCACACTGACCGGCTCCGTGAAGAGCCCCATTGCGAAGAGTCCGCCGGGCAACGGCATCGAGCCGAGCAACGAGGTCATCGGGGGCCTCCCACGAGCACCGAGCCACTGCGGCCTGCCGCCTCGCGGCCGATCGCGGCATGGGCCGCCACCGACGCCGGCGGCTCGACCGACGCCGCCACTTCGATCGCCCGCGGCGTCTTCCGCCGCTTGGCACGGGCGAGATAGGCAGCCGCCACGAGTACCACGAGCAGATGCACCGACACGATCTCGAAGGGGAGCAGGTAGCCGCTGCGGCCACCTGCCGGAGCTCCCGGCGGAGGCTCGTCGACCCGCACGCCCAGGAGCGCCATGCCGATCGGCGTGGCCGTCGGCTCGCCGACGACGCCCGCGGCCGGCTTCCGCCACTCCTCCACGGAGAAGGCCGAGAGCAGCAGCACGGCGAGCAGCGCCACCCCGACGATCCCGGCGACCGCCCGGTCGCCCGGCGTGGTCTTGATCGAAACGAACGGCTCCTGAGCGGTGAGCATCACACCGAACACGAGCAGCACGAGCGTGCCGCCGACGTAGATCATGAGTTGCATCGCGCCGACGAACTCGGCGCCGGCGAGAAAGAAGAGGCCGGCCGTCGCCCCGAGCGAGAGCACGAGGTAGAGCGCCATCCGCACCACGTTGTCGGCCGCCACCACCGCCACGGCGCACACGCAGGCCAGCACGGCGAAGAGCAGGAAAAACGTCGAGTGCCAGTTGATCGCGGCCAGCGGCAGCGCCGTGGCCATGAGCCCGGTTGCAGACATGGCGGCCATCATGGATTCACCTGGCTTGAAATCACCTGGGCGACCTTCTCGTCGACGCCTGCGGGCGCCGCAGCCGCCCGGCCGCCGGGGCCCTCCAGCCAGCCTTCGCGAATCTCGCCGGCGGGTCGATCGAGCCCTGGCACGAGACCGCCGGGCAGAAACAGCTGCCAGAGCATCGCGCCGGCGAACATCGCGGCCGCGATCGGCGTGCAGTATTTCAGGCAGGTCGTCATCACCTGATCGATGCGGAGCCGCGGCAGCGTCCACCGCACCCACATCATCACGAGTACGCCGAGCGTCGCCTTGCCGAGCAGGTTGAACATGCCGAGCAGCCGTACGAAGTAGTTCGCCGTGTCGCCCGTGCCCTCGGAGAGGCCCAGAAGCGACGCCACCGGGATCGGTCCGTTCCAACCTCCCATGAAGAGCACCGCAGCCATGGCGCTCACGAGAAACATCGAGCCGTATTCCGCCATGAAGAAATAGCTCCACCGCAGGCCCGAATACTCCGTATGGAAGCCGGCCACGAGTTCGCTCTCAGCTTCGGCGAGATCGAACGGAGCCCGGTTCACGCTGGCCACGGCGCAGGTGACGTACACCCAGAAGATCACGAACGTGAAGGGGTCGTGAAACAGATACCAGTTGGTGAACCAGCCCGCCTGCTTCTCGGCGATCGTCACCATGTCCATGCTGCCGGCGAGCATCACCGGCACGACCACGCACATGCCGAGCGGCACTTCGTAACTCACCACCTGGGCAGCCTCGCGCATCGCCCCAAAGAGCGACCACTTTGACGCCGAGGCGTAGCCCGCCAGGATCACGCCGAACACCTCGAGGCCGAGCACGGCCACGACGAAGAACACGCCGACATTGAGCCGGCAGCCGATGAAGTCGAACGCAAAGGGCAGGGCGATGAAGGCACAGAACGACGCACAGAAGCTCACGTAGGGCGCCAGGCGAAAGAGCATGCCGTCAGCCCCGTCCGGCATCAGGTCTTCCTTGGCGAGCAGTTTGATGCCGTCGGCGAGCGACTGGAGCCAGCCGAATCGACCGCCCGTACGGGTGGGGCCGAGGCGATCCTGGATGCGGCCTGCGATCTTTCGCTCGGCCCAGATGAAGACGAGGGCCCCGCCGGCGATCACGTTGAGCACCAGCACAGCCGCGACGACGGCGGTGACCGTCCACGCGAGCCACTCGGAAAGCCCGACGGTAGTGATGAGAAATTCAGCCATTTGGGTCGATATTTCCCGGCGAAATCCGACTTCGTGAAAATTTGCACGAAGTGTGCCTTACCCACTCTCTTTTCACAAGTCCCGGCAGCAATTCGGCAGAGCAACCATCGGGTGAGGCAAGGGGGTCGGCGGCCCGTCATTCCGAGACGGGCTCCGTTCTGCCCGTTGCGGCCCCGTAGGCCCGTCACTCCGTGACGGGCTCCGTTCTGCCCGTTGCGGAGCAA
>CAMDDA010000104.1 GCA_945890755.1 Candidatus Kuenenia stuttgartensis
TCCCCGTGATGCACGAGGGCCGCGTCAAGCCGCTCGACAGCGTGGCCCGCAGCACGCTCCAACTGCTCGGCAACCGCACGTCGGTGAAGATGCCGGCGGCCGATGATGCGACGGCGAAGCGGGTGCCCGGAGGCCCCACCGGCACGGTCTCAGCCCCGCAGTGGCTGCTCGCCCACATGGCCGGCAGCGAGTGGGTCGATACGGCCCCCGTGTTTCGGATCGACGCGCTGGAAGTACTCGACTTCTTCGATCTCAAGCGGCGGCAGGGGCATCGCTATGCGGCCGCGGAATTGGAGCCGGGGCGGGTGAAGCTGCGGGAGCAGATGCAGGCCCTCGAGCAGACACCCAAGGAGCAGCGGACGTTCACGCAGACGAAGCTCGCCGAGCTCAACCAGAAACTGATGGCCTACGACCTGATCCGGTTCGCCTACCAGGCACCGTCGATGCCCCGCCCCACCGGCGACGACGACAATGCCCGCCGCGAGTTCCTCGAACAGGTCCAAAAGCTGGTGCAGGGAGCGCGGATGCTCGAGCAGAACCATCCGCCGGCTGCGATCCCGCCCCGGGAGCGGGCCAACCCGGATGCCACGACGGCCGGCCCCGATGCCCGCTGGCAGGCCCTCTACCCCGCCGTCGTCACCGCCATGATGGGGCGGATGCTGGAAGGCCGTCCGGGCCAGCCCGCGTTCGCGCTCAACCCCGCCCTGCTCCCCTTCACCGAGCTGCTCTCGGCCGTGGGCGGTGAACCCGCCGGCTTCAACAAGGCCCTTGCCGACTACCACCGGGCGATCGCGCCCTTGCCCGACGTGGCCGACACGGCCGGCAAGGCGGCCTACGAGGCCTGGCTCAACGCCTTCAATCCCACCGACCTCGCGAAGTGGCTCTACGTGGCCGCGACTGTGCTGTGCTTCGCGAGCTTCCTGGTCTGGCACAAGCCCCTCAATCGATTCGTATCGTGGATGCTCGTGGGCATCTTCGTGCTCCACACGTTCGCGCTCGCCGCACGGATCTGGCTCACGGGCCGGCCGCCGGTCGTGAACCTCTATTCGTCGGCCGTCTTCATCGGTTGGGCCTGTGTGCTCGCAGGCCTTGGCCTCGAGTCGCTCTATCGCATGGGCATCGGCAACCTCGTGGCTGCGTTGGCGGGCGGCCTCACACTGATGGTGGCCTACGGTCTCGACTCGGGCGACACGATGCACGTGCTCCAGGCCGTGCTCGATACGCAGTTCTGGCTCTCGACCCACGTCGTGACCGTGACGCTCGGCTACGGGGCGACGTTTCTCGCCGGCCTGCTCGGCACCTGTGCCATCGTGCACCGGATCTGGTCGCGTCATGCCCGGCGCGAGGGAGCCGTGGCGATCAAGGCCGCTCACGAGGTGCAGGATCGCCTCTATCGCATGACGTACGGCGTCGTCTGTTTCGCGCTCTTCTTCAGCTTCATCGGCACCGTGCTCGGCGGCCTCTGGGCAGACGACAGCTGGGGCCGCTTCTGGGGCTGGGATCCGAAGGAGAACGGGGCGCTCATGATCGTGCTCTGGAACGCGGCCGTGCTCCACGCCCGCTGGGACCGCTGGATCGGGCCCCGCGGCTTCGCGCTCTTCGCCATCGGCGGCAACATCATTACGGCGTGGAGCTGGTTCGGCACCAACCAGCTCGGAATCGGCCTGCACAGCTACGGGTTCACGAGCGGCGTGCTGATGCTGCTGGCAGGCTACGTCGTCAGCCAACTCGTCCTCATCGCCGCAGGTTTCCTGCTCACGCGGCCGGCGGCGGCGGCCAGCGGCTGAGCCGCCACGCGGGCCGATTTCCCGTGTATTTTGGCCGTGCGGCGGCGGACCGTATTCCCTAATATCCCGGACTGATCTGCCTCGAAAGCGGTGCCCGCATGTCCTGCCGCGGATACATCATCCACCTCAAGCGCGCCACCGACCGCCGCCGTCAGGCGGAGGCCTTTGCGGCCATGCTCCCCATGTCGGCGGAACTCCTCGAGGCGGTGGATGGCCGAGCGATCACGGCCGAGGCTCTCCGGGAGCGGGCCCGACGCGACCTGCACTCGCCCCGCTATCCGTTCCCGTTGGCCGCGGGCGAGATCGCCTGCTTCCTCTCGCATCGCCGCGCCTGGCAGGCGATCATCGACTCCGGCTGCGATGCAGGACTCATCGCCGAAGATGATGTCGCCGCCTCGTCGCCCGATTTTCTACCGCTCATCGACAGCGTGCTCGCCGGTATTCAGCGCGGCGACTTCGTTCGGTTTCCGATGCGAGAGCGGGGCGAACGTGGGCCGCGTGTCTGGGGCACCGGCCCGCTGCACGTCATCGAGCCCTACCTCCCGGCCCTCAACATGCAGATGCAGATCGTGGGCCGCGAAGCCGCCCGCATGCTGCTGGCGGCCAGTGAATTCTTCGATCGGCCGGTCGATAGCTACGTGCAGCTGCAGTGGCTGCATGGCGCACGCATGCTTTCCGCCCGCCCGATCGTGATCCGTGAACTGGGCGGCCAACTGGGGGGCAGTGTCATCCATCCGCGACGCCGGACGCTCGTCGATCGACTGGTGCACGAGGTGCAGCGGCCGCTCATTCGGCTTGCCGTGCGCCAGGCCAACGAGCAGTGGCGGCGGAAGTCGGCCTGAGCCGGTCTGCATCCCCTCGCTTGCGCTCAGGGCTTGTATGGGAAGGAAGCCCTCCGGCGCAAGCCGGGGGATCGTGTTGCGCGTGAGGTGAGCTTGTCGCTCGCGCCACCCCCTCGCTCGCGCTCAGGGCTTGTATGCACCGACTGTCTTCGCCCGCTTTCCAGGCCGTGCTGGTCTGGCCCACGGCCGGCCCGCCAGCTACGTTCCCCCGCCGGTTTGCAGGCTTTTTGTCTGCCGATCTGGTCCCCTGATCCTCGGCCACGCCGCCTCATGCCGCCTGCCCCACGACGGATGCTTCACGCCTGTGCCGCAGCGCTCGTCTGCGCCTGGCTCGCGGGCTGCTCCGGCCTGAAGCCGCTCCATCACCGGGATCATGCACTGACGTGCAAGCAATGCGCGGCAGGCGCGCCATGTCCGGCGCGACCCGCACACTTCGGCTACTACGCGACGCAGTGGCGGAACTGGCCCGACGCCGGCCAGACGCCCGTGTCGACCACGGGCGCGGCCACGCCCGTTTCCCCACCACGGTCGGTCGTACCCCGTGCCGACGAGGAGTCCCCGCGTCAGCCGCCGGCTTCACCAGACGGCAACGCTCCACCGACCGATGCGCTCGGCGCCGCGACCCGTCGGGTCACGGCCCTTACCGCCGATGCGATCGCTGCGGCAGCGGCATCTCCCGCTCGACAGGCCGAGTTCACCCAGCGGCTCGCGGATCAGTTGCTCGCCGAGCATGACCCGCTCGGCCGGGCACGGATCGTGGAGACGGCCGCGGCATTCGAAACACCTGCCGCCGCGGCGATCTGCGCCGGCGCAGTCGCCGATCCCGATCCGCAGGTGCGAGCCGCCGCCTGCGATGCCTGGGCACGGCGGGGCGGACCCGATGCCGTCCGGCTGCTCGCAGCCCGGTTCGACAGCGATGCCGATCTCACCGTCCGGCTGCGGGCCCTGCATGCACTCGGCAGCCTCCACGGCGAGGCGGCGATCGCCGTCTTGGCCCGGGCCCTCGACGACCCCGACCCGGCCATCCAGCTGCGGGCGATGAGCAGCCTCAGACAGTTTGCCGGCCGCGACCTCGGCAACGATCCCGCCACCTGGAAGGCATGGGCGGCGAATCCCCGCCGCTCGTCGTCGCCCTGGTCGCTCTCCCGCGATCTCCTGCCGTCGTTTTTGCGATAAGCTGCGGGCATGGTTGATCCCGCCGCCGACGCTCCCGATTTCTGGCGGATTTCCGGCAACCTGGTCGACCCGCTGGCCAGACGCATCCGCCCCGCCACGCTCACGATCTCGGGCGGCCGAATCGCCGGCATCTCGTGGGACTCGATCGAGCACGACACCTGGCTGCTGCCCGGCTTCGTCGATGCCCATGTGCACGTGGAAAGCTCGCTCCTGCCTCCCTGCGAGTTTGCCCGCCTGGCGGTGGCCCACGGGACGGTTGCGACGGTTTCGGATCCACATGAGATCGCCAATGTGCTCGGTATTCCAGGCGTTGAGTTCATGCTCGACGATGCCCGGCGGACCCCCTTTCACTTCTGCTTCGGCGCCCCGTCGTGCGTGCCGGCCACGCCCTTCGACCACGCCGGTGCGACGCTCGACGCCGCGGGTGTCGCCACCCTGCTCGATCGCCCCGACATCGGCTATCTGTCGGAGGTCATGAACTATCCGGGCGTCGTGGCCGGCGACCCGGAGGTGCTGGCGAAGCTCGCGGCGGCCAAGGCCCGTCGCAAGCCCATCGACGGGCATGCACCCGCGCTTTCCGGTCCGGCGCTCGCCTCCTACGCCGCCGCCGGGATCTCGACCGACCACGAATGCGTGACGCTCGACGAGGCGCTGGAAAAGATCCGCCGCGGGATGCAGATCCTGATCCGCGAGGGCTCGGCAGCCCGCAACTTCGACGCACTCGCTCCGCTCATCGACTCGTATCCCGACCGCTGCATGCTCTGCAGCGACGACCTGCACCCGGATCTACTGGCCGCGGGCCACGTCGACCGCCTCGTGCGACGGGCACTGGCCCGGGGCAGCGATCTCTTCAACGTGCTCCGGGCCGCGAGCGTGAACCCCGTGCGACACTACGGCCTCGGCGTGGGACTCCTGCAACTCGGCGATGCGGCCGACTTTATCGAGGTGGACGACCTGGAGAGCCTGCGGATCCGCCGCGTCTTCCTCGACGGGGCGGTCGCCGCAGTCGCTGGCGTCTCCAACTGGCCGCGGCTCACGTCGGCCGCGCCCAACCGCTTCACGGCCCAACCGAAGACCGCCGTCGATTTCACGATCGCGGCCACGGCCGCCGACGCCGGCCGCCCGCTCCGCGTGATCGAAGCCCGTGACGGCCAGCGCGTGACGGGCTGTGTGATTGCGCAGGCTCATGTCGTGGCGGGCAGTCTCGCCGCCGATCCCGCCACCGATACGCTGAAGATCGCGGTCGTGGATCGGTACAACGATCGCCCTCCCGCAGTGGCCTTCGTGCGAAACTTCGGCCTGCGGCAGGGCGCGATCGCCTCGAGCGTGGCCCACGATTCCCACAATATCGTGGCCGTCGGCACGAGCGACGAGGCACTCGCGCGGGCGGTGAACCTCGTGATCGAGGCCCGTGGCGGCCTGGCGGCGGTCGGCCCCGATGCACATCGGTTCCTGCCGCTGCCGATCGCGGGCCTGATGTCGGATCGCCCCGGAGCCGAGGTGGCCGCGGCCTACACGGAGCTCGACCGGTTCGCGAAGGCGCTCGGCTCGCCGCTCGCCGCGCCATTCATGACGCTCGCCTTCATGGCCCTGCTCGTGATCCCGGCAGTGAAGCTCGGCCCCAGCGGCCTCTTCGACGTCGAGCGGTTCAGCCCCGTCGGCCTGTTCGCGGACTGACAGGATCCCCTCGCTGTCCCAATACAAGCCCCCAGGCGCCAGCCGGGGGATCCCGTCATACAAGCCCCTAGGCGCCAGCCGGGGGATCCCGTCATACAAGCCCCCAGGCGCCAGCCGGGGGATCCCGATGCGCGAGCGTCGGCAACGTCGGTGCATGGGACGACCCGGCCCCGGTTGCCACCGCCGCATCCCCTCGCTCGCGCTCAGGGCTTGTATGGCAGGATCCCTACTGGGCGAGGTAGAGCGGGAGCGGGCTTTCGCGGAGCAACTGGAGCGCCGTCTCACCGAAGATGCGGCGCAGCAACAGATTCTTGGCACTGTTGCCCGCCACGATCAGATCGGCCTGCCAGGCCTGGGCGTATGGAATGAGCTCCTTCGCCGCATCCCCAGCAGCGTGATCGGTCTCGACAGACCGGCCATGGGCCGCAAAGTAGCCCGCTGCCTTCTCCAGCCGTCGGGCGGCCGTCGCTACGTCGTCGCCGAAGTGCACGATCCGCACCGGGGCCTCGGCATAGAGCCCGGAGTGCACGAAGTGCTTGAAGGTCTTCGCGCTCTCGAGCGATCCCGAGTAGGCCACGAGCACGCGGCGGATCGGCCGGTAATCCTCGGTCACGGCGAGGATCGGCCGCACGCCGTCTGAAACGAGCCGTTCGAGCGCGTCGCGGGGCTCCGGCACCACATCATGCTCGAATAGGCCCCGCAGGCCGAAGACACACATGTCGTGATACCGCACGAGATCGGCGGCGATCTCGAAGGGATCACCCGTCTCGGCGCTCACGCGATGGGCCACACCCGCGGCACGACACCGCGTCGCGAAAAGATCCCCCGCAGCCGCGATGTCGGCCGCGGCCTTCTCATGCCGCTGCCGACGGAGGTCGGCGGCCGCGACATCGACCCCTACGCCCATCGGCCTGGGCCCTGTCCAGTCGAGTCGCAGCGGGTCGGTGACCGCGAGGCCGACAAGTTCGGCGGCTCGCGACCGTGCGATGTCGATCGCGTGGTCGGTGACGCTCGTGGCGGTGCGGCTCGTACCGAGTCCGACGAGGATGCGCTTGATCATCGGTGCGTGCTCCGCGGGTCCGTTGCTCACTGCCGTCGTGACGGGTCGTCTATGATACCGCTGGCTGCCGCGATCCCCAGGCCCACTTGCCGGCCTCGATCACGGTGACGGGCACGAGGGCCAGGCCGATCACGAGCGGCCAGCCACTGCCGAGTTCACTCCGCACCTCGAACACCGGCCGGGCCACGGGAAGCGTGACCACCGCCACCTGGAGCAGTGCTGAGATCGCGATCGCGGCAAGCAACGCCGGGTTGCGGAAAAAGCCGATGCCGAATGCCGTGTAGCGGTCGCTCCGGCAGCCGATCGCAAAGAACAGCTGGGCGAACGCCGCCACGCAGAACGTCTTCGTCTGGGCCCGCTCGAGCACGGCCGGATCGGACGAGCCCTGCCAGGTGAGCCAGAAGGCGGTGAGCGTCACCGCGGCGACGAGGCCGCCGTGGGCGAGGATCACGAGTCCGCGTTGCCGCGTGATCACCGGCTCCTGCGGGGGTCGTGGTGGTCGCTTCATGATGTCGGGTTCGGGCGGCTCGAGACCCAGCGCGAGCGCCGGCAGGCCGTCGGTCACGAGATTGAGCCAGAGGATCTGGATCGCCGCGAGTGGCGCCGGCCAGCCAACGACGGCCGCCACGAGCATGAGCAGCACCTCGCCGGCATTGCACGATAGCAGGTAATGGATGAACTTCTGGACGTTGTCGTAGATGCCGCGGCCCTCCTCCACCGCGGCCACGATCGATGTGAAGTTGTCGTCGGTGAGCACCATGTCGGAGGCCTCCTTCGTGACGTCGGTGCCGGTGAGCCCCATCGCGATGCCGATGTCGGCCGCCTTCACCGCCGGCGCGTCGTTGACGCCATCGCCCGTCATCGCCACCACCTGCCCGCGCTGCTGCCAGGCCTTCACCACCCGGAGCTTGTGCTCGGCCGTCACGCGGGCATACACGGAGATCGTGTCTACGGTGGCAGCCAACTCATCTGGCGAGAGCGCGTCGAGTGCGGCGCCGGTCACCGCACGGCCGGTGCCGTCGGCCAGTCCGAGTTCGCGGCCGATCGCCAGGGCCGTCGCCGGGTGATCGCCCGTGATCATCACGGGACGAATCCCCGCGGAGCGGCAGGTGGCGACCGCGGCGCGGGCCTCGTCGCGGGGTGGATCGATCATGCCGGCGAGCCCCACGTGCACGAGGTCCCGCTCGCGGTCATCGGCCGTGCCGTCGAGCGGCTCGTCAGGCGACAGGTCGCGACAGGCGAGCGAGAGCACCCGCAGGGCCCGATCGGCCATGCCCGTCGCGGCGGCGAGGATCGCCTGCCGGCGGTCGGCGGTGAGCGGCACGACCTCGCCGTCGCAGAGCTCGGCAGTGCACCGCGGCAGCAACGCCTCGGTGGCCCCCTTTGTTTCGAGGACGCGGCTTTCGAGCACGCGGCCACCATGCAGCCGCTGCACGACGACGCTCATTCGCTTGCGGTCGGAGTCGAACGGCAGCTCGAAGATCACGGGCTCGGCGGGATCGCTGACATCCACGCCCCCTTTGACCGCCGCCACGACGAGCGCCGCCTCGGTGGGATCGCCGATCGCCCGCCAGCCACCGCCGCTCTCGGGCTGCACCGAGGCATTGCCGCAGCGGCCGCCGATGACGAGCAGCCGCCACAGGTCGGGCTGGGTCTCGGCCGAGACGGGCTGCCTGCCCGAGCCCGCGGCAGCAGCGAAAAATTCCCCCTGCGGCACATACCCGCCGCCGGTCACCTCGTAGCAGCCGCTCGCCGTCACGATTTCCCGCACGGTCATTTCGTTGCGGGTGAGCGTGCCGGTCTTGTCGGTGCAGATCACCGTCACGCTGCCGAGCGTCTCCACGCTCGGCAGCCGACGCACGAGCGCGTTGCGGGCCACCATCCGCTGGAGGCCGATCGCCAGCACGACCGTCACGACCGCCGGCAGCCCCTCGGGCACGGCCGCGACCGCGAGGCTCACCGCCCGGAGCAGCACGTCGGTCACCCGTCCACCCCGCGCGAGTTCGAGCACGAAGATCACCGCCACGACGGCCAGGCAGATGACGATCAACAGCCGGCCGAGTTCGGTGAGCCGCCGCTGCAAGGGTGTCGTTTCGGGCTCGGCCCGCTCCAGGAGGCTCGCGATCCGGCCGAGCTCCGTGGACATGCCCGTGGCGACCACGACCGCCGCACCGCGACCCGCCGCCACGACCGTGCCCGAGTGGACGATCGATCGCCGGTCGCCGAGGGGCGTGGCCGCCGCGAGCGGCCCTGCCGGCCCCTTCTCCGCCGGCTCGCTCTCGCCGGTGAGCGCCGCCTCCTGCACTCGCAGGCCGTAGGCCTCGATCAACCGAGCGTCGGCAGGCACGGCATCGCCGGCCTCGAGTTCGATCCGATCCCCCGGCACCACCTCGCGGGCCGGCACCTGCTGCTGCTCACCATTCCGCACCACCCGCGCCAGCGGCGCCGACATCCGCTGGAGCGCCGCGAGCGCCCGCAGGGCCCGCTCCTCCTGAAAGAAGCCGATGATCGCGTTGACGAGCACGATGGCCACGATCGCCGCCGTGTCGGCCCAATCGCCCATCGCTGCGGCGATCACCGCCGCCGCCAGCAGGATCCAGATCACGAGTTCGCGAAACTGCCGCAGCAGCTTCCACCACCAGCCCTCCGGCGGCTTCTCCCGCAGCACGTTGTCACCGTGCTCCGCCCGCCGGCGGGCAGCCTCGGCGTCAGTCAGGCCGCGGTCGACGTCGGTAGCGAGGCGGCCCGCCACGTCAGCCAGCGTGAAGGCGTGCCATCCCACCGGATCGGCGGTCGCACCAGGGCGGGAATCGACTGGAGCAAACTTCATGAGGACAGCCGAAACACGAGGGCCAGGGCACCGCCGATCACCAGGATCATGAGGAGAGCGTCGGGCTCGACGACTGGCAGCCGCTGCTCTGCATGGTAGAGCTGCCCGAGGACGGCGATCGCCGTGGCCACGATCACCGCGAAGGCCGTGACGGCATGGGCGGGCGACACCATCTCGAACAGGCTGCCCGGACAAGCCGCGTCGAGCGGCACGAAGAGGATCATGTTGAAGGCATTGCTGCCGAAGACATTTCCGATCGCGAGATCCATGGCGCCGAGGCGGACGGCGGCCAGCGACGCCACCAGCTCCGGCAGTGACGTCGTGATGGCCACGAGCGTCGTGCCGACGAATGTGCCCCCGAGTCCGGAGCGGTCGGCAAGCTCGGCCGCCGTCGCCGCCAGCCGCGGCCCGGTCGCCACGAGTATCCCGGCCGCCGCCAGAAACACGGCCGCAGGCTTCCAGATCGTCCCTTCCCGCTCCGGCATCTCGTCGGCGGCAAGCCGGGCCGAGATCCGCTGGTCGATGAACAGCATGCGTGCGCCGAGCAGATAGGCGACGAGGATCGCCCACGACCAGCCGCCGATGCCGAGGAAGGTCAAGGCGGGCAACTTGCCAGCCGTGAGGATCGCACAGCCCGCCAGCCCCGTGACCGCGATCGCGAGCGTGGCCGAAAGCGCATGCGACGCTGCCTCGCGCGACAGCATCTTCCGATCGGTGCGGCGGCAGAGGTCGATGCCCGCGAGGATGAGCAGATTCATGAGGCTGCTGCCGAAGAGGTCCCCCGCCGCGAGATCGGCGTGCCCCGCCCGCACCGCCGCGACATCGACGGTGAGTTCGGGCAGCGACGTGGCCGCCGCCAAGAGCACGCTGCCCACGAGCAGTCGCCCGAGGCCCGTGACCTCGGCGAGCGCATCGGCCGCCTGCGCGAGCGCGGTGCCGGCACCGGCCACGACCGCCGCGAGGAGCAGGAATTGAAGGATGAGCATGGCCAGCAGCCGAGACGACCGTGCGCACAAACAGGTTCGCATCATCGTACGCTGTCGCACGGCCCGCGGTCCTCGCAATACACACCAATACGCCGTGAGGGGTTGCCCACGCCCCGAGAGCCGGCGTACCTTCCAAGCTTTGGCGGTGACGATCTGCTCTTAAGCCCCGAGGCCGCTGCAGATGCGTCGGGCCAGCCTCCTAAG
>CAMDDA010000105.1 GCA_945890755.1 Candidatus Kuenenia stuttgartensis
GCCCGTCACGGAGTGACGGGCCTACGGTAGGCAACGGGCAAAGCCCGTCACGGAGTGACGGGCCTACGGTAGGCAACGGGTAAAGCCCGTCACGGAGTGACGGGCCTACGAGGGCGTGACTTGCCCACTGGCGGCGCGAACCGGCCGCAGTGCGAAGAACGTGTCGTGGATCGCTTCGCTCGTGCGGTTGAGACGGGTCTGAAAGCCGTCGATGAAGCCGTGCAGGCCAGCGGCACCCGTGAGCACCTCGTCGATCGCTCCGTAGTCGAGCTTCGACCGCAGCCGGCCCAGTCGCTGCTCGGCCGGGTTCGCGTAGGCGCCCTTCGCGCCCCCCGTCACGGCCAGGAGCGACTCCTCCGCCTTCGTGAGGCAAAACAGGATTGCCCGGGGAAACTGCCGGTCGAACACCAGAAACTCCGCCACGTCGCGCCGCGACACCACCCCATACTTCTTGCGATACATCTCGAGCGCGCTTGCGCTCTCCAGCACCGCCGACCACTGCACCGGATCGGCCGCGTCGCCAGCCGCCGGGTGAAAGTAATGCTCCACGTCCAACACCCGGCTCGTCTTGTCGGCCCGCTCGATGAGCCGCCCCATGCGGGCGAAGTGCCAGGCCTCGCCGTGCGACATCGTGGCGTCGGTCACGCCCGTGATCAGCTGGCTGGCCCGCTTCACCTCGTCGAGAAACTCCCGCGGGTTGTGAAGGTGGGCCCGGCCCGAGGCCGCCGAACGCACGAACAGATGCGCCTTGTTGATCTCCTCCCACATCGGTGTCGAGATCAGGTCGCGGATCGTGCGGGCGTTCTCGCGGGCCGATTGCAGGCAGGCCGAGATCGAGTTGGGATTGAGCGAGTCGAAGGCCAGAAACGTGATCACGTTGTCCTGGTCGGCGAGGCCGTGCCGGCCCCAGAAGTCGGCCTCGTCGCCGAACGTGCAGACGAGGGCGTTCCAGAGCCGGCCGTGATCGATCGTGCCCTCGAGCGCGAGGTCGAGCGTGGTCTCCGCCGCGCGGGCCACGTTCTCGGCCCGCTCGATCTGCCGGTTCATCCAGTAGATGCTTTCGGCCACCCGCGAGAGCATGTCACGACCTCCCCGGGTGCACGACCCACGTATCTTTGCTGCCGCCCCCCTGCGACGAATTCACCACGAGCGATCCCTTCACGAGGGCCACGCGGGTGAGGCCGCCGGGCAGCACGAAGATCTCCTCGCCGTAGAGGATGAAGGGCCGCAGATCGACGTGGCGGCCCTCCAGCGAGTCGCCCACCACCGTGGGCACCCGCGAGAGCGAGAGCATCGGCTGGGCGATGTAGTTGCGGGGATTCGCCTTGATCTGGGCCCTGACCTCCTCGAGTTGCTGCTTCGACGCCCGCGGCCCGAGCACGATGCCGTAGCCGCCCGATGCATCAGCCGGCTTGAGCACGAACTCGTCGAGCTTCGAGAGCACGTGGTCCCGCTGCTTCTCCTCTCCGCAGACGAACGTGGGCACGTTGGGGATGATCGCGTCTTCGCCGAGGTAGTAGCGGATCATCTGCGGCACGTAGGCATAGACGGCCTTGTCGTCGGCGATGCCCGTGCCGGGGGCGTTGACGAGGGCCACGTTGCCGGCCCGGTACGCCGCCATCAGGCCGGGCACGCCCACGACGGAGTCCGCGCGGAAGGCGAGCGGGTCGAGGAAGTCGTCGTCGATCCGGCGGTAGATCACGTCCACCCGTTCGAGGCCGCGGGTCGTCCGCATGAAGACGACGTCGTTCTCCACGGCGAGGTCGGAGCCCTGCACGAGTTCCACGCCCATCTGCCGGGCAAGGAAGCTGTGTTCGAAGTAGGCCGAGTTGTAGATGCCGGGGGTGAGCACCACGACCGTGGGATCGCGGGCCTGTGGCGGGGCGATGTATTGCAGCATCGCCAGGAGCTTCTCGGGGTAGTTCTCGACGGGGCTGATTCGCTGGCCGGCGAAGAGCTGCGGGAACGTCCGCTTCATCACCTCGCGGTTCTCGAGCACGTACGACACGCCCGACGGCGTGCGGAGGTTGTCTTCGAGCACATACATCACGCCGTCGCCGCCGCGGACGAGGTCGGTGCCGGTGATGTGGCACCACACGCCCCGCGGGGGCTTCAGGCCGGCGCACGGCCCGCGGAAACACTGGCCCGAATCGACGAGCCAGTCGGGCACGACGCCGTCGGCCACGATCCGCCGCTTGTTGTAGACGTCGTCGATGAAGAGGTTGAGGGCGTGAATCCGCTGCTTGAGTCCGCGTTCGATCACCGCCCACTCGGCGGCGTCGATCACGCGGGGCACGATGTCGAACGGCCAAATCTTCTCCGTGCCGGCCTCGTGGCCATACACGTTGAACGTGATGCCCATCGTGAGCAGGGCCTTGTCGGCGGCACGCTGCCGCTCGGCGAGTTCACCGTTGGAAAAGCCGGCCAGCCGCCTGGAGAGGAGTTCGGCCCCGACCCGCGGGTGGAGGTTCGCGTCGAAGAGTTCGTCGTAGAACCCGTCGGTCTGATACGCCTGCAGATCCATGGCGAAAGCGGCCGTTCACAAGAGGACCCACGTCGCCGGCCGCCTCTGCACGACACGCGGGAGCACGGAGCGTACCGCATCAAAGGCCCCGGTGAAATCCCCCGTAGGCCCGTCACTCCGTGATGGGCTTTGCGGGATGGCCCGTTGCGGAGCAACAGGCCTACGGGGGTGGCATTCGTTCGTCACCTTCCCGTAGGCCTGTCACTTTGTGACGGGCTTTGCGGGATAGCCCGTTGCGGAGCAACAGGCCTACGGGGGTGGCATCCGTTCGTCACCTTCCCGTAGGCCCGTCACTCCGTGACGGGCTTTGCGGATGGCCCGTTGCGGAGCAACAGGCCTACGGTTCCGTCATGATCGAGGTGGGCCGCAGATACAGCGTGTACTCATCAGGCCGTAGCTGCGCCTGCCGTGGATTGCCGGCGATGTAATCGCGGAGCCGCTCGAGGCTTTCAGGGGTGCGGACGAGATGGTCGTAGCTCTCTTTTTGCCAGAATCTGCCATGTCGTTGCAGAGTTCGGTTGATGGTGCTGGCCGTGAAATGCTTCCAGTTGCGGCACTGCCGCCTGACGGTGCCACCGTCGGCGAAGCCGGCGAGTACGTGCACATGATTTGGCATCACGACGAAGCCCTCGAGGTCGTAGTGCACTCCGTTGCCGTATCGGAGTGCATCGACCACGTGCTGTCGAAGGCTCGGAGACCGCAGCAGGCAGGCGCCGTGGCAGCCGTCAAGGGCGTGTTGCCACGCCTTCGCCGTTTGTTTTCGGAGTGCAGCTCGATCTGCCACGGAGAGGCGTGACGCGGCCGCCTTCCAATCGTGAGCGGTTGTGTCGATGCCATGGGCTCGAAGCCACACGGCCTGGTCTGTGGCCAAAGCCTTGCAGATACCGTTCGGCAGCGAGTCGGCGGTGCGAAACGTGATGAAGAAGCAGCCGCCGTTTTGTTCCCAGTGCGGGAGGCGAGCCGCCGATATGGTTATGGCGGCTTCAGGATCGAAGAAGTGGTAGCGCATCGTGTGGTCTCCTTGAGGAGATAAACGAGCGCAGAGGGTGGGAGGGGCAAAAAAGTGCCGCGGGGGGCATGCCTGCCGGCGGCCCGTTCTTTTGCACGTAGCTCCCTCGTTCCCCCGTAGGCCTGTCACTCCGTGACGGGCTTTGCGGATAGCCCGTTGCGGAGCAACGGGCCTACGGGCTTCGCAACGGGCCTACGGCTTCGTTGGGCCTGCGGGCTTTTTCGGGTCGAAGGTGATCGACGCGGAGTTGATGCAATACCGCAGGCCGGTCGGGGGCGGGCCGTCGTTGAAGACGTGGCCGAGGTGGGCGCCGCAGCGGCGGCAGGTGACCTCCGTGCGGATCATGAAGTGCGAGCGGTCTTCGTGCTCGGCGACCGTCTTGCCCTTCACGCCGTCGATCGGCGCGTTGAAGCTCGGCCAGCCGCAGCCCGAATGAAACTTCTCGCCCGAACTGAAGAGCGGCTCACCGCAGCAGATGCAGCGGTACGTGCCGGGGGTTTCGGTGTCGGTGTACTTGCCGGTGAAGGCTCGCTCCGTGCCTTTCTTGCGGGCCACCTCGAACTGCAGCGGGCTGAGCCGCCTCCGCCACTCCTCGTCGGTCTTCGGCAGATCGTCGTCGGCAAGACGGCCGGCGACGGCGGGATTGATCGCGGGGTCGGCAGGTTCCATGGGCGTGGGTCCAGGGGGGGCGGCGATGGTGGCGGCGGCGAGCAGGAGGGCGGTTGCCGCTCCGCAGGCGAGCGTGGCGGGGCGTGACAGAGCGTGTCGTGACATGGGCAAAAGCCTCCGTTTCACTCCCGGTTCACTTGCGTGGATCGGGAAGTTTCTTGGGTTCGTACGGGTGGTTTCGCTTACGGATCACCTCGGCCTTCGTGATTTTATCCGGGTTCACGCCGGGAACAGGCCGGCCTTCGCCATCCTGTGTGCGGATCAGCCGCGGCAGCACGTCGAAGCCCTCGATCACGCGGCCAAACACCGTGTGTTTGCCGTCGAGGTGGTCGGTGGGGCGAAACGTCAGGAAAAACTGCGAGCCACCGGTGTCGGGGCCGGCGTGGGCCATCGAGAGCGTCCCCAGAAAGTGCTTGCGGGCCCCCGGCTCGTTCACCTCGCACGGGATCGCATAGCCCGGACCGCCGCGGCCGCTGCCGGTCGGGTCGCCCCCTTGGGCCATGAAGCCGCCGATCACGCGGTGAAACGGCGTGCCGTTGTAGAAGCCCTGCTCGACGAGGCTGATGAAGTTGGCCACGGTGTTGGGGGCGTCGTTCTCGAACAGTTCCACCACGAGATCACCCGCCGTCGTCGAGATCTTCACCCGGGGCAGGTCGTCGGCCGCGGCATCGGCCTTCCGTTTGGCCTGCTCGACCTCGATCTTCGGCGCTTCGCGTTCGATCGCCTCGGCGAGCTCCGAGGTGCGGGCCTTGGGGGCGCCCGCCGTGGTGGCCTTGGCGAGAAAGGACTGTGCGGCTTCCAGATCCGAGGCCAGGAGCGCGGCGGAGGCGGCCATGAGCAGCGTCGATTCGTCTGCGGCACCGACCTGTTCGAGCCGCGTCGCAGCGGCGACGGCCCGCTGCGGGTCGTCGCTTTGAAGCGAGGTCGCGATCACGGCACCGCAGATTTCGCGGGCCGCGGCGTGCTTCGGGTCCGCGGCCACGAGCTGGAAGGCGGCCTCTTCGAGTCGCTCCGCGCCGGCTTGGGCCTTCTGACGGGTCTCCTCGAAGCGAACTTCAAGGGCGGGCCTGTCGGCGCCGGGCTGGTGATACTTCGCCTGGAGCACGGCGAGTTCGCCGACGAGCTTTTTCATCTCGGCACTGACGGCATCGAATTCGGCAGCAGCCTGCGTGGGGTCGGGCGGAGCGGCAGCCGGGGCCGTGGCGGGGGCGGCGAGGGCCAGCCCCGCGAGCGTTGCCGGGAGGGTGGCGAGCCAGAGGGTGTGGGGGCTGGGGCGGCAGTGCATGCGTGGGCTCCGTGGGGGAGAAGTGCCAGCGTACCCGCACGAGCACACGTTTGTGAAACCGCATACAAGCCCCCAGGCGCAAGCCGGGGGATCGCGGCGTGCGGGATCACGTCGCCGCATACAAGCCCCCAGGCGCAAGCCGGGGGATCCCGTCGCTTGCGCTTAGGGCTTGTATGACAGATCCCCTCGCTCGCGCTTAGGGCTTGTATGGAACGTGGGTGGTAGGCTTGCCGCATGGCAAAACATGCTGCGCGACGATCGAAGGAACCACCGCCCGCCGACCCAACCGCGCCGCCGCGGATCATCGGGGGCTCCCTTCGCGGCCGGAAGCTGGCGTTCATTCCTGACCCGCGCACGCGGCCGATGAAGGATCGCGTTCGCGAGACGCTCTTCGACCTGCTCGGGCCCACGGTGATCGGGGCCACCGTCCTCGACATGTTTGCCGGCACCGGCGCCCTCGGCTTCGAGGCCGTCAGTCGCGGGGCCACGCGGGCCGTGCTCGTGGAGCGTCACTTCCCGACGGCCGACGCCCTCAAGCGGTCGGCCAAGGAGTTGGAGATCACCGATCGAATCGACGTCCGCCCCGGCGATGCCCTCAACTGGGCCCGGCGGATGCCCGAGCTACCGGCCGACCGTCCGTGGGTCGTGTTCATCTCGCCCCCCTGGGGCATGTTCACGGACCGGCGGGCCGAGGTCGTCGCCCTGATCGTGGCCCTGATGCGGGCCGCCCCGGCCGGCTCCACGTTCGTGGTCGAGGCCGATGAATCGTTTCCGGCGACCGAGTTGCCCGATCCGGGGGCCTGGGACACGCGGCCCCTGTTTCCGGCAGTGCTGCACATCCGCAGTGGTTTGGTATCCTGACGGATCGGGTCGATGCAGAGGGTCGATTCTGGGTTTTACACCGCGAGCCGCAGCCGCCGATGGACGTCGTCAACCACCGCGATACCGTGCCCTTCACCACCGTCGATGGGTCGACGATTCGCGAACTGATGGCCCATCGGAATTCGGCGATCCGCAATCAGAGCCTGGCCGAGGCCCGCCTCGCCCCCGGGGCCGCCACCACGCCCCATCATCACAAGGTGACGGAGGAGATCTACTACATCCTCCTTGGCACCGCTGTCATGACGCTTGGCAGCGAGACCCGCCCCGTCGGTCCCGGCGACGCGATCGCGATTCCCCCCGGCCTGCGGCACACGATCAGGAATACGGGCTCCGAGGAGCTGGTGTTTTTGTGCACATGTGCCCCTGGCTATGAGCATTCCGATACGTTCCTCGAATCCGTCTCCTGAGTCCCCCTTCTCCCGCCCATGTCCAGCGACGCGTTTTCAAAAATCTTGATCGCCGAGGGGCTCGTGTCGGCTGAACAGCTGGCCGAGGCGATGCGGCTGGCGGGCTCGTCGGGCAAGAAGGTGCACGACGAGGTGGTGCGGCTGGGGTATGCCCCGGGCGACAAGGTGATGCGGGCCCTCGCCAAGGCCCATCGGATGAAGTTCGTGGATCTCACGGCCCTCACGGTGCCGGCCGAGGTGGTGGCCCTGCTGCCGGAGAGCGTGGCCCGCGAAAACACGATCTTCGCCCTCGCGGACAACGCCGGCGCCCTGCGGATCGCCACGAGCGACCCCACCGACATCGACACGCAGGAGAAGCTTCGCTTCATCCTCAACCGCGAGGTCGAGATGGCCCTCGCCCCCCGCGACCAGATCGTGGAGGCGATCAACCGCCACTACGGCACGTCGGACGGCGAGAGCGCCGACTCGATGCTCCAGGAGTTCACCGACACCGCCATCGACTTTACGGAGACGGCCGTCGAGCAGGATGCCGCCTCCGGCGGGCAGGAGGAGACGTCCGACGCCCCGGTGGTGAAGCTCGTGAACCTCATCATCACCGAGGCGGTGCAGCTGCGGGCCAGCGACATCCACATCGAGCCGTTCGAGGATCGTGTTCGCATCCGCTACCGGATCGACGGCCGGCTCGTGGAGCGTGACAACCCGCCCCGCCGGCTCTTGGGCGCGATCCTCTCCCGCATCAAGATTCTCGCCAAGCTCGACATCGCCGAACGCCGCCGCCCGCAGGACGGCCGGATCAAGCTCACGGCCGACGGCAAAGACTACGATCTCCGCGTGTCGGTGCTCCCCACCAACCACGGCCAGTCGGTGGTGATGCGGATCCTCGACAAAGACAACATCCGCGTCGGTATCCGCCAGCTCGGCCTGTCGGAGAACGACTTCCGGCAGTTCAAGAACCTGATCCGGCGGCCCAACGGCATCATTCTCGTGACGGGCCCCACGGGCTCCGGCAAGACGACCACGCTCTACGCGTCGCTCAACGAGCTCAATCGCCCCGACACCAAGATCATCACGGCCGAAGACCCGGTGGAGTATTACCTCGCCGGCATCAACCAGGTGGAGATCAAGCACTCCATCGGTCTCGATTTCGCCCGCGTGATCCGGTCGATGCTGCGGCAGGCGCCCAACGTGATTCTCGTGGGCGAGATGCGCGACACGGAGACGGCCCAGATGGGCATCCAGGCCTCGCTCACGGGGCATCTCGTGTTCTCGACGCTGCATACGAACGACGCTCCGGGCGCGATCACGCGGATGATCGACATGGGCGTGCCGGCGTATCTCGTGGCGTCGAGCATCATCGCCGTGCTGGCCCAGCGGCTGGTGCGGGTGAACTGCCCGAAGTGCAAGCAGCCCCATCAGCCGCTCGACACCCAGATCGAGTCGGCGGGCATCACGCCCGAGATGCTCAAGGGGGCCACGTTCATGAAGGGCCGCGGCTGCTCCCACTGCCAGAAGTCAGGCTACAAGGGGCGGCTCGGCATCTTCGAACTGATGGTGATGACGAGCAAGATTCGCGAATTGGCCTTCCAGGGGGCGCCCACCCAGGAGATCCGGCGGGCGGCGGTGGGCCAGGGCATGGCGGTGATGTTCGACGACGGCGTGCAGAAGGCCCTCCGCGGGGTCACGACGCTCGACGAAGTGTTCCGCGTCAGCAAGCGGACGGAGTAGGGCCCATTGCTCCCCCCGTAGGCCCGTTGCTCCGCAACGGGCTATTCGGCAAAAGCCCGTCACGGAGTGACGGGCCTCCATCAGAGAGATGGCCCCCCGCCCCGCCCCCAAAAAAATCCCTGGCCCCGGCGAGACTTTTCGGCCGATCCTGTGCATAATGCAGGAGTGAGGACGGCGGCTGTCAGGGGCCCGCCTGTCCGAGCGTGATTGCCGTGCACTGGCACGTTTCTTTGCTGCGTTCCTCGATTTTCCGCCTGCCGGTGGCCGCATGGCCGCGGGAATCGGCCGTCGTTTTCCCGCGGTTTTTTCCCCGAAGGGAACTGTTCGTTCGCGGTTGCGGCGGGCAGAATAGAGGTGGCTTTGGCGGTCTCCCCAGGCGTGGCTGCGGGCTGGCCGTACCCACCGAGGAGCAGCATCAATGAGCACCGCGTCCGCATCCCCTCTGCTCGCGCACGTCGAGAAGATTCTCAAGGTGGCGATCGAGAATCGCGCGCCGGAGGTGCGGCTGGCCGGTGGGTCGGTTCCGGTCGTGCAGGTGGACGGGCAGTTTCGCCAGCTCGGCAAGGCGACCATCTCGGCAGACGACATCCAGGGCATCGTCGCCGCCCTGGCTCCCGCCGGCGCCAGCCCCACGGGCTTCTCGTTCGTCACGAGCGTCGCCTCCGGTGAGGCCGCCCTCGTCGAGAGCCAGGGCCTGAAGCTGCTCGTGCTCAAGGGGCTGCGGGAGCCGAACGCGGCCGCCGACGGCAAGGCGATGGCCTATGAGCTCGATATCGACGAGGAGCCTGCGGCCGCCCACGCCGCCGCTCCCGCCACGGACGACGACCACCACAAGCCGCGGGCTGCCAGCGGCACGGTGCTGATCGACAAGCTCCTCACGGCCGCCGTGAAAAACGGCGTGAGCGACATCCACATCACCATGGGGCTGCCCCCGGTGTTTCGGATCGACGGCCACATGAAGCCGCAGGCCACGAAGGTGCTCACGGCCGACGACACCAACGGCCTGATGAAGTCGATCACGCCCGAGCGGTGCCAGACGGAGCTGGCGGAGAAGGGGGGCTGCGACTTCGGCTTCGCGTTCAAGGATCTGGCCCGGTTTCGCGTGAGCGTGTTCAAGCAGCGGGGCAGCATCGCGATGGTGCTGCGGCAGATTCCCAACCGGCTGCTCACGCCCGAGCAGCTCGGCGTGCCCGACATCTGCAAGAAGCTGGTCACGCGGCCCCGCGGTCTGTTTCTCGTGACCGGCCCCACCGGCTCCGGCAAGAGCACCACGCTCGCCTCGCTCATCGACTACATCAACGCGAGCTTCGACCACCACATCATCACGATCGAAGATCCGATCGAGTTCTACCACCAGTCGAAGAAAAGCACGGTCAACCAGCGGGAGATCGGCACCGACGTGACGTCGTTCTCCGAGGCCCTCCGCCGCGCCCTGCGGCAGGATCCCGACGTGATTCTCGTGGGCGAGCTTCGCGATCTGGAGACGATCGAGGCGGCGATCTCGGCGGCCGAGACGGGCCACGTGGTGTTCGGCACGCTCCACACCACCGGCGCCCAGGGCACGGTGAACCGGATCATCGACGCCTTCCCCACCAACCAGCAGGAGCAGGTTCGCACGCAGCTCTCGACCGCGATCCTCGGCGTCGTTTCGCAGGCCCTGTTGCCGAAGATCGGCGGCGGCCGGTGCGCCGCCTACGAGGTGCTCGTGGTGACGCCGGCGATCGGCAACCTGATCCGTGAAAACAAGACGTTCCGCATCAACTCCGCGATCCAGACGGGGGCCAAGCTCGGCATGCGGCTGCTCGACGACGACCTTTTCCGCCTCTGGCACGAGAAGAAGGTGACGGAGGAAGACGTGCTCGCGAAGTCGCAGAACATCGACGAACTGGCGATCCGCATTGCGAATGCGAAGCGGGGCATTTTCGACGACGAGGAAACGATCGTCCGCCGGGCCGGGAAGGAATAGGATCGACGCATGGCAC
>CAMDDA010000106.1 GCA_945890755.1 Candidatus Kuenenia stuttgartensis
CGATCGTGGCCGGCGGGGCAGCGTTGATGATCGATGCGGCGACGTTCGTATCGGACTCCGTCGCCAACTCCGCCGAGATGCTCGATGCCCGCGTGATCAAGGCCACGATGATGGCCACGGCCACGGCCACCAACGGCTGGAACAACGGCCAGCAGTCGGTGAGCGGCGTGATCACCACCGATCAGGCCCTCGACCACTCGGCCGGCGCCGGCATGATCAACCTCGACCGGGCCTATCGGACCTATGTCGGCGATCCGACCGTCGTCGACATCGGCGGCACGAACTATCTCATCGCCGGCGTCAACACGACGCTCGGCGTGACGGGCAGCAGCGGCGGCAGCGGCCTCGACCTGCGCGGCTGGGATCTCGGCACGGTGTTGAACGACGCCGAGGCCCCGTCGGGCAACATGAACGCCTACGCGTTCGCCTCGATGCTCCCGGCCGGCGGCACGTTGACCGCCGCCCTCACCTGGTTCGCCGACCGCACCGTCGGCAGCACGGTCGCCTCGGCCACCGACGTGGCCCTCGCCAACCTCTCGCTCCAGCTCTACCGCACCGACACGGTCGGCGGCCCCTCCCTCGTGGCCCAGTCGATCGCCCCCTCCAGCTCATCCGAATTCCTCCGCCTCACGCTTCCCGCCTCCGGCTTCTACGAACTCCGCGTGCTGGGGCTCGACGAGGTCTACAACACCCTCGGCACCCCATTGACGACCACCGACTACGGCGTCTCCTGGGTCGTCACCGTCCCCGAACCCACTGCGTACGCCCTCGCCGTGGCGGGAATCGCGATCATCACCACCTCCCACAGACGCAGGCGAGAGAATCGACAACCGCTCGAGGAGGAATCACGACGCCGCCCCATCCCACAAGCGGCGACTCACCACCGCGCCTCGACCGCCATGCCCCCCAAATCCGCCATCGGCAGCGGCACCACCCTCACCTCCATGTCGGCAAAGTGCATCTCGGTGGCATTGACGGCCCGGGCACTGGCCCAGGCGAGATACCAGCCGAGGAACACCTGCGACGGGAAGTGGGCGTTGTCGGTCATGCGGGAGAAGCCGGTGAACGTGGAGCAGACATAGAGCGTGCCCTTGAGCAGCGGGCTCTCCACCATGTCGGCGGCGGCGAGGAACGGGATCGCCCCGACGAAGGCGTGGCCGCTCACGCCGTTGGCGTCCTGAAACGGCTTCCATTTGCTGCCCGCCGAGCTCTCGTCGGGCCGTGAGGCGCCGGTCGCCCACTGCAGGGCATACAGCGGCGGTGCGCCCACGACGAACATCCGCAGCGACCGCGAGCCCCACTCGCCGATGAAGTCACCGACGGGCGCGCCCTCGAACGCCATGCCCGTCAGCGCCGCGGCACCGGAAATCGGCAGCAGATACATGCCCTCGCCAAGCACCTTGCAGTCAGAGAAGAACGTGCCGACGCTCGTCGGCGCGACACCCTTTTGCCAGGCATCCTGCATGGTGACATCGAAGCCGGTGTTGGCCATGAGGGCACCGGCGCCGAAGGCACCAGTGAGGCAGACGAGCGGCTCGCACGAGTAGAAATTGCGGTAGTCATCGAGCACCTGGTAGCCCACCCGAGACACCCGTGGAAACCGGCTGTCGGCCCAGGGGAGTTCGGTTCGCGGCGGGGCGAACATCTCACGGGCATCGACCGGCGGCAGCGTCGTGACGACGTCGGCACCCGGCGCCAGCTGGGCTGCCAACTGCACGGTCATGTTCCCCTTGTCAGGCGCGGTCTCCCAGGCGCTGACAAGTCCGATCTCGGCATTGCCGGCCGGGGCGGTCGCGAGCGACTGGGTCTGCAAGGCCGCATCGATCCAAGCGCCTCCGGGCGAGGGCACGACCCGCACGATCACCCGCTGACGCTGGGGCGTCGCCCCGGCGAGCGGGCCTCCGGGGGGCTCCACCCAGGCCGATTCGATCACTCCCGGCCGGCCGGCTGTCGGCGAAAAATCGGGGGCCTCGGCCCGCACGACCGGCCAGGTCGCGGCGACGGTGGCGAGCGTCTGCCGCCAGAGCGCCTCCCCATCGGCCACCGGCAGAAACATGCCGCCGGCAGTGTCCGCGTCGGCGTCTTGTGCCAGCGCGGCAGGCGTGGCGCCGGGCTCTTCTGCAGCCCACGCAGCGCCACAGAGAACGAGCCCTGCGGCCGCCAGGCAGGCGCAGCGCCGCACGCACGTTCTTTGTCTCACCACGACAGTTGGGGTGCGCAGTCTTGGAGTCATGGGCGGGCGGAGACTGTCCCAGCCCCCCCGCCCCGCCGCAAGCCGGCTTTTGTCGGCTGAAACGCCCCCGTGGGCCCGTCACGCCGTGAGGGGCTGCCCATGCCCCGAACCTTCACCACAGGAGGTCGTCCCGCTGCGGACTACGGGCCCGCCGGCGTATCGATGAACACTTCCACCTGCTGGCCGACGTAGAGCGGCGGCAGGCCCATCGGATCGAACTCGTAGATCACCTGCAGCACGCGGGTGTCCACCCGCTCGGTGTTGTCGCCGGTGAGCGACTTCTTCGGCACGACGAACGGCTCGACCCGGACGAACTCGAGCGGATACCGCTGCTGGAGATTGCCCCGGGGCACGGCCACGGCCGGCTGCCCGTCGTGAAACCGTGGGATGTCGTATTCGTCGATGTCGACCCGCACGTGGAGCCGGTCGATGTTGCCGAGGATCACGAGCGGCTGGTTGGGGGGCGTGCCGACGAACTCACCCGGTCGCACGTTGACCTGCAGCACGCGGCCGGCCACCAATGACCGCACGATGAGCCGGTCGAGGTCGATCTCGATCCGGTCGACCTCGGCCTGCGCCCGGTCCACAGCCGCGGCCGCCACGTCGCGGTCATACTGCCACGATCCGGCCTCCAACAGTTGCAGGTCGGCCTGTGTCCGCTCGAGCGCCGCCTGGGCACCCGCGAGGGCCTCGCGGCGGGCGATCAGTTCCTGCTCGGTGGTCACCTTGCGGGCGAACGTCTCCTCGGCCCGCTTGAGGGCGTCGGTCTCCCGGATCACCGCCGCCTTGGCCTCGTTCACCTGGGCGACCTGCACCGGAATCTTTTCCTTGCGGGGCTCGGCCTCGAGACGGATCAGTTCGCTCTTCGATTGCGAGACCGCCGCCTTCTGCACCGCGAGCAACGCCTTGAGATCACGGTCGTCGAGCCGGAAGAGGGGCCGACCGGGCTGCACGTCGTCCCCCACCTTCACGAGCACCTCGACCACCACGCCCGGCGTGGCCGAGCCCACGGCGATGTTCTCCGTGCGGGCCTCGACGATGCCGGACGCCGCGACCGTGTCGGCGAAGGGACTCTGGGCGGGGGCGATTGGCGGGGCCGGGTTGCCGACGACCGGCCGGGTCGTCCAGACGTACCAGCCGGCGAAGCCCAGGAGGGCGAGGGCGATGATGGGCAGAATCAGCTGCGTGACCACGTCGGCAACGGTGCGGCGCCGCGCGAGCCGCCGCGGCTGGCGGGGCATGACATCGACGGCGAGCGGGCGGTCGTCAGGGAGTGCGGTGGACATGGTCACAGGCTACCCGATGCCGCGGAATCTGAGGACGTGCGCATCTGGCGAGGGCCGACGGCGATCGATTCGATCCGCCCATCCTCCATCGAGGCGATCCGGTCGGCGAATGCGTACACGCGGGAATCGTGCGTCACCACGATCACGGCCCGGTCGGGCTGCACCGCGATGCGCTGGATCAGCTCCATCGTGATCCGGCCGTTCTCCGCGTCGAGGGCACTGGTCGGCTCGTCGCAGACGAGCAGCCGCGGCTCATGCACGAGCGCCCGGGCGATCGCCACCCGTTGCTGCTGGCCGCCCGACAGCTCGCTCGGCAGGCTTGCGAGCTTGTCACCGAGCCCCAGCGTGTCGAGCACGTCGCTCGCCGCCTCGACGGCCGCCGCCCGCCGCCAGCCGGCGATCAGCAGGGGCACGGCCGCGTTTTCGGCGGCGGTGAGTGCCGGCAGCAGGTTGTAGGCCTGGTACACGAAGCCGACGTTGTCGCGGCGAAACCGCACCTTGCGGCCGTTCGACATCGCTACGAGGTCGAAGCCCAGCACCGCCACCTCGCCGGCGGTGGGCTCGAGCGTGCCCGCGATGATCGATACGAGCGTCGTCTTGCCACAGCCCGACGGCCCGACGAGCATCAGCAGTTCGCCGTAGGGCACGTCGAGATCGACACCCCGCAGGGCCCGCGTGACGGAGTCCCCCGTACCGAACTCCTTGGTCACGCCGCGGACCCGTACGGCCAGATCGCGATCGCCGGCCAGGGCGGCCTCAGGCGTCGCGGCAGTGCGGGCGGGATCGAGAGCGGTCATGAACGGAATACGATGGCCGGGTCGACGACGAGCACCTTGCGGATCGAGAGCAGGCTCGCCAGCAGCACGATCACGAACACCGCCGCCGCCGTGATGGCGAGCACCTGCCAGGGCATGAAGAAGGAGAGCCGGAGCCCCCCCTTCACCGCCTGGCCGAACAGGGCGGCGAGTCCGACGCCGACACCGTAGCCGACGACGCCCACTTGCAGGGCCTGGGCGAGCACCATCCAGAGGATCGTCCAGTTGCTCGTGCCCATCGCCTTGAGCGCCCCGAACTGGCGGATGTTTTCCACCGTGAAGAGATAGAACGTCTGGCCGGCGATCGCCGTGCCGACGAGAAAGCCGAGAAACACGGTGATCCCGAAGTTGACGGGGATGCCGGTCTTCTGCAGGTAATAGCGGATGGTCTTCCAGACGAACTGGCTGCGGGTGAGGGCCTGGAGGCCGGTCCGCTCCTCGATCCGGCGGCAGACCTCCTCCGGGTCGACGCCCGGCGCGGGATCGGCGAGCACGAACGAGAGCACCTTCCGCTCCGGCGGGGCGAAGAGCACGGCCTGGCTGTACCGCGGGTAGCAAATCGGGAAGCTTTGGAACGTGCGGCTCGCCTTGGTGAGGCCGACGAGCACGGCCCGGCGGTCGTTCATCTCGAACGTGCGGCCCAGCCGGTAGGGCTCGCCGGGCCAAGTCCGCTTGTAGCCGGCATCGTCCATGATCACTGCATCGGGCTTGCGCAGGTCGGCGATCGAGCCCATGAAGACGCCCGCGGGCGCCCCGACGAGCGTGGCGTCGTCGAGGCCGAGCAGGATCATCTGCTGATAGGTCCCCTCCTGAATCCGAGCCCGTCCCAGCCCCTTGTAAAACCGCACGGCCCACTCGACACCGGGCACGCTCTTCACCCGAAACAGTTCGGTGTCGGCGAGCGGCTTGATGTCGTCGACATACTGCACGCTGCGGTCCATGACCCAGATGTCGGGCCCCTCGGTGTCGCGAATCTGGCTGATCGTGAGCGACATCAGGCCGCAGAAGATGCTCGACTGCTGAGCGATGAGGAGGGCGGCGAAGACGACGCCGAACACGATGCCGAGGTATTTGACCCGGTTGCCGATCAGCATCTTCCAGGCGATCCACATCATGGCGGCCGATTGTACCGCTTCGCGGCCTTCCGTCTGCTATCCTCGGCAACCCCCACCCGCCACCAGGATGACACCGTGCCAGGGCCGGCCGACACCCACACGCGTCCCGTCGCTGATCCCGCGATCGCGGAGGTGCTCGCGAAGTGGTGGGGCTTCGACGCCCTGCGGCCGCTCCAGGCCGACGCCATCCGGGCCGCGATCGACGGCCGGGACTCCCTCGTCGTGATGCCGACGGGGGGTGGCAAGAGCCTCTGCTACCAGTTGCCGCCGCTGGTGAGCGAGACGACCGACGTGGTGATCTCTCCGCTCGTCGCCCTCATGAAGGACCAGGTCGATTCACTCGAGGCGATCGGCTACCCGGCCGCGGCCCTGCACGGCGCCCTCTCGCAGGAAGAGCGGTCGCAGATCCGCGACCAGCTGGCCGCCGGCGAACTGCGGCTCTTGTTCGTCGCCCCGGAGCGGCTCGTCAACACGGGCCTGCTCGACCAGCTCGCCCAACTGGGCGTGAAGCGGTTTGCGATCGACGAGGCCCACTGCATCAGCCAGTGGGGTCACGACTTCCGCCCCGAGTATCGCCAACTCGCCATGCTCCGCGACCGGTTTCCGACGGCGAGCATCCATGCCTTCACGGCCACGGCCACGCCGCAGGTGCGAAACGACATCGCCCGGCAGTTGAGTCTCCGCGATCCGGCCGTGCTCGTGGGCACGTTCGACCGGCCCAACCTCGTCTATCGCGTCGTGCCCCGCACCGACCGGATCGCCCAGACGCTGCAGATCCTCGGCCGTCACAAGGGGGAGGCCTCGATCGTCTACTGCATCTCGCGCAAGGAGACGGAGAGCCTCGCAGCCCGGCTCGCCGCCGAAGGCCTGCTGGCCCGCCCCTACCATGCCGGACTCGACGCCAAGGAGCGGCACAAGACGCAGGAAGCCTTCGCCCGCGAGACGATCGACGTGGTCGTCGCCACCGTCGCCTTCGGCATGGGCATCGATCGCTCCGATGTCCGCCTCGTGCTCCACACATCGCTCCCCAAGAGCCTGGAGGCCTACCAGCAGGAGACGGGGCGGGCCGGCCGCGACGGCCTGGCAGCCGAGTGCGTGCTGCTTTACTCGTCGGCCGACATGTTCAGCTGGGAGTCGCTCGTGCGGAAGAGCGCCGCCGAATCGGATCTCGACCAGGACGAGCAGGAGCAGCTGATCGGCAGCCAGGTGGCCCACCTCCACGCGATGCGACGGTACGCCCAGGCGGCCCGCTGCCGCCATGCGGCCCTCTCCGAGTATTTCGGGCAGAGCTACGAGGCCGAGTCGTGCGGCGCCTGCGACGTCTGCCTCGGTGAGACGGAGAGCCTGCCCGAGGCGACGGTGATCGCCCAGAAGATCATCTCCTGCGTGGCCCGCGTGCAGGAGCGGTTCGGCGTGCGGCATGTCAGCGAGGTGCTGCGGGGCGCGAAGACGGAAGGCATCACGAGGTATGGTCACGATCGGCTCTCGACGTTTGGCCTGCTCGCCCAGCTCGACCAGCGGGCGGTCGAGAACCTCGTCCATCAGCTGCTCGACCAGGAATTGCTCGCCCGCACCGGGGGCGATCGCCCCGTCGTGACGCTCAACGAGCGATCATGGGAGGTGATGCGGGGCCAGCGGTCCGTGGTGCTGCTCGAGCCGCGGGGGAGCAAGGCGAAGACGACGAAGGCCGACGCCGACGACTGGCAGGGCGTGGATCGCGAACTCTTCGAGCGGCTGCGATCGTGGCGGCGGCGGGTGGCGGAGGCCCGCGGCAAGCCGGCCTGGACGATCTTCGACGACAAGGCCCTGCGATCGATCGCCCGCGAGAAGCCGACGTCGCCGGCCGCGCTGCTCCGCTGCCGCGGCATCGGCGAGAAGCGGCTCGCCGACTTCGGCCCCGCGATCCTCGACCTCGTCGCCGGCCGCACGCCGGCCGACGAGTAGCAGACTCGCACTCCGTCCCCGCCCGCACACCTGTCCGTCATCGACATCCACAGCCTCTGTGCGACCCTCTGAAAACCCTCCAGACGGCGACGAGTCCGCCGAGGATGTTTTGCATGACGCCGGTGAGGTCACGTCCGGCCTTGTTCGGGCCAGGCACAAACAGGGGCTACTCCTGGGCCGTATGCGCCACCTGGGGTTCGCGCTGCAGGCCGAGGCCGCGGTCGAGGTGCTGTCAAGCGACGTCGTGCAGAGCTCGGCCATCGAGGGCGAGCGGCTCGACCAGACAGATGTTCGCTCATCGATCGCCCGCCGTCTGGGCCTGCCTGACGGCGCATCGCGTCGGGCGAATCGGGATGTGGAGGGCGTCGTTGAGGTCATGCTCGATGCCACGAGAAACGCGACGCAGCCGATCACCGAGCGGCGGCTGTGCGGCTGGCACGCGCCCTCGCGGATCTGTTCCTCGCTCGTGCCGCTGAAAAAGGGGACACAGCTTTTTCCGGCGGGGCCGGACGCTGATCGAGATGGCGGTCCGCAAGGGCACGCTCGATCGGCAGTCATACCGGGCGGTGGACTACCTTCTTGCCGTTAACACTGCGGCGAGGATCGAGGCGATCGGTCGGGAAACGATTGGGAATCGCCTTTGACACGCTCGCGGCACACGCCGACGGGCGTCGCACCGACACTTGACATCCCCTCGCATGGAGTATTACAACCCCCGTCAATCGACTCCTGGATCGTCGTCTCCCTCGGGATGCGATGTCTGGCGATTGCTTTCACATCACGATCCACAGCCCGCCAAATATTCGGCCTCCCTCCTGGAGGCCGCAGGAGGATTCCATGGCCCGCGCTCGCCGCCGCAGGTCCGCCACGCGCACTTCATTCCGGCGCAGCATCGCTTCGCCTTCTCGGAGGCCGAGCATCATTGGCCTCGGCGGGGCCGAACGGCTCGAAACACGACAGATGCTCGCCGTCCTCTACTGGGATCCGGACGGCGTTTCCACGAACAACGTGATCGCCACCGGCGCCGGCCTGGGGGGCTCGGGCACATGGACGGAGGCGGGGGCCGCGGTCTGGTTCAACCCAGCGTTGAACGGCGGAGCCGGAGGCTACGTGAGCTGGAACGGTTCGCTCGGCGACACGGCCGTGTTCACCGGGCCGGCCGGTGGCACGGTCACGATTTCTGGCGGAGTCAGCGCCGCTGCCGTGGAGTTCCGTGGGGCCGGGTTTCTCGTGACCGGGGGGAGCTTCACGACGGCCACGGGCGGCACCACGTTCACCGCAACCGCGGCCGGTCGCTTTGACAGCCCGATCGCCGGAACCGGTGGTCTCACGAAGACGGGGGCCGCGGCGCTCACGCTGGGGGCGGCCGTCAGCACCTACACGGGCTCCACCCTCGTGTCGGCCGGGCTGCTCGACGTGCGCGGCACGATCCAAAGCCATGTCAGCCTGGCAGGCGGCAGCGTTCAGGGGGTGATGTTCTACGACCCTGATCTGGCCGTGGCGGTCCGCGAGGCCTTGGGCGTGGATCCGGATGCCTGGCTGACGCCCACACTACTGGGCCAGTCGCCACCGATCACGTCGCTCACGGTAAACGGCATTGGCGTAGGTGACCTCACCGGCGTCGCCAATTTGACGGCGCTGACATCGCTCGAATTGATTCCGGGCGATTACGCCGCCACTCCACAGGGCCTCTCCTCGCTCGCGCCGCTCGCGGGGCTCACGAGCCTCACTTCCTTGTCGCTCCACGACGTCGGCCTCACCGACGCCGCCCTTGCCACGCTCCCGGCGCTCCCCGGGCTGACCCGGCTCGACGTCCGATACAACGCCCTCTCGGCCGTGCCTGCGGCCGTGGCGAGTCTGCCACGACTGGGAACGCTCTTCGTCCACGGCAATCCATTGATCACCGAGAGCCCGCTCACGGGCCTGGCTGCACTCAAGGGCAAGGCGCTCGACGTCGATGTCGCCCCCAACCGCCCGGAGCTGGCCACGACTATCAAGGACCTCGCAGAACGCCTCTATCTCCTGCCGCTGAAGATGCTGGAGTACGTGACCAACACGATCGCCTTCCAGCCGTACACCGGCGCCATGAAGGGCCCGCTGGCGACACTGCAAACGAAGGCGGGCAACGACTGGGACACGAACTCGCTCTTGGCGGCACTGTATGCAGAGGCGGGTATTGCGTCGCGGTACGTGGCAGGGGTGATCGAGGTTACGGAATCGCAGCTTCGCGACTACGTGGGCACTCGCGACACGTCCGCAGCCGCAAACATTCTCGCCGCGGCGGGTCTCGGCCTCGGCAACGATCCACCGGAGACCTGGTTCGCACACACCTGGCTTGAGGTCTTTGTGTCGGTCCCTGCAACGGGCTTGCAGACCTGGGTAGCGATCGACGCCTCCTGGAAGATGCGGGATTACCGGCCGGGGCTGCCGGGGGTCCTCACGAGCGTGCCGTTCAATCCACTCGAACTCGACTATCTCACGAATCCCGAGTGGCAAAAGAAGTCCACCGCCGACTACTACGAGGCCAAGGTCGCGGCCTGGCTGGCCCAGCCCCAGAATCGGCCCGACCTCACGATCGCCGACGTCGGCTACGACGGCCCGATCCGCCAGCAGTCGTTCCCAGTGCTACCGACAAGTCTCCCGTATGCCGTGGTCGGCCAGCCGCCCGCCACCGAGACGGCTCGGCCGACCGCGATCCCGGATGCCGCCAAGTACACCGTTACCATCAAGCTGGCTAATGGCGGCTCGCAGTTGTTCGGGGCGGATGGCAAGACGCTCACGCTGGCCGATGTCGCACTGAGCCGCCTCACGATCGACCCCGGCCCTGACTGGTCGGAAACCAGTCAAACGGCCCGGCCGGTCCTCCGCCAAGATGGGGTCGAGGTCACCGCCGCATCTACTGCCGTCCCGGCCACAACAGCCCTCTCCCTCACGATCACCGTCACGGCACCGGCCGGTGGCTTCACCTACTCACGCACGTTCCGCCGCAACGCCGACCGATTCATCGCAATCGGCCTCGACGCCAACCAGTTCTCGGAGTCGCTGCTGGCCAGTAAGCGCGGCATCGTCAACGCGCA
>CAMDDA010000107.1 GCA_945890755.1 Candidatus Kuenenia stuttgartensis
GGCTCGGTTGCCACCGCCATCGCCGACGCGCGGCTCGAGTGCGCCGAGCTGCTGCTCCGGCAGGACAAGCGGGCGGAGGCGGCGGCGATCTACTCCGCCATCGCCGCAGCCGCGGCCGGCAAACCGGAGAGCCGGCTCGTCGAGCTGGCCGCCATCCGCGGCCTCGTCGCCTGTGCCGACGCGCTTGCGGCAACCTGACGCCGCCGCGCGTGCGGCCCGGTCGCGTGGTCCGATTCATCCCACCCAAACCAGTTCACGTCACTCTTGTCTGGAGCTTCTGGAGCCTCGCCATGATCCACCCGTTCGCGCCCTCCGTTTTTCGCCGTCGCCGCGCCCCCTTCCAGGCCCGGCCCCGCGTTGCGGCCTGTCTCACGGTCATGGTGTTCAGCTCGTTCGCCACGACGTGTGCCGCGATCGACCCCGCTGCCGATCCGGTGGCGACGGTCGTCTCGCTCCTGGGCAGCGACGACGCGGAGCTGCGGTCCATCGGTCTCGATCGCGTGCGGAACGCCCTCCGCGGGCAGCAGGCCACGAAGGCCATCGCGGAACTGGTGGCGAAGTCGGCCGCCCCGCGGCAGATCGAATTGGTGCGGGCGCTCGCCGACCGCGGCGATCAGGCTGCTGTGCCGGCCGTGCTGGCCCTGTTGCTCGCGTCGCAAGAGCCCGACGTGCGTGCGGCGGCGGTTCTCGCGCTCGGTCACCTCGGTGGCCCTTCCGAATTGGCCGTCCTCCGCACGTCGCTCGCGAGCCAGGATCCGGAGCGGACGGCGGCTCGACAGGCACTGGAGCAGCTGCGCGGAGCCGACGTCGGCAAACAACTCGTGGAGGCGGCCCGTTTCGGTGAGCCGGCTTTGAGGCCAACGGTCATCGAAATCCTGACGGTTCGCCGCGAGCGGGGAGCGGTGGCCGATCTGCTCGGCCTCGCATCCGACTCCGATGCCGCGGTGCGAACCGCGGCGTTGAAGGCGGTTGCGAAGCTGGGCGGTGCCGACCAGGTTGGTGGTGTCGTGGATGTGCTGCTCAAAGCCCCCGCCGGTGGCGAGCGGGACGAGGCCGAGCGGACGGCCGTCGCCCTCTGCACGGAGAGCCGCGACCGAAACCAGGCACGCGATTCCTTTCTCGCCCGCTTCAAGGCCGCCGGTGAGGCCGACCAGGAGGCCCTCCTGCCCACGCTCGGCAGGATCGGCGGTCCGGAGGCCTTGGCAGTGGTCGACGGCCTCCTCGCCGACCCGGCGAAACGTCCGTTGGGGCTCAAGGCGATCACCCGCTGGCCCGATGGCACGGTGTGCCAACGGCTCATCGAGTTCGTGGGCAAGGCTGAAAGCCAGGACGAGCGGACGATGCTCGTGGACGCCCTGATCCGGATCGCCCCCCTGCCGGACAACAAGCTCGACGACAAGCAGCGGCTCGAGATGGTCCAGAAGACGCTGGCTGTCTGCGATGCCGACGAACAGCGCGGGCGGCTCATCGAGCGGGCGAATGCGATCCGCACGGTCGAGGCGTTTCGATTCGTGCTCCCATATGTCGACGATCCGAAGTTCGCCGAGCCGGCGTGCAAGAGCGTCGTGGAACTGGCCCATCACCAGAAGCTTCGCGACGCCCACAAGGACGAGTTCATGAAGGCCCTCGACAAGGTGATCGCGACGACGAAGACCCCCGAACTGATCGAGCGGGCGGAGCGCTACAAGCAGGGCAAGACCTGGGAGCGGAAGAAAAGCTGACGCGTTTCCCCGTAGGCCCGTCACTCCGTGACGGGCAGCCCGTTGCTCCCCCGTAGGCCCGTCACTCCGTGACGGGCAGCCCGTTGAGGAGCAACAGGCCTACGGTTTTTTCACCGCGTACAGCGCCTCGTACGACCGCACGTAGAGCGTCCCGTCCGCCACGATCGGCGACGCCGTCACCGCCTCGCCGCCGAGGTCGATCGAATCGAGTAGTGCGAACTCCCGGCCGGCCTTCACGATCGTCACCCAGCCGTCGTTCGAGCCGAACCAGAGCCGGCCCTCGAGCAGCAGCGGGCTGGTGCGGTGCTGGCCGGTATGGGTGCGGTGCAGATAGACGTCCGTGCCGGTCTCGAGATCCACACACTGCAGTTTCCCGTCCTTGTGCAGCAGATACACCAGCCCGTCGGCGATCACCGGAATGCTCACGTCGGGCGTGAGCGGGTTCACCCAGCGGACGACGCCGGCCTTCGCCGTGCAGTCGCCCGTGAGTTCATCGCTCACCCGCAGGGCCACGGTCGGCCCCCCTTTCGCCGTCGGGATCACGATCGTGCCGGCCGCCACGCCCGGAGAGGCCACGAACCGAAACGTGTTGTCGAACGGCTTGGGATTGGTGGCCGTGGGACCGTTGAGTCCGCCGAACCTCCAGAGTTCGCGGCCGTCGGCCAGGGCGTGGCCCGTCGTGCAGTCGGCCCCGTGCACGATGAGAAACTCCCGCCCGTCGTGCCGGTAGAGCACGGGCGACGCATAGGAATGCTTGCACTCGAACTGGGCGTCGGTCACACGATCGACTTCCCACACCGTTCGGCCCGTCAACGCCTCGAGCCTGACGACCTTCCCCGTGCGGGTCTGGTCTCCGAGCTTCATGGCCCCGTGGATGAGTTGCAGGTAGAGGGCGTCGCCATCCAGCACGGGCGTGGAGGTCATGCCGAACTGGATGTCGATGCGACCAAACCGGTCGTTGACGTCGCACGCCCAGACTTCCTCCCCATCCACCGTGTAGCAGGCGAGCACGCCGGTGCCGAAGAACACCCACACATGTTTTCCGTCGGTGGAGGGGGACGGCGAGGCCGAGTTGCCTTCACCCGAGCGGGCGTCGGTATTGCCGCCGGTGACCCGCTTCTTCCAGCGGATCGTGCCGTCGGCGGCCTCGACGCAGAGGAGCACGAGGTCGTCCCCCTCGTTGCTCGTGAGATAGATACGGCCGCTCCAGACG
The DNA here is from genome assembly GCA_945890755.1 of Candidatus Kuenenia stuttgartensis. Lineage (GTDB taxonomy): Bacteria > Planctomycetota > Planctomycetia > Pirellulales > UBA1268 > QWPN01. The sequence goes on from CAMDDA010000107.1 coordinate 2,935, forward strand.
CACGGAGTCGCGCCTGCCCGGCCTGGGAGCGGAGTCCGCCAGGCGACGTTTGTCGTCTTCGACCAGGTCGCCGGCAGACCCTGCTCGACCGAGATGCGGTCGCTTCGCGGGCCCCGCCACTGCGGCCAGTTTTCCGCCTCAGCCGAGCCGCCCAGTGTGCAGGCCGCAGCCGCCCAGAGTGCCGAACGGAGAGTCGAGCGAATCGCGGGCATGAGAGGCCTCCATGGCGGCGGGAGCAAGGCAGATCCGGGTCGGCGTCATTATTGACTCGGAAGCGCGGATCAGCCAGCCGTGCGGGCAAACGTGATTACCCGGTTTCATCCGGCGTGGCACAATGGGCGTCGGCAGTAGCGATGGGCGTGCCCACGCAGACCAAGGGAGAGCGGATCGTGGAGCGATGGGTTGGCTACCGAAGCGAAACAGTCCCTACGCCGGCACTCGTCCTCGATGCCACGATCGTGCGGCGGAACATCGAGCGACTGGCGGGGTATGCGGCCGGCCACGGCCTCGGGGTGCGGCCGCACGCGAAGACCCACAAGAGCTCCGGGATCGCCGGTATGCAGTTGGCTTCAGGAGCCAGGGGGCTGACGGTGGCGAAAGTTGGCGAGGCGGAGGCTCTGCTGCAGTCGTGTCGCAACGAGGCAGCCGACGTGCTGGTGGCGTACCCCACCGTCGATGCCGCCCGCACGGAGCGCCTCGCTGGGCTCGCCCGCACCGCCACGGTGCGGGTGGCCCTCGACACGCCAGCCGCGATCGAGTCCGTGTCGGCCGCGGCACGATCAGCGGGTACGACGGTCGGGGTGCTCGTTGATCTCGACGTCGGCATGGGCCGCACCGGCGTGCCGAAGGCCGATGCCCTCGTCACCCTCGCCCAGGCCGTGGCTGCAGCGCCCGGCCTGCGGCTCGACGGCATCTTCTGCTATCCCGGCCACATCTGGGCGAGGCCTGCCGAGCAGGCATCGCCGCTGGCAGCCGTGGCCGCGAAACTCCAGGAAGCGATCGACCTCTTTGACCGCGATGGCCTCTGCCGTGAGATCGTCTCTGGCGGCTCCACACCCACCGCGCTCCAGTCGCACCTCGTGCCACAGGTCACCGAGATCCGGCCTGGCACCTACGTGTTCAACGACATGAACACCGTCCACGGCGACTTCTGCACGCTGGCCGACTGTGCGGCCCGGATCGTGTGCACCGTCGTGAGTGACGCCGTGACCGGCCAAGTCGTGCTCGACGGTGGCACGAAGACATTCACGAGCGACCGCTGCGGCCCCGCCCCCGACAGCGGCCACGGTTTTATTGTGGAGTATCCCGACGCTGTGATCACGAAACTCACTGAAGAACATGGGCAGGTGGACGTATCGCGGTGTGAGCGGCGGCCGCAGGTTGGCGAGCGGGTGACGGTGATCCCGAACCACATCTGCCCCTGCATCAACCTGCAGGATGCCGTCTGGTGGCGGGAGCCCGACGGCCGCCTCCGCCCGCTCACCGTAGACGCCCGGGGCCGGCTGTCGTAAACGTGCCACATCGCTGGGGTCGTCAATCGCTCGAACGGTATACTCGAGTGCATGCTTCTCTATCTCGACATGTGCTGCATCAAACAGCCGTTCGACGACCAGTCACATCCCAGAATTCGCCTCGAGTCTGAGGCGGTCTTGGGACTGCTGGCCGCAGAGTCAGACTCGCTGCGGTTCGTGCGGTCCGCGGCGCTCTGGCTGGAGAACGAGCAGAATCCTCTGCCGACGCGGGCTGCCAGGGTAAGGCGATGGCTCGGGACTCCACAGCCGATTCCTGAGGCAACGGCTGTTGTGTCTCGCGCGAGCGATATGATCAAGCTGGGATTGAAGAGCTTCGATGCGCTTCATGTGGCCAGCGCCGAGGCGGTTGGGGCGAATGCGTTGGCCACCTGTGATGACCGCTTGATTGCAGCTGCTCGGAGGGCTGGCCCCCTGATCAGCGTGCGAATACTGGGAGTTGTGGAACTGGCTGCGGAGGTCTTGTCATGACGCACACGCTTTTGGATCCAGCGGAACTGAGACATCGTGGCTTTGATGCCCTCGTCGATGCGCTCGGCTGGGTGAATGCCGTTCGATTCGTGCAGCAATACGAGGCGAGTCGACTCGACTACACGGCGGAGCGAGACAGGATTCTTCCTGCGTGGGATCACAAGGAACTTGCTCGCAGGCTCGAAAAAGTCAGCAGCGAGCAGACGTCAGGCCCAGGCGGTGCGCAGGAACCGTAGCCAGTTGCCGTGCATCACCCTCTCGATGTCGGCGGCTGAATAGCCTCGTTTCGCGAGCAGGCTCGGCACACGGGCGATGTCGGCGATCGTTTCGAGATCGTGCGGCGCCTGCTCGCGGCCGAAGGCGCCGTCGAGGTCAGAGCCGATGCCGATGTGGTCGGCGTTGCCCGCGATTTGGCAGATGTGGTCGAGGTGGTCGAGCATCACCTCGAGATCGCAGTTCAGCGCCTGCGGCGTCGACTTTCCGCGTACCCAGCCCGGAACCATCATCCAGGCGTCGAGCGCCCCGCCGATCACTGCCCCGCGGTCCACGAGCGCCTTGATCATCTCGTCGGAAAACTGCCGGTTGTGGTCCACGAGGGCCCGACAATTATTGTGGCTCGCCCAGACAGGCCCCTCGAAGATCTCGAGCGCCTCCCAGAAGGCGGCGTCGCAGAGGTGTGTGGCGTCGAGGATCAGGCCGAGCCGGTTCATCTCACCCAAGAGCTCGCGGCCGGCTGCATTCAGCGAGGCCGAGGCGTCGGTGCCGTGGGCGTAGCGGCCGGGGCCGTAGTGGGCCGGGCCGAGGGCGCGAAGGCCGTAGTCGTAGGCCCGTTCGAGGTGCCGCGTCGTGATGAGCGAATCGGCCCCTTCGAGCGAGAGGATGTAGCCGATGGGGAGCCGTGACGTGTTGCGGCCGGCGGCGATCGCCTCCTGCCAGATGGCCACGTGGGCGTCGAGCCCTGGCCGGTCGACGACCTGCACGATCTCCCCCGCCTCCTCCATCGTGCGATACCACTGGAGCTGGGCCTGCGTCTGCGACCAGGCCTGCTCGGGTGAGGCCCAGCCCGGGAGCGGGTTGTCGGGGGCGACGTAGCGGGCGATCTGCGTGGCCACGACGAGGCCGATCTGCCCCCGCCTCAGATCCGGAAACGACACCACCGCATTGCCCCGGTCGGGCTTGTCGGTGAGGCCGCGGGCCCGCTCGCGGGCGTTGAGCTCGGCTGCCGTGAGCCGCAGGTCGCGGTTCCACTCCATCGCGTTCATCGAGAGGTCGAGGTGGGCGTCGATCGTAAACATGGTCACTCTCCTCTCAGATGATCCGGGCGAGCGCAAGCACGCCCGCGAGGCCGACGACCGACACGATCGTCTCCATCACGGTCCAGCTCTTGAACGTGTCGGCCAGGCTGACGTTGAAATACTCCTTGAATAGCCAGAAGCCCGCGTCGTTGACGTGGGAGAGGGCGAGACTGCCCGCTCCGATCGCCAGCACCATGAGGTTGGGATCGACCGCCCCATCGGCCACGAGCGGGGCGACGAGCCCGGCGGCCGTGAGGCCGGCGACCGTGGCCGAGCCCACGCAGGCCCGGATCGCCGCCGTGACGATCCAGGCCGTGGCCAGCGGATCGAGCGGCAGGGCCTGCAGGAGCTCGCCGATCTGAGTGTTCACGCCGCTCTGCACGAGCACTTCCTTAAAGGCGCCCGAGCCGCCGATCACGAGCAGGATGGAGGCCACGTCACCGATGGCGGCCGCAAACGTGTGCATCACTGCTGCAAACGACCGACCGCGGGCCAGGCCGAGCGTGCAGGTGGCAAAGAGCAGCGCCGCGAGCATGACGACGTCGGGCTCTGCCATGAACGCCATCCCCCTGGCTGCCGCGGAGCCGGGTGTCACGAGGCTCCCGCCGACGGCCGTAGCGAGCAAAAGCACGGCGGGCAGGAGCGCCGTGACGATGCTCACGGCGGCCCCGGGCAATTCCGACTCCGCTCGGGCCGCCGTCGTGAGGCCAGCCAGCGGTCGCGCTGGGATCGACGCCACCGCCCGGGCAAACACCGGCCCGGCGAGTACGAGCGCCGGCACCGCGATTACGAGGCCGTAGAGCAAGGTCCAGCCCACATTCGCCCCAAACGTCGCCACGAGCGCCGTCGGTGCCGGGTGGGGGGGCAGGAGCCCATGTGCCACGCTCAAGGCCGCAAGCGCGGGCAACGCAACCACGAGTGGCGGCAGCCGGTAGCGGTCCACCACGGCGAAGATGATCGGCACGAGGAGCACGAATCCCACGCCATAGAAGAGGGGAATCCCGACGATGAACCCGGTGAGCGCCATCGCCCAGCCCATTCGCCTCTCGCCGAACGCGGCCACGAGCGAATCGGCGATCCGCTGGGCGGCGCCGCTCTCCACGACGAGTTTGCCGAGCATCGCTCCGGTCACGATCACGATCAGAAGCGAACCAAGGATGTCGCCCATCCCCTTGCGGATCGCCCCGGGCACTTTCTCGAGCGGCATGCCGAGGGCCACCGCGGCTCCGGCTGAAACGAGGATGAATGCCAGAAACGGATGCATCTTCGCCCAGGCGACGAGCACCACGAGGGCGGTGATCGCGACGGCGATGACGATGAGTGGCAGCATGCGTCAGACCCCGACGAGCATCGCCACGAGCCGCCGGGTGCGGTCGGCCAGTTCGTCGAACCGGCCTGCCTTGAGCGTCTGGGCATCCACGAGGTGCGAGCCCATGCCCACGCAAAACACGCCTGCCGCAAACCAGGCCTTGAGGTTGGCCTCATCGAGCGTCACACCGCCGGACGGCATGAGCTTGAGCCATCCGCACGGCCCCCGCACGCCCTTGATAAACGCCGGCCCGCCGAGGGCATCGGCGGGAAATACCTTGATCACGGCAGCGCCGAGCCGGTGGGCCCGGATCATCTCCGTGACGGTGCCCGTGCCGGGGCACCAGGGCAGTCCGTGCTCAGCGCAGTAGCGGCCCACGTCGTCGTCGAGATTCGGGGCCACGATGAACCGTGCCCCTGCCGCATGGAAGGCCTCGGCCTGCGATCGCTCGATGATCGTGCCCGCGCCAAGCACCATCTCGGGGAGCCGCACTGCGGCTTCCGCAACGAGCGTACGAAACACGTCGAGGGCACCGGCCGAGCGGTTCGTGAACTCGACCACCCGCATCCCACCGGCATGCAGGGCATCGAGCACCATCATGCCGGTCGCAGCATCGCCGCAGTTGAAGAGCGGCAGGGCTTTTTGTGTGGCGAGCAGATCGATGAGCGGCGCGTCGTGCGGCATGGTGGGCTTCCTATGCGAGTTCGAAGAGGGCTTCGACCTCGACCGGAATATCGTCGGGCAGCGATCCCATCCCGACGGCGCTCCGCACGCCGATACCGTGCTCCGTCCCCCAGATCTCGGCGAAAAGTTCGCTCGCCCCGTTGATCACGTAGGGATGCCTCTCGAAGTCGCCCGTGCAGTTGACCATGCCGAGCACCTTGATCACCCGCTTCACCTTGTCGAGGCTGCCGAGCGTGGCCAGGAGCGTGGCGAGCATCGTGAGGCCCACCTGCCGGGCCGCCTGTTTGCCGCCGTCGGCATCCATGTCGCGGCCCACGCGGCCCCGCATGAGCGTGCCGTCGGGCAGGAGCGGGCCGTGGCCCGACACATACAGGTGCTGCCCGACGATCAGGGCCGGCTTGTAGACGCCCACGGGCTTGGGGGCCGGGGGGAGCGTGAGGTCGAGGGATGCAAGGCGTTGCTGGGGCGACATGCTCGTCGAAGGTCTCCTGGCGGCTCTGGACGATGGAAAGGGCTGGCTGCATCGGCCTGATCCGATGGGCAGTCGAGAACGTGAGGTGTCATCTGCGCGGTGGCGTCGATACGCCCAGCAGCCCGAGCTCGAAGCCGCGGGCGACGGCCTGCGCGCGGTCCGCTGCCTTCAGCTTGTCCATCAGGCTCGACACGTGCCAGCGGACCGTTCGCTCGGAGATGCCGGCCAGTCGGCCGATCTCTTTGGCCGTGAATCCCTGCCGGATGAAGCTCGAGCACCTCGAGCTCACGCGCGGAAAGGCCCGACTCGTGAACGGGACCATCACCCGTCGCCTTGGCCTTCGCCACCGTGGGAACGACCTGCTCGCCGTGAAAGACGGCCCTGATGGCCCGGGTGAGGTCGCCGCGCTGGGCGTTCTTCCGCACATAGCCGCAGGCGCCCGCCTCCAGGGCATGGGCAACGTCTTCGGGTGCACGCGAACAGGTAAGCATGATGACGCGGGCCTCGGGGCAGTCTCGCCGCAGCTGGCGCAGTGAATCCAGCCCGTCCATGCCGTCCATCATGATGTCCATGAGGCAGATGTCGGGGCGATGCAGCTTCCACATTTCCAGAGCCGCAGCACCGTCGTCGGCCTGGGCGACCACCTCCAGATCGGGATCGAGCGAGAGCAGGTTCGCCAGCCCAATGCGCATGATGGCGTGGTCATCGACGAGCATCAGGCGGATCTTCGCTGCTTTCACCATGAGAGCCTCGCGCTACTTCTGCGATCTATTGTCACTCGAATCCCGAATTCGTACCACTGGCTGATTCGACAGGCGTCCCCGGACTCGTCACGCGGGCTCGGCGTCGAGGGTGGGCCATTGAGCGGGCTATCGTGCGGCGAGCATTCGTTCGAGCTGATGGGCGACGCCCAAGGGCCCGGCCCAGCGGCGCATGTAGGCGTCGTCTGGCAGGCCGTGGACAACGTTGGTTTTCAGTGATGCTGCAGGACCACTCAAGCCGCCGAGGTCGGTCGAACGGTTGCGGCGCCATATGCGACAGAACGGTCCAGTACGTTTTCGAGTGCCGATATGAGCCGACCAAAGTGAGTCCAGGCAAGTTGCAGAAGCGCGCGGAGCCCTTGCAAGGCCCTCGGGGAGCCGATTCTGTGAACGCCGGTCGAAAAGTGCAGCGCGGGGCGGGGTAGCCCGGCCGGTCGAAAAATGCAGCGCACAACTGTGCAGCGGTGTCGGTCAGGAGAATCGCGGCGAAGCCGCGATTTCCCCCTACCGAGAGCGAGGCATGAGGAGTGTATGCAGACATGGAGAAGTGGACCGAGGTTCGGCGCCGGGTTTTGACCGGCGAGTTGTCGAAGCACGCCGCGTGCCAGGAGTACGGACAAAATAGCGAACGCTGGTGAAGATGCTCGCGCACGCCGAACCGCCTGGGTATCGCCGAAAGGCGAAGCGTGAGCAGCCGGTCGTCGGCCCGCACCTCGCTTGGATTCACGAGGTGCTGGAGCACGACAAGCAGGAGCCGGTGAAGCAGCGGCATACCGCGAAGCGGATCTTCGACCGTCTGAAGGTCGAGCGCGGCTACAGCGGCGGCTACACGATGGTGAAGGAAGCAGTCCGGACGTGGAAGGACGCCACGAAGGAGGTGTTCGTCCCGCTCTCCCATCCGCCGGGCGAGGCACAGGTGGACTTTGGGTTCGCCTACGTCGATGTTGCCGGTGAGCGGCAGCAGGTCGCCCTGTTCGTGATGTCACTGCCGTACTCCGACGC
>CAMDDA010000108.1 GCA_945890755.1 Candidatus Kuenenia stuttgartensis
GGGCGATCCGTGTCTCGGCCGTCCGCTGGGCGTTGGCGGCGGGGTCGGACGGATTGCTCTTCAGGTGCAGGCCGAGCAGGGCCAGCTTCCGGCCGCAGACGGTGAAGAACGCGAGGGCATGCCGCTGGAGCACGGCCTCGTCGTGCTCCTCGGCCCCGGACGCATCCCGCACCATGTACCGCTCCCGCAGCCAGTCGTCGGCGGCTGCCACGGCAGGAGCCGCCCCCTTCTTCCGCTTCTCAGGCACGAGGATCCGAATCTGCCGGCCGTCGATCTCGTCGGGATCGATCCGCGCGAGCAGGGCGACATCGAAGCCCGTGAACGCATCGCTTCCCTCCACATGCCAGCCGCGATAGCCACCGAGCCCCTTGTCGCGGAGGAGTTCCGCGAGGGCGTCCACCGACTCACGCGACACGACCTCCGACAAGACGACGATGTCGGGGGCGAGTGCCTCGAGCACGGCGGCCACCCGATCGAGATGACGCCGGCGCGCCGGTTCGAATCGGAACCGCGTCATCCGCGTCCGCTCGCCGGGCGCGGCGAGGTTCTCAGCGTTGAAACACGCGATCCTGAGCCGACACTCGGCAGCCGCTTTCGACGGAGTGTCGGCCACCGCCACCGCGGCACAGACCGCGACCACCGCCAAGCCGCAACCGACGAGTCGCGCGACCCACAGGCCCATCCGTTGACCGGCTTCGCCCATGCTCTGTAGATTCTCCGAGTTGCTGACCGACCGCCCGACCGACTGCCCGATGCCCGGCCGCACCCGACTCCGCAGGAGTGTATGTCCCACGACGCGACGACCAGTCTCCAGCCTACCCGCCAACGCGATCCCGCCCGGCATGAACTCGCAGACCTGATCCTCATCGGCTCGACCCCGGTCGGCCGCGGCATCTTCGCCAAGCGTACGCTCGCCCCGGGCCTGGTGCTCGGCGAAATCCACGGCGAGATCCTCGAGGACCACCCCGAGGATTCCAGCTACGTCATGGAATTGCCGAGCAGCAAGCTGCTCGAGCCCGCCCCGCCGTTTCGATTCGTGAACCACAGTTGCGACCCGAACTGCGAGCTTTTCTACTGGTATGACGAGGAGAGCGAGGCGCAGGAAGACCGCTTGTGGGTGCAAACGATCCGTCCGATCAAGCCGGGCGAGGAGCTTTCGATCGACTACTGCTGGCCCGCCGACGCGGCGATTCCGTGCCGCTGCGGCACGGAGAACTGCCGGGGCTGGATCGTCGATCCGGCGGAGAGGCACCTGCTGGCAGATCCGGTGGCTGCGGCCCCGGTCATCCCGACCGCGGGCACCGCCCCGGACACCGGGGCAACGCCGTGACGCCGACCACGGGCCGAGCCGTCGGCTGGCTGACGGCAGCCGTGCTCACGGTGCTCGCCCTCGTCGGCATCACTCGGCTGCGGATCGACGACGATCTCCGCGGGCTCGTCCGGGGGGCCGGCGTGGACTTCCAACTCCTCGACGAAGTGGCCGGTCTCTTCGGCGCGCCCGACCGCGACTGCATCGTGCGGGCCACGGCCACCGCCGGTGATCTCTTCGACGCCGAGCCGCTCGCCGAACTACAGGCCGTCGTCGAGCGGCTCCGGCGGGTACCGGGCGTCGATGAGGTGCGGTCGATCTTCGACGTGCGGCGACAGGGGGCGGTCGGTGCCGTGCTGCCGGTCATCCCGCGCACGGCGGGCGGCCTCGATACGGCGGCGCGGGAGGCGGCTCGCGAGCGGGCCACGGACCATCCACTCGTGGCCGGACATCTGCTCTCAGCCGACGCCACCTCGTCGCTCGTGCTCGTGCGGCTCGTTCCGGAAGCCGATCGACCGCCGCTCTTGCCCGAGGTAGTCGCCCGGCTCGACACCACGCTCGCCGCCGCGAGACAGGACTCCCGGCGACTGCGACTCGAACTTACGGGACTGCCGGCCCTGCGGCAGCAGGCCGCGGAGGCGCTCCGCCGCGACATGCTGATCTTCAACTCTCTCGGCTTGATACTCGCCATCGTGCTCTCGGCCACAGTGGCCCGCAGCCTGCGTTCGACGGTGGTGGCGTGTGTGCCTCCCGCCATGGGCGCCCTCTGGGCGCTGGGGTTCCTCGGGCTCGTGGATGCCCCGGTGAACATCCTCACGAGCGTGGTCCCCTCGCTGGCTCTCGTCGTCGGCACGTGCGATTCGATCCACTTCATCGAAGACATGCGACGCAGCGCCCGCCGCGGCCTCGACCCGCTGGCTGCTTCGACCGGAGCCGTCGCCCGGGTGGGCCGGGCATGTGGCCTGACGAGCCTGGTCACGGCGATCGGCTTCGCGTCGCTCGCAGCAGCCAGGATCGATGCGGTGCGGATCTTCGGCGCGACCGCGGCCGTCGGGGCGCTCGCCAGCTTTCTCGCCGTCACGCTGCTCACGCCACTCCTCGCCTCGACCGGGTTTTGCAGCGGCCTGCGGCTGGGCCGCTCCTCACGGCTGGCCGGCCGGATCGCCGGCACCCTCGCGGCATGGTCCGTCCGGCATGCCCGGCCGCTCGTGGCGGTGGCCTGCCTGGCCACGCTCCTGCTCGCTTTCGTCGGATCCGGGCTCGACGCCGACAACCGCGTGGCCGATGCCCTGCCCCGCGGCGCACCGGCCGCCGCAGCCCTCGCAGCGGTGGACCGTGACTTCGGCGGTGCGATGGGCGTGGACGTGGTGGTGGGCTGGCCGGAGGGCGTCGACTGGCGCGACGACGGGGTGCTCTCGGCGCTCGAGGGCGTGCACGACGTTCTCGCCGAGGCGGGGGGCATCTCGCGGGCGATCTCGCTCTCCAGTGTCACGGCATCGATGCCCGAGCGGGCGCGGCGGCGAATCGACGCCGGGAACTTTCGTGAACTCGTGGCCCCCGACGAACGGCTGGCAGTCGTACGCGCCCGCGTGGCCGATGTGGGATCACGGCAGCTCGATGCGGTCTACGGGCGAGTCGATGCCGGGCTCGCGGCCCTCCAGCGGTCGCATCCGGGCTGGCGGTTCGAACTGGCCGGGATGTCGGTGGTGTCGGCCCGCAACATTCGCCAGCTCGTCCGTGATCTCGGCTCGAGCATGCTCCTCGAAGTGGTCGTCATCGGCGGGATTCTGGCCCTGGCCTTCCGGTCGCCCTTGGCAGGGATCGTGAGCCTGATCCCGAATATCTTTCCGCTCACCGTGATCGGCGGACTGATCGTGGCCACCGGGCGGGCCCTCGATCCGGCCACGGTGATCGTGTTCAACGTCTGCCTGGGACTGGCCGTCGACGACACCGTACACGTGCTGTCGGCGCTCGCCCGCAACCGCCGCGAAGGCATCTCGATCGCCACGGCCGTCCGTCGCGCGGTGGCCGAAACGGGCAACGCCGTCGTGATCGGCGGCCTCGTGCTCGCGGTCGGTTTCGCCTGTGTGATCGCCAGCAGCGTGCCCTCGCTGGCCGGGTTCGGCGTGCTGGCCTGCACCGCCGTGGCGGCCGCCACGGTCGCGGAGCTCGTCTTCCTGCCGGCCCTGCTCGTGGTGACCGACGAGATCGTCCGCCGTCGTCGGCCGCTGTTTCGCGACGGCATCTTCGGCGACTCTCCGGCGGGACAGCAGGTGGAAGACAGCTCGTCACGCCGTGCCGAGCTGTCTTTGGCCCCCCGTAGGCCCGTCACTCCGTGACGGGCTGCCTGCCGTGCCCGTTGCGGAGCAACGGGCCTACGCAAGCACATGACGGCCCGCTCACGCCGTGGCGGCGACCACGTCGGCGAGCGTTTCGACCGTCCGCACGATCTGCTCTTCGGTGTGCTCGCAGGTGAGGAAGAATCGCACGCGGGCGGCCGACTCGCGGACGGCGGGATAGAGGATCGGGCGGGCATTGATGCCCCGCTCGAGCAGCAACTGCGACACTTGGATCGCCCGGGCCGAGCTGCCAAGGATCACGGGGATCACCGGCGTGTCGCTGCTCGTGCCCGTGTCGAGGCCGGCGTCGGCGCAGAGCTTCAAGAACAACTCCGATCGCTCGCGGAGCACGGTCACCCGCCACGGCTCGCGGGCGATCACCCGCAGTCCTTCGAGCGCGGCGGCGGCATTGGGCGGCGAGCAGGCGGTCGAGAATACGAAGGCCGGCGTGGTGCAGCCGAGGTAGCGAATGAGTCGCTCGGAGCCGGCGAGGTAGCCGCCGCCGGAGCCGAGCGCCTTGCTGATCGTGCCCATCCAGAGATCACCGTCGGCCGGATCGACCGAGAAATAGTCGCAGATGCCGCGGCCGCCCGGGCCCATCGTGCCGATCGAGTGGGCCTCGTCGACGTAGAGCAGCGCGTCGTGCCGCTTCTTCACCTCGATGAAGGCCGGCAGGTCGGGATAGTCGCCATCCATGCTGTAGACGCCCTCGATCGCGACCACGACCCGGCGGTACTGGCCGCGGAGGTCGCGGAGCAGGCCGTCGAGTTGCCGGTAATCGTTGTGGCGAAACGACCGCTTGCCCGCCTGCGACGCCGTCGCTCCCTGCGTGATGCTGTTGTGGGCCAGTTCGTCGTAGAGGATCAGGTCTTCTGCGTTGAAGAGATGACCGAAGAGCGAGGCATTGGTGCCGTAGCCGCACGGAAACACCACGGCCCGCTCGGCGCCGATGAAGGCGGCGAGTTCCTGGTCGAGAGACTCCAGGATCGAATTGTTGCCCCCCACCATCCGGCTGGCCGACGCGCTGCAGCCGAAGCGATCGATCGCGTCCTTCGCCGCGCGAGCCACGTCGGGGTGGCCGGCCACGCCGAGATAGTCGAAGCTCGTGTAGCTCACGACCTCACGGCCGGCGATGCGAGCCACCCGCCCCTGTACCGACTCGTTGGCAAGCAGGAAGGGGTTCTCGAGCCCCGCCACGGAGAGCCCGGCCAGGCGATCCTCGAGTGCCCGGCACTCCGGAAACGGATCGTGGGCCTCGGCCGGCCGCGACACGGGCAGACTGCCCACCCCTGACGCACCCGACGGACGGCGGGCTTCGGCCCGCCGAGCCGCCGGCGCAGCCGACGCCCGTCTCACTGCGGCGGGCGGGTCGGCTCGATCGGCCGCGTCGAACATGTAGGTCGCGATGCAGTCCACGAGGTCGTCGCAGGAGTGCACGTCTCGGAGCCAGTCGGCATGAAACCGCATCTGGTAGCGGCCCTCGATCCGCGTGAGGGCGTCGAGGAATCGCGGTTCGTCGATGCCGGCGTCGGCGAGCGAGCCGCGTGGCGTGAGTCGCGAGCGTCCCTCCGGCGGCGCGACCCGCTCCAACTCCTCGAGCACGAGCCTGGTGATCGCGAGCCGGGAGTGGGCCCCGGATCGGTCCCGCACGTCGCTCGTTCCGCTCCCGTGTCCGCCAGCCGCTGTTTTGTGCAACCCGATGCCGATCGTTACCACGATGTAAATACCTTCGAGAGTCGCCGTGTCCGCCCGGCAAGGACCGCACTATACGGCAAGTCCTCCGGGCCCGACACTGGCCCGAATGGATCGCGTCCGCGGGCGATCGCAGCACACAGCGTGCAACCGGCCATTTTTATGCCCAAAACGCCGCGATGTCACACTGTGCCGGAGCCGTAAACCGTGCGGCAGGCAGCGGTGGCGCCGATCGCAGAAGCGGTGCGGCGCGGGATTTGATTCGACCCGTCCGCGGCTCGCGCCGCGCAATCCCCTCGCTCGCGCTCAGGGCTTCTATTCCGCTCCGCGCGATGGAAGCCCCCAGGCGCAAGCCGGGGGATACCGACGCGGAAGCGTCGGCAGCGTCGCCCACCAATCGGCACCGTAGCCCATCAAAGACGCAGCGCCACGATCCAGCCCACGCGAGCCGGGGGATCCCGACGCGGAAGCGTCGGCAACGTCACTTCGCCATCAGCTTCCGGAGCACGAAGGGCAGGATCCCGCCGGAGCGGAATTGATCCAACTCCACCGGCGTGTCGATCCGCACGAGACACGGAATCTCCCTCACGCTCCCATTCGGCGCCGTCGCCTTCACCACCACCGTCGCCCGCGGTGTGAGCCCGTCGAACGGGATGTCGAACGTCTCCTCGCCCGTGAGGCCGAGTTGCTGCCAGGGCTCGGGCAGCACCAGCGGCAGCACGCCCATCCCCACGAGGTTGGAGCGATGGATGCGCTCGAAGCTCGCCGCGAGCACGGCCCGCACGCCGAGCAGCATCGTGCCCTTGGCCGCCCAGTCACGGGAACTCCCCGTGCCGTACTCGGCGCCGGCGAGCACCACGAGTGGCGTGCCCTGCTCGCGATACCTCATCGCCGCGTCGTAGACGGGCATCACGTCGGCGCCCGGCAACAGCCGCGTCACGCCCCCTTCGGTGCCAGGCACCAGCAGGTTGCGGATCCGGATGTTGGCGAACGTGCCGCGGGTCATCACGCGGTCGTTGCCCCGGCGGGCGCCGTAGCTGTTGAAGTCGACGGGCTGCACGCCGTGCTCGATCAGATACGTGCCGGCCGGGCTCGTCTTGGAGATGCTGCCTGCCGGCGAGATGTGGTCGGTCGTCACGCTGTCGCCGAGCGCCAGGAGCACCCGCGCCCCGCGCACGCTTTGCGGCGGCTTCGGCTCGAGCGTGAGATCGGCGAGGAACGGTGGCTCCTGAATGTAGGTGCTCGTCGCATCCCAGTCGTAAAGCTCGCCCGTGCTCGTCGGCACCGCATTCCACCGCGGATTCGACTGCCACACGTTGCCATACCGCGACTGAAACTGCTCCGGCTGCACACTCGCCGCCACCGTCTGCCGCACCTCATCGGCCGTCGGCCAGATGTCCTTCAGATACACGGGCTTGCCGTCCCTGGCCGTCCCGAGCGGCTCGGTGGCCAGATCGATGTCGGTGGTGCCGGCCAATGCGTAGGCAACCACGAGCGGCGGGCTCGCCAGCCAGTTGGCCTTCACGAGCGGGTTCACGCGGCCCTCGAAGTTGCGATTGCCTGAGAGCACGGCGGCGGCCACGAGGTCGCCGTCGGTGACGGCCTTCGCGACCGCGTCGGGCAGCGGGCCCGAGTTGCCAATGCAGGTGGTGCAGCCGTAGCCCACCGTCTCGAACCCGAGGGCGTCGAGATCCTTGTCGAGCCCCGACCGCTCGAGATAGTCGGTGACCACCCGGGATCCGGGGGCGAGGCTCGTCTTCACCCATGGCTTCGTGGTGAGGCCCTTCTGCACGGCCTTCCGCGCGACGAGGCCCGCGGCCACCATCACGCTGGGGTTGCTCGTGTTGGTGCAGCTCGTAATCGCGGCGATCACGACGGCTCCATGATGCAGCGTGGCCGAGTGGCCGTTATCCTGCATCGTGCCGGTGCGGGCGAGGGCCGGTCCCTCGAGGGCGAAGCCCCGCTTCGCTGTCGGAGCCGTGAGCGATTCGGCGAACGTCTTCTTCACCGCCGCCAGCGGCACGCGATCCTGCGGCCGCTTCGGCCCGGCAAGGCTTGGCACCACCGTGGAGAGATCGAGCGACAACCGCTTCGTGAATTCGGGGATCGGCGCCGCATCGGTGCGGAACATTCCCTGCTCCTTCATATACCGCTCGACGAGCGTCACCTGCTCGGCCGGACGGCCGGTGAGCCGCAGGTAGGTGAGCGTCTCGTCGTCGATCGGGAAGAAGCCCATCGTCGCGCCGTATTCGGGCGCCATGTTGGCGATCGTGGCCCGATCGGCGAGCGGCATTCCCGAGAGGCCCGGGCCGAAGAACTCGACAAACTTCCCGACCACGCCCTCCTTCCGCAGGATCTCGGTGACGGTGAGCACGAGGTCGGTGGCGGTCGCGCCGGCGGGGAGCCGGCCCGTGAGTTCGAAGCCCACCACCTCGGGGAGCAGGAGCGAGAGTGCCTGGCCCAGCATCACCGCCTCGGCCTCGATGCCCCCCACGCCCCAGCCCACCACGCCGAGGCCGTTGATCATCGTCGTGTGGCTGTCGGTGCCCACCAGCGTGTCGGGCACGGCGATCGGGAGCGTTCGCTTGCCGCCGGGCTCGCGGTGGTCGGGATCACGGAGAAACACGCAACCGGCGAGGTATTCGAGGTTCACCTGGTGTACGATGCCAATGGCGGGCGGCACCACGCGGAAGTTCTGGAAGGCCTGCTGGCCCCAGCGCAGGAAGGCATACCGCTCCGCGTTTCGCTCGAACTCGATCTCGACATTCTTTTCGAGCGAATCGGCCGCGCCGAAGAAGTCCACCTGCACCGAGTGGTCGATCACGAGATCCACGGGCACGAGCGGGTTGATCTTGTTGGGATCGCCGCCGAGCCGCTTCATCGCCGCCCGCATCGCCGCGAGGTCCACCACACAGGGCACGCCCGTGAAGTCTTGAAGCACGACGCGGGCCGGCTTGAACGGGATCTCGACCTCGGCCGGCCGCGCTGCATTCCAGGTGGCCAGGGCCCGAATGTCCTTCTCGGTCACCTCGTAGTCGTCGCAGGTCCGCAGCAGGGCCTCGAGCACCATCCGGATTGAATAGGGGAGCCGGGAGGTGTTGGTCACCCCGGCGTCATCGAGGGCCCGGAGGCGGTACAGCGCGGCAGGGCCGGAGCCCGTTTCAAACGTGGAACGGGCGGAAAACGGATCAACGGGAGTGGCTGCCATGGCTGTGGTGGGGGGGGTTGGGGATGTGGAAAACGGCCCGGCCGGTGCCTCAGCCGCCCGGGCGGTCGTAGCGTAGCGGAGCGGCGGAAAAACCGACAGAACCGCGATTCACGGAAAACTCATGCAAAAACAATTCGACACGGCGCTTGCCCGTGGTGTATAGTTCGCGTGTCGAGGAAAGCGAGCCTCGATCCCAACAAAACACCTGAACCTTTTCGGCGGCTGTTCCCCCCCCCCCCAAAGACCCACACTTCTAGAGCCGCTACCGGGCCCGTGGTTTCCCCAACCACGGGCCCTTTTCTTTTTTGTAGGCCCGTTGCTCCGCAACGGGCAGCCCGTCACGGAGTGACGGGCCGACGGCTCACCCGATCGTGCCGCGGTCGAGGAGGCCGTCGATGAGGGCCGTACGGGTGTCGATCGGAGACATTCTCAGCTTCGCCGCCGGAGCCGCGAGGATCTCGCGGGTCTGCATCAGCCGCCGGCCGCCCGACTGGGCGTCGTAGGCATTGAGCCCGAGCGTCAGCCGCCGGTCGGGCGGCAGTTCCACGCCGTCGCGCAGGAGCCGGAGCGGCCGCCCCGTGTCGTCCCGCACCACGTCCAACGGCCAGAGCGTGCGGTCGGAATCCTTGATGCCCGCATCCTCCGCGAGGATCGCCATCAAGCCGGCGGCAGTCACCTCCGCCGTCACGAGCCGGTTCTCGTAGGGGATGATCTTCCAGCAGTCGGCCACGGTGAGTGGTCCCGCCGGCACGTCGCCGGAGCGGAACGTACCGTGGAACACGGCATCGACGCCCTGCCCCTGCTTCCGGAGCGCATCCCCGAAGCATTCGCAGAGCAGCCGCCCGAGGTCACTGCCCCGGCCCGTGCCCGGAATCGGTTTTGCGACCGTGGCCACTTCGCGGGCCAACTGGGCATCGGCCGCGTCGAGATCGGGCCGTGCCAGTTCCATCACGAGCGGATCGAACGCGAAACGATCGTCCATGAGCAGGGAAAATGCCCGCCTGTCCACCAGCTTCCGCGAATCGACGTCGAACGTGAGATCGACGCGGCCGCAATGGATGCCGTGGTAGCTCGCCTGCGAGCAGACCACGCCGTGCAGCATCCACGACGGCTGGTTCTGATGCGAATGACCTGCCAGGTAGACGTCGACGTCGCCCCCTTCGCGGAGCAGCGACCGCACGGGATTGGCGTAGTCGTCGTTGAACCGCCAGCCCATGTGGCCCACCGCCACGACCGCATCGACTCCCTCGGCCCGCACCTCGGCGACCGATTGCTTGAGCGTCGCGACCGGATCGAGCGGCTCGACGCCACCGAGGAGGTCGGCCGGCAGCCAATAGGGGAGGCCGGGCGTGATCAGGCCGACGAGGCCGATCCGGAATCCGCCCGCCTCACGGATCGTCCACGGCCGCACCTTCGCCCAATCGCCATCGAATTGTCCAGCGGTCTTGCCCCCACGGGTGACGTTTGCCGTGAGCACGGGAGCCTGCGAGACCGCGAGGTTGGCTGCGAGCGACTCCGGTCCCCAATCAAAATCGTGATTGCCGAGCGTCCAGGCGTCGTACCCGAGTCGATTGAACAGTTCGAGCATGAGATTCCCGCCGCGGTGCAGGCTCACGGCCGTGCCCTGCACGACGTCGCCTGCGTCGACGGTGATCGAGTGCGGCGACTCGCGCCGCCACTGCCGCAGACACGTGGCCACGCGGGCGAAGCCCCCCACGTCGTCGAGCCCCTCGTAGGTGCTCGTGGGCAGGATCCGACCGTGCAGGTCGGTGGAATGGAAGATCGACACGGTGCGGGCCCGGCCGAGTTCGAAGGCCCGCGCGAGCGGAGCACCGAGCATGGCTCCCGTCGCCACACCGGCCGTCGCCAACGCCTGCC
>CAMDDA010000109.1 GCA_945890755.1 Candidatus Kuenenia stuttgartensis
CAATCCCACGCAGGCGGCGCGAAGCCGAGTTGGAATCGCTCGATGGTGGCGGCCGACAGGCCGCGACCGGCGAGATAGTCGCGGGCCGCCGCTGCCTCGGACGAGCCCGTGAGACAGGCATGAAATCGTTCCGCAGCCCAGCCGCAGGCCTTGCGGAGGGCGGCCTTGTCGTCGGCGGGAAGGCCGCCGCGGCCGCGCGGAATCTGGATGCCGGCCCGGTCGGCCAGTTGCTCGAGCGCCTCACGGAACTCGACCTTCTCCATCCGCATCACGAAGTTGAACACATCGCCACCGATGTCGCAGACCCAGCAGCGAAACGTCTGCCGCTCCGGATTCACCTGCATGCTCGGCCGCGAGTCGTCGTGCCAGGGACACAACCCGACCATGGCCTTGCCACCACGGCGGAGCGAGATGTATGAGCCCACCACGTCGACGATGTCGGTGGCGTCACGCACCCGCTCTTTGAAGTCATCGTGGCGGATGTCGTCGCGCGACACGACGCCGGCCGAAGACGGGTTCGATGACGGGGTGGGACGTTGGGGCACGGGAGGGGGTCGACGAGGTGTTTCGAAGGCCGAACGGAAGTGACCGCCGAAATCTATGACCGCCCCGCAAACTGGTCAACGCCGATTGCGGCCTGCGCAGCCTGCCCAGTGTGACGCCGCCGCGTTCGCTGCTCGTGCACTGGCAGCCTAGGAAAGCAGACGATCGACGCTGGCGAGCAGCCGATCCATGGCGAACGGCTTGCGGATGTAGTCGTCGACGCCGAGCATCTCGGCATAGGCTTTGTGCCGACTGCCCTCGTTGGCCGTGATCATGATCACCCGCACGGGGTTGGGGCTCGTTCGGCGGAGCTTTTCAAGAACGAGAAACCCGCTGCGCTTCGGCATCATCATGTCGAGCACGACGAGATCGGGGGACTCCTTCTCGGCCATCACGAGCCCTTGGTTGCCGTCGCGGGCCACCAGGATCGAGTAGCCGCGGGATTCGAGCACCGTCCGCATCGATTCGACGATCTCCGGATCGTCATCGACCAGGAGAATCCGCCGGCCGCCAGCGGTGGCGGCACCGGCCGAACGCTCGGCCACGGCCGTTCCCGGGGCGGCATCGCCCGTGCTCGTTTCATTGACCACTTTTCGCGTTCGCTTCTGGGCAGCCATCGGCATCCTCACATGGTCGGGGCGGATCCGCGCGGACGTCGCGGCCGAGATCCAATTCCGGTGAGATCCACAAGATGCGGATCGGCACCGAAGTGAAATGGTATCACGGGCGGAACGCCGTGGCCATTCATTTCGGCGTCGGCTCGATGGGCGATGACCGAGCACACACCGCCGGCGGCCCGAGCCACACCGAGGCGGCCAGCAGCCCCACGGCGGCGCCGAGGGCGATGTCGCTCGGGTAATGCGCCGACGAACTCACCCGCTGGAACGCGGCCAACGCCGCACCGACGGCACATACCGTCGCGGCGTGGGGGTATCGCCAGGCCAGGGCGGCGGCGAACGCGGCTGCGGCGGCGGCATGGCCCGATGGAAAGCTCATCACGTCGGAGCCACTTCGGCCATCGATCAGGGCCGACGTGCCGAACGTGCCGAAGACGGACGCCAGCGAGCCCAAGTCGGCTGCCCGGGGGCGGACGCGTTCGACGAGCGACTTGAGTGCCGAGGTGCACAGGCTCGTCGTGAGCAGGGCCGCCACCATCCGGGCAAACACGTGAGGCCATGCGGGGCGGCTGCGCAGCGAACGGTCGAGGCCGAGCAGTGCCACGAAGAGAAACGTGATGCCCGTACCGTGGGCAAAGATTTCCGTGAAGTTGAGAAGCCGATCGACTTCCCGAGGGAGTCCGTGGGTCTTCATCCACGCGGCCACCGGCAGATCGAATGGCAGGCAGACCCCGCCGAGGAGCAGGAGGCTGAAGGCGATCGCCCACAGCCGCTGGCGATAGCTGCCGCGGCTGTCGCTCGCATGAAGGCTGCCGGAGTCAGGCCGAATATCACTCGAATGTGTCATGCCTGGAGTATGTCACGCGACCTTTCCTTATGGCTACGTCCAGAGGCCGCGGTCGAGCAGCCGGTAGTTGACGGCCTCACTCACGTGGGCCGCCGTGATCGTGTCGGTCGCGTCGAGGTCGGCGACGGTGCGGGCGACGCGGAGCACCTTGTCGTGGGCGCGGGCCGAGAGACCCAGGTCAGCCACGGCCGCCCGGAGCAGTTCCGCAGCCGGCGGCTCCATGCGGCAGTGCTCCCTGATCTGCCGCGAGTTCATCCGGGCATTACAGCGGGGCGGTGGACTGCCGGTGGCGTCCGCCACCGCGAATCGTTGCGCCTGCCTGAGCCTGGCGGCGAGCACGGCCTCCCGCATCTGGCCGCTCGACGTGCCGGCCCGTGTGGCGGCCAGTTCACGGAACGGCACCGCCGGCACCTCCAAGTGGATGTCGATCCGGTCGAGTAGCGGCCCTGAGATCTTGCCCATGTATTTTTCGACTTGCGGCACCGTGCACTGGCACTGCCGCCGCGGATCGCCCCGATAGCCGCACGGGCAGGGGTTGAGCGCGGCCACGAGCATGAAATCGGCCGGAAACTTCGTGGACGTGCGAGCCCGACTGATCGTGACGAACCCATCTTCGAGCGGCTGCCGCAGCACCTCGAGTGTCCGGCGGTTGAATTCCGGGAGTTCATCGAGGAACAACACGCCGTTATGAGCAAGCGAGATCTCGCCCGGCATCGGGATCGAGCGGCCGCCAATCAAGCCGGCCTCCGAGATCGTGTGGTGCGGCGCACGGAAGGGCCGCGTGGCGACGAGCGGCTGCCCCGGCTGCAAGAGCCCGAGGGAGCTGTAGATCCGCGTCGTCTCGATCGATTCGGCGGCCGAGAGCTGGGGCAGGATCGTCGCAACCCGCTTCGCGAGCATGGTCTTCCCGCCGCCCGGCGGGCCCACCATCATGCAGTTGTGGCCGCCGGCGGCCGCCACCAAGAGCGCCCGCTTGGCAGCCTCCTGGCCCCTCACGTCGGCGAAGTCGATGTCGTAGGTCGCGAACCGGTCGAACCATTCGGTCACCCGGGGCGGGGCGGGGGGGATGGCGAGGTCACCGGCGAAGAACTGCACCGCCTCCGTCAGCGACGCCACTGGGATCACTTCGATGTCTTCGACGACGGCCGCCTCGGTCGCGCTCGCTGCCGGCACGACGACACCCTTGAGCGGCGGCACGCCCGTTCCGCGCCGCTTCTGTCGTGCGGCCGCCATCGCGATGGAGAGCGCGCCGCGGGTCGGCCGCGTGGTGCCTTCGAGCGACAGCTCACCGACGACCGCGTAGTCGCGCAGCCGCTCCGACGAAAACTGGCCGCTGCCGGCCAGGATGCCCAGCGTGATCGGCAGGTCGAACGTCGCGGCCTGCTTCGGCAGCTCGGCCGGGGCGAGGTTGACGACGATCCGGTCGTTCGGCCGGCGGTAGCCGGAATTCACCATTGCCCGGGCCACGCGGTGGGTGCTCTCGCGAATGGCCGCGTCGGGGAGGCCGACGAGCACCGTGGCGGGCAGGGCGCTGCCCGACACATCCACCTCGACATCGACGGGAACGGCATCAATTCCGAAGAGCGAGAAGGTCTGGAGACGGGCGAGCATGGGAGCGTCCTGCGGGGGAGACGGCGGCCGAGAACCGGGCCGGGCTGGAGGAAATCGCCCACCAGCGACGGAGAGTATACGCACGTTCAGTATTTGTGCAAGAGGGGAGGTTCCGCGGTTCCAGTCGCCTGGGGTAGGCTGCACGCACTCCGCGTTCCCCTGCTCGAAATCCGGCCCTCCATGCACCGCCTGCCGCCACGTCGCCTCGCCCCGTCCCTCGCCGCCGTTCTGCTGGCCGCCTGCGCTCTGGCCTGGCCCGCATCGGCTGACGAAGGGATGTGGCCGTTCAACGGACTGCCCGCGGAGGCCTTGGCTGAACAACATGACGTGCGGCTCACGCCGGAGTGGCTCGAGCGGCTGCAACAATCCTCGGTGCGGTTCAACTCGGGGGGCTCGGGCTCGTTTGTCTCGGCCGAGGGACTCGTGCTCACGAACCATCACGTCGGTGCCGACAGCCTGCAGAAACTCAGCGACGCCACGCACGACTATTTCCGCAATGGATTTACGGCAGCCACGCGGGCCGACGAGCTGAAGTGCCCCGACCTCGAACTCAACGTCCTGATGTCGATCGAGGACGTGACTGCCCGTGTGGAGGCGGCGGTCACGCCAGTCATGTCGGCGGCCGACGCCTTTGCGGCCCGGCGTGCCGTGATGGCGACGATCGAGCAGGAGTCACTCGCAGCGTCGGGGCTGCGGAGCGATGTCGTCACGCTCTACCAGGGAGGGGCCTACCATCTCTACCGCTCGAAGAAATACACCGACGTCCGGCTCGTCTTCGCGCCGGAGCAGCAGATCGCCTTCTTCGGCGGCGATGCCGACAACTTCGAGTTTCCCCGCTTCAACCTCGATGTCTGTTTTTTCCGCGCCTACGAGAGCGGCATGCCCGCCCGCGTGCCGCACCATCTCCCGTGGGCGCCACGGCCGGTGGCCGCCGGTGACCTCGTGTTCGTCTCGGGCCATCCGGGGCACACCGACCGGGCCGCGACGCTCGCCGAGCTGGTCTCGATGCGGGATGTCCGCATCCCGGCCGACCTTCAGCAGCTCAATCGGCTCGAATCACTGCTGGCGGCCTATGCCGCCGAGGGACCGGAGGAACAGCGGCAGGCGGCGGATGATCTCTTCGGCGTGAGGAATGGCCGCAAGTCGCGGCTGGGCATGCAGGCGGGCCTGCTCGATCCTGCGGTCATCGCCCGGCGGCGGGCGGCCGAAGAGCGGACTCGGGGCGACATCGACGCCGGTCTCGCCGGCAAACAGTCGCCGTACGATCGCATCGCCGCGGCGCAGCGTGAGCTCGACAGCATCGCCGGGCGGCTGCGGTTGCTCGAAGGGGCGACGGCATTCAACAGCCGGTTCTTCGCCCATGCCCGCACCATCCTGCGATCGGCCGCCGAGCGAACCCGTCCCAACGGCGAACGGCTGCGGGAATACCGCGACTCCAATCGCGAGTCGCTCGAGCTGGAACTCTTCTCCGCCGAACCACTCTATGACACCTACGAGACGGCCAAGCTTGCCGACTCGCTCACGCACCTCGCCGCCGCCCTCGGCGGAGACGATCCGCTCGTGCAGCAGGTGCTCGCGGGCCGATCGCCGCGGGAGCGGGCTGCGGAGCTGGTTCGCGGCACGACGCTCGGCCATCGTGGTGAGGCCGGGCCCGGCGAGGCTGCGCGACCCGACAGCCGGCGGGAGCTGTATGCCGGCGGCGACGCGGCGGTCGCCGCGTCGCAGGATCCGATGCTCGCGCTGGCTCGGCTCGTCGATGAGGAGTCGCGGCGGCTGCGAAAGATCGCCGAGGCCGCGCAGGAGGTGAAGCGACAGGCCCATGCGGAGATCACGCGGGCCCGCTTCGCTCGCGAGGGCGCCGCGATGTATCCGGATGCGACGTTCACGCTCCGGCTGGCGTGGGGTACCGTCAAGGCGTATGAGGAAGCGGACCGCACGATCGAGCCGATCACCACGTTTGCGGGGCTCTTCGCCCGTGCGGCCGCGAAGCGTGACACGCCGCCGTTCGACCTGCCGCCGCGGTGGCAGGCCGAGCGACGGGCGCTCGAGCAGGATGCCGCCTTCATGGCCACGCCGTTCAACTTCGCCTCGACCGCCGACATCATCGGCGGCAATTCAGGCAGCCCGGTGGTCAACCGCGCGGGTGAGCTCGTGGGCGTGATCTTCGACGGCAACATCCAGTCGCTCGTGCTCGGCATCGCGTATGACGACACGCAGGCCCGCGCCGTGTCGGTGGATGCCGCGGGCATCCGTGCGGCGGTCGCGCGGGTGTATCGTGCCAACGAACTGCTGGCCGAACTGGGGCTGGCTCGCGCCGAGGAACAGTCGCTGAAATGATCGAAGGAAAGGATGCGATGCAGATGCACGTGCGGCGGTTGGTGATTCGGGTCGGGGGCATGTTCTTCGCCGTCGTCGCGACAGCCACGGTCGCGTGGCAGGCGTCGGCAGCCGACGGGCCGAATCTCGAGTTCACGATTGCCGGGCTGCGGCTCGGCCGCCAGGTGTCCGGGCTGCCGTGTACGGCTGAGTCGCTCGCCCATCGGCCAGTGCTCCTGGAGTTTTGGGGCATCCATTGCCCGCCGTGTCTTAAGAGCATGCCGATGCTGGAGGAACTGCACCGTGGCCTGGGGCCGCAGGGGCTCGTGGTCATCGGTGCTCACGCCCAGGATGGCACGCCCGACGAGATCCGCGCGGCGGCCGTGGATCGAGGGGCGACGTTTGCGATCGTTGAACAGGCGACGGTGGACGGGGGCATGGACTTCGACGGCATTCCGCACTGCATGCTTTTCGACCACACGGGCAAATGTGTCTATCGCGGCTCTCCGTTCGAGGTTCGTGATGCGGCGGTCGCCGTGGTGAAGGCGGCGCCCGGGGCCGTGCTCCAGGGCCGCACGCTCGAAAAGCTTACGGCGTTCAACGAGCTGGTCCGCAACGAGCGGCAGTTCGGTGTCGCCCTCAAGAAGGCGAAGGGGTTGACCGCCTCCAAGAATGCCGACATGGCTGCCGAGGCCGAGTTCGTCGTCGAGCGGCTGGAGACGCGGGGCAAGGAGATGCTCGACGAGGCCGACACCCGCAAGGCGAACGACCCGCTGGCCGCGGTCGAGACGCTGCAGCGGTGTGCCCTCGCCTTCAAGGGGAGCGAGATCGGCATCGACGCGGACAAGCGATTGAAAGAATGGAAGAAGGACGCCGAGTTTCGAGCGGCCGTCAAAGCTGCCGCGATGGAACGCAAGACATCGGCGCGATGATTGTTGATCCACTGCGTCTCGAAACCCGTAAAAAGAGGCTGCGCATGAAACGAAGTGAGCATCGGCGGATCGTGGCGGCCTGCATCTGGATCGGCCTGATCGCAGCTGCCATCAACGGCCAGCCCCAGGCCGCCGACACTCCGGCGGCCGGCGGATGGCGATCGCTCTTCGATGGAGAGCGGCTCGGTGACTGGAAGGTGACGGCGTTTGGCGGTGAGGGAGAGGTGGGCGTGGTCGAGGGGGCGATCCGGATCGGCATGGGCGCCGACCTGAGCGGCATCACGTGGCAGGGTGAGTTTCCCGAGCAGTCGTACGAGATCGCGCTCGAGGCGCGGCGGGTGGACGGCAACGACTTCTTCTGCGGCCTCACGTTCCCCGTGGGTGACGACGCCTGCAGTCTGATCCTCGGTGGCTGGGGGGGCGCGGTGACGGGGCTGTCGAGCATCGACGGCCACGACGCGGCCGACAACGGCACGACGCAGGTGAAGGCCTACGAAACTGATCGGTGGTACGACGTGGTTGTGCGGGTGACGCCCGAGCGGATCGAGTGTTTCCTCGACGGCGAGCCGATCATCGACCAGCCGCTCGAGGGCCACCGGCTCTCGATCCGCGCCGAGGTCGAACCGTCGCGGCCGCTCGGCATCTCGACCTACGCCACGACCGGCGAGGTGCGGAAGCTCCGCTGGCGGCCGCTGCCCGCCGGACCGCGGTGAATGAGCCCGGATTGCGATCACCGGGTCACTCTCACTGAATTCTCACACGCGGGTGGTCTCATCCCCCATAAGAGCCCCACGCCATGCCGCGGCGGGCGGCCAGCATGGCCGTGGAATGCCGGTCCGCGGCAGTTTGGGAGCTCACCCTTTTTTCTCCACATGGTGGCATCGAGATGACTCGTTTCGTAGTGGATGCGGTGCGGCGATCCGGCCGCAAGGATTCCCGGCTGGCGTTGGCGGGATGCATGCTCCTGATGATCGACGCCGTTCTGGCTGTCGCGAGCCCGGTCGCGCTGACGACCGGCACCTATGTTCAGAATTTCAACGTGCTCGGCACGGGGACGGGAGCGGCGAGCCTGCCGGAGGGCTGGGATGTGCGGAGCGACGCCACGGCATCCACGCTCGGCGCCACCGTCTTCACGACGGTGGTCAGGAACACGTGGGGCTCGTCGACGGGCCAGTTTCGCAACGTGGCGGCGGCCACGGGGCTCTCGGGCACGTCGTCGGCAACCGCCCAGAACGACGCGACCAATCGGGCCCTCGGGCTGCGGCAGACGGATTCGTTCGGTGATCCGGGCGGTTCGTTCAACTTCAACTTCAGCTCGACGGGCATGACGCTCACGGCCATGTCGTTCGATCTGATGCTCCTGAGTGAGCAGGGCCGGACGACGTCGTGGCAGGCACAGTACGGTCTCGGTGCCACCCCCTCTTCGTTCGCCACGATCTCCACGCTTGGAGACCTTGCGCCGTCCGTCTGGGGGACCTATTCGATCATCGTGTCCGACACGGCCGCGCTGACGGCGATGTCCAATCAGCCGCATGCCTGGCTGCGGATCGTGACGACAGCCACCACGGCAGGATCCGGCTCTCGCGACACGTTCGCGATCGACAACGTCTCGGTCACTGCGGTGCCGGAGCCCTCGACTCTCGCCGGGCTTGCCGTGGCTCTCGTGTGCAGCGCTGCGTTTCGCAGGCGATCGTTTCGGAGGAGCTTTTTGCAGCGGCTGCGAGCCTGGACTCGATCGTAGCCGGGCCCGTGCCGGCGAGGCGCGCGGTATGCTGCGGTGCCAGCGTGGCGGTGGCCACGGCTCGGCCCGCACCATGTACAGCGCGCAGCACGCCATGAACGAGAGCGACTCTTCAGCACAGCCCGACATGCCTGACAAACTGCGGCAGCGGATAGCGGCGGAGGCGGCCCGAGGCGTCACCGGCGGCAGCGATGCCAGGCGGGCGATGTTTCGGGCCGCACGACGGGTGGCCCGGGGGTGGGTGCCCGACGATCGGCTGCCGAGCCGGGACGATATCTCGAGCGACGTGCAGCGGCGACTCGATCCCACCGGATCACTCGCGCCGCTTGCCGGCGACCGATTCGACGCGCTCGCCGCGATCGTGGGCATGCTGGCGACGGTGCGGCAGAATCCGGCGACGCATCCCGAGGGGGACGCGCTCGAGCACTCGCTGCAGGTCTTCGAGCGGGTGCAGGCCGAGCGGCCTTTCGACGAGGAACTGCTGACGGCTGCGCTCGTGCATGACGTGGGCAGGGCATTCGACCGTGACCGCGTGGTCGAGGCCGGCCTCGAAGCCCTCGGCGACCTGATCACGCCCCGCACCCGCTGGCTCGTCGAATCGCTGCCGCTCGCTACGGCCTCTGCGGATCAGACGCTCGGCCATCGGGCGCGACAGCGGCTGGAGGTGCATCCGGATTTCGAGGATGCGCTGCTCCTCGCGGAAGCCGACCGCCGCGGTCATGTCCGCGGCGGCGAGGCTCCGTCGCTCGACGAGGCGATCGCCAACCTGCGGTCGCTCGAGGCCGATGCCGGTGGGCCGCAAGGGAATTGACGGCAAGAGAAACAGATGTATAGTATGCGGTGACCTTCAGGAGGCCGCCATGGATATCGCCGGAGTTCGCGACGCACTGCATGCCCAGCCGTTTTCACCGTTCACGATCCGACTGGCGGATGGTCGGTCGCTGCCCGTGCCCCATCCTGACTTCGTCGCGTTGACGCCGCGGCGGGTGATCGTGGGCGCCGTGGACGACACGTGGTCGGTGGTTGAGCCGCTGCTCATCGTGTCGCTCGAACATGCCGCCGGAACGCCGGGTAGTGAGGCAGGGGGCGGTGGCAATGGCCGCAAGGCGGGCTAGTCGGCTCGGCGCATGCGTCGGCGCACACTCCGGTGCGAGGGCCCTCGCCGCATTGCTCAGCTGGTGGCTCGTCGTCATGTACGGCGGAGCAGCGGCATTCGGCTGCCCGTTTTGCGGTGTCGTGGGCGAGTCGCTGGCGTCGCGAAGGGATCGGGCATTGTGTGTGAGTGTGGCGGAGGCGGACGGCGCGGCCGGGGCCGATGCGGACGGACTGCTGGTGCAGCGGTTCGCGATGCGGCAGCCGCTACGAGGCGACTGTCCGGCTGACGGCGAGCCGCAGGCCGTTAGGGCGCGAGTGGCGGAAGCAGTGGATGGCACGGCCGTGCTGTTTGGCGACCGACGGGACGCCGAGGAGCTGATGTCGTGGTCGGCGGTCGCGGCGAACGAGGGCGTGATCGGTTCCGTCGCGGCCGCGCCGCCGGTCGAGGAGCCAGCTGCTGAGCGACTTGTCTGGTTCGCACGGCGGCTCGAGCATCCCGACCCGACGATCGCAGCGGATGCATTTCTCGAGTTCGGCCTCGCACCGTACGATGCGGTGCGGGACGCGGCGGCTGCCTTCGATGCCGAGACGCTCCGGGCGTGGGTGCGGGATGGGGTGGTCGATCAGCGACGGCGCGGGTTCTAT
>CAMDDA010000110.1 GCA_945890755.1 Candidatus Kuenenia stuttgartensis
GGCAGGATGCCGGGAGCGAAGGCGGCATCCGAGCGAGCGGAAGGCATGGATGCCTGTAGCGAGCGTCCGGCGACGGGGCACAGGGCAACCCCGGCCCCCCTCGTGGGTGAAAACTGCGTGCAATCCAGTCACACGCGGTCTTGATGCCGCGACTTGGCCTTGCTCGTGCGGCAGTCGATGCAGATGCCGGTGACGATCAGCTTGTGGCCGGTCGCGCGGAACTGATGGCTGGCGGCCACGGCGTCGCGGATCCGCACGAGGTCGTCACTTGAAAACTCGATCAGCCGCTGGCAGCCCGAGCAGTAGAGGTGGTCGTGCTGCGGATAGCCATAGTCGTGCTCGTAGACGGCCCGGCCGTCGAGCACCATCTTGTGGAGGAGGCCGGCATCGACCATTTCGGCGAGCGTGCGATAGACGGTCGGCCGGCTGGCGTTGGTTCCTTCCGGGGTGCGGCGCAGGTCGTCGAGCAGTTGCTCGGCGTCGAAGTGCTCGTGATGGCTCCAGACGTGGTCGACGATCACCCGCCGCTGCCGCGTCACCCGTTTGCCGCGGGCCTGCAGGAACTCGGTGAACCGCTGGGAGGGCGTGAGCGCCACATCCACCTTGCCCAGCGAAAAATCGGCATCGACCGCCATCGGCTCACCTCCTTCCGCCAGATTGTAGTCGGCAACCGGTCGGCGTCACGCCGAAAGAGCCGCGGCCGGTCCGTTGCCGGTCCGGCCGTGGTGGATGATCGTCGCCAGAGCGGCCAAATTCAGGGCCGCACGTGCCTCAGCCCAGGGTGTCGAGCAGCCGGTCGAGGGCCGCGTCGAGCTTCTCGGGCGTCTCGTAGGTGCCGTCGGCGATCGCCGCCCGGATCGCGTTGACGCGATCGAAGCGGATGTCCGACGTGGCGTCGGCGGCCCGCACCGCATCGACCGAGAGCGTGACGGCGTCATGCACCTCGCCCACGCCCTGCTGACGGGAAGCGGCCTGAGCCGACTCCGCAGCCTCCACACCCTTCGCGGCACCGAGGCCCTGCGAGCCATGCGTCGAAAAGACACCGAGAATATTCATGATCGTGCTCCTTGCAGGCAGTGTTTCGAAATTGGGTTTCAAGTTCCGTCTCCCCCACACGCCCACATCTACGCGGGACACTTGGGAAGGGTTCGATACGGAATTTTTTTCGAAGACCTACCTGATTCACTCCTATTGTTGCCGCGCTTCCGCGTTCCGGCGACTCCAATCGTCGGACAGCGGCCGGTCGGTTTCAGCGGCCGGTCGCCGCGGCAAATTCTTCATCATCGACCAGAGACCAACCAAACCTTGAACCGAAATTCTTGAACGAAAATTTTTGTCGCCAGTTTTTTCCTGTTGCGCCGGAGTCGGCCTTGCCTAGCTTGCCCAAAGCCACGGCCGCCCGCCGGCGAACCGATCTACATCGCGAATTCGGGCTTCCGCCGACCGAGCTGGTTTTGGAGCCGCTCGACGATGGCGCTGTGCATCTGGCTGACGCGGCTCTCGGAGAGGTCGAGGGTGGCCCCGATCTCCTTCATCGTCAGTTCCTCGTAGTAGTAGAGGATGATGATCAGCCGTTCGTTGCGATTGAGCCCCTTCGTGACGAGCCGCATCAGGTCGCCCTTCTGGATTCGCCGCGTGGGGTCTTCCCCCTTCTTGTCCTCCAGAATGTCGATCTCGTGGACTTCCTTCGAGCTGTCGGTTTCGCACCACTTCTTGTTGAGGCTCACGAGGCTCACCGCGTTGGCATCGACGAGGAGTTTCTCGAATTCCTCCCGCGAAAGTCCCATGTGCTCCGCCACCTCGGCGTCGGCCGGGGTACGGCCGAGCCTGGCCTCGAGCGTCTTGACCGCCTCGTTGAGCTTGCTCGCCTTGCTCCGCACGAGCCGCGGCACCCAGTCCATCGTCCGCAGTTCGTCGAGCATGGCACCGCGGATGCGCGGCACGCAGTAGGTCTCGAACTTCACGCCCCGCGACATGTCGAAGGCATCGATGGCGTCCATCAGGCCGAACGTGCCGGCCGAGACGAGGTCGTCGAGTTCCACGCCGTCCGGGAGCCGTGACCAGATCCGTTCGCCGTTGTACTTCACGAGCGGCAGGTAGATCTCGATGAGGCGGTTCCGCAGGTCCTCGTCGGTCTGGTCGGCCTTGAACCGTTTCCAGATCTCCTGGACTTCCTCCGGTGAAGTCGGGGTCGCGTGATGTGCCACATCATCCTCCTTGAAGTTGACCGGCCCGCACCGTCCTGGCGCGAACCCGAAAAGACCACCGGGTATCCGTGAATCGGTCTCCCGGCTGCGTGTACTTGAACTCTTTTTCTTGAATCCCGTTTTCTTGAATTTGGTTTGCGGCGACCGGACCGCCTACGCAGCCCGGCTCACTTCCTCCCCCGCCACGGTCGTGAAGATTTCCAGGCCGCGTTCGCCCGCCACCTCCTCGTCTGCGAGCACGGCCACCGCAGGCAGCTGCCGCACGATCGCCAGTCGCACGGCCCGACGGACGTCGCCGGGCACCACCAGCGTCGCCGCGCCGCCCCGCTCCACCGCGGTCCGCACGGCCCGCCTGATGTCACCGACGAGTTTCGGCGGCAGCGGGCCGCCGGCTGCCGCCGCCACGCAGGCATCGACCGCACCGCCGGCGAGCCGCACCGCGGTGAGCCTGCCCTGTGGATCGCGCACCCGGCGGCAGATCTGGGCTGCCAGCCGGCGACGGACGATCTCGGCGAGCTGCCACGGTTCGGCTGCCTCGGCGGAATGGTCGGACATGATCTCGAGCAGTTCGGAAAGTGGCCGCACCGGCACGCCCTCGGCGAGCAGGCACTGGAGCGTCCGGTGAATTCGCGCGATCGACAGGACGCCGGGCACGATCTGTTCGACGAGGGCCGGCTGGCTCGACCGCAGCGACTCGACGAGCCGACTCGTGTCTTCCCGCGAGAGCAGCCGATCGGCATGGCGGCGAACCGCTCCTTCGACGGCCGCAGCGATGAACCCACCGTCGTCGAGCACCGTCCCGCCGGCCCGCCGGGCCTGATCGGCCTGGGCATGGCTCACCCAGGTGGCACGCCGGCCGGTCACCGGGTCCGTCGCCGCAGGACCGTCGAGTTCGAGGCTGTCGCCGGGCTGCGGCACGGCGAGCAATCTCGCCGCGGGCAACTCCTCTTCGGCGACGATGTCGCCGGCAATCGCGATCCGCATGCCGCGCTCGGGGAGCGCGAGATCGTCACGAAACGCCACCGGCGGCACCATGAAGCCCTGCTCGCCGGCCATGCGATTGCGTACCGCCGCGACGGCCTGCAGGAGCGGCCCCCCATCCGCCACGAGCCCGAGGAGGCCGGGGCCGAGTTCGACGACGATCCGCTCATCGGCGAACAGATCGCCCGCCACGGTGGTCGCGGCCGATGCCCTGGTCGCCGCCGAGCGCCGCCCATCAGGGGCGATTCGCTCCCCGACCGCGGTGCCGCGGCGGGCCACGAACCAGGCGCCGAACAACGATGCCGCAGCCATGCCCGCCAGCGGCAGGAACGGCAGGTCGGTGAGCGAGAGCAGGGCCAGAAACACTCCGGTGATCGCCAGCACGTGGGGCTGGGCCGTGAACTGGCGGCCGAGTTCCTCCGACAGATTGATGGCCTGGCTCGACCGCGAGATCAACAGTCCCGTGGCCACCGAAACGAAGAGCGAAGGGATCGCACTCGACAGGCCGTCGCCGATCGTCAGCCGCGCGTAGACATCGAGGGCCCGATCAATGGCCATGCCGTGCTCGACGACTCCGATCGCGAGCCCGCCAATCACGTTGATGAGCGTGATGATCACGCTCGCCACGGCCTCACCGCGGACGAACCGGCTCGCGCCGTCCATGCTTGCGAAAAAGTCAGCCTGACGCTGCAGGTCGAGCCGGGCCTCGCGGGCCTGTTCGCGAGTGAACGTGCCGGCCTGCACTTCCGTGTCGATCGCCATCTGCCGCCCCGGCAGGCCGTCGAGTGCGAACCGGGCGGCAACTTCGCTCGTCCGCGTGGAGCCGGCGGTGATCACCACGAACTGCACGATCGCGATGATCGCGAACACGACGGCGCCAACGACGAGATTATTGGCCGCGACGAAGCCGCCGAAGGCTTCCACCACCTGCCCGGCGGCCGCCGCACCATCGATCGCTGCCCGCGAGAGGATCAGCCGCGTCGTCGCGATGTTGAGCACGAGCCGCACGAGCGTGGCACCGAGCAGGAACGTGGGAAACACGCTCATTTCGAGCGGCGTGCGGGCGGCCAGCGCGCCCAAGAGCGCGAGCACCGACACCGTGAGATTGGCCGCGAGCAGGAGATCGACGATCGGCGCGGGCACCGGCGCGAGCACCACGAGCACCGCCAGCAGGATCGCCGCGGGCAATGCGTAGTCGAGCAGGCCGGCAGACCGGGGGCGGCCGGCGGCGGCGACCGTGCCGAGCGACTGTGCCATGCGGTGCCAACCCGAGGGGAAACGACTGCTGTGGGAACGACTGTCTGGCCGGCGATCAGCTCCGAGCCGACCGTCGGGAAGGGTGGGACGATAGCCGCACACGTCGGCACGGTCCAGACCGCTCCCGGCCCACTGAACCGGCTACACTTCCCGCTCCGATTCAAGGCCTCAGTGGCCGCCTCTCTTCACCCCGGAGCGATCTGCCGTGCACTTCAGCCGCTTTGGCCTCGCCTTCGACTATCCCGACAACTGGTCGGTCGATGTCGGCGACTCCGCAGGTCGCCACGCCGCGGTCACCGTGCAGTCGCCCGACGGCGGCTTCTGGTCACTCAGCGGCCATGCCCCGGGGGGCGACGCGGGCGAACTCTCCCGTGCCGTGCTCAGCCAGATGCAGGAGGAGTATCGCGATCTCGACAGCGAGACCGCAGAAGATGTCGTCGCCGGCCACACTCTGCCCGGCTTCGACATGAACTTCTACTGCCTCGACCTCACCAACACCGCCCAGGTGCGGACGCTGGAGACGCCCAACGCCATTTACTTGCTGTTCTGTCAGGCGGAAGACCGCGAGTGGGACCGCATCGCCCCCGTCTTCGCCGCCATGACCGCGAGCTTCGTCTCGAAGCTCGGCTAGAGGCCAGCCGTCGTACCTCTCGAATCCACATCCGGCTCCGGGTCGGTACAAGTCGCGTCGCTGGACCTCGAGCTTGCACCGACCCCTTCGCCTTCCTGATCGTGCTTCCGACCGAGCCAAGGATTCCTGGGCAGATCCCATGCGGCGCGGGTGTCTGCTACTATTCCGGCGACGCGGGGCGACCGCCGCTCCGAATCCCTCCTTCGCGGACCCTCCCTGTGATGCTGCTCGCCGCTGCCGTTGCGACCGCCGGGACGATCGAGAACTGGCACTGGCTGGCCTTCGGGGCCATGGTGACGGTGCTGCTCGTGCTCGACCTCACCGTCTTCCACAAGCACTCCCACGAGCCGTCGCTCCGCGAGAGCGCCTTCTGGACCTGCTTCTGGTCGGCCCTGGCCTTTTCGTTCAACGGCCTCGTCTGGTGGTGGCTGGGAGGCAAGGCGGCGCTCGAGTTCCTCACGGGCTATCTCGTCGAGTGGTCGTTGTCGATGGACAACGTGTTCGTGTTCGCCGTGGTCTTCGCCTACTTCGGCGTGCCGCTGAAGTACCAGTACCGGGTGCTCTTCTGGGGCATCCTGGGGGCCGTGCTGATGCGACTGACGTTCGTGCTGCTGGGGGCCGAACTCGTCGAACGCTACAAGTGGATCATGTGGTTCTTCGGCGGCTTCCTCGTCTACACGGGGATCAAACTCGCGTTCGGCGACGAGGACCACGAACCGGGTGACAATGCGCTGATCCGGCTGTTCAAGAAGTTCGTCCCGATGACGAGTCAGCCCGCGGGCGACAGGTTCTTCATTCGGGAAAACGGGAAACTCCTGGCGACGCCGCTGTTCCTCGTGCTCCTCGTCGTGGAGAGCACCGACGTGCTCTTCGCCGTCGACAGCGTGCCGGCGATTCTCGGCGTGGTCGAGAAGGGTACGCCCTATATGCGGTTCATCGCCTTCACGTCGAACGTCTTCGCGATCCTCGGCCTGCGGGCGCTCTACTTCCTGCTCGCCGGAGTCATGGATCTCTTCCGGTTCCTGAACTACGGTCTGTCGGCGGTGCTCGTGTTCGTCGGTTTCAAGATGATCGCCGAGGCCGCGCGGCACACCGAGTGGCTCGCAGCGTGGGGCGGCTGGGACGCCCACGCGAAGGGGCACCTCGTGCATCCGGCCTTGTCGCTCGCGGTGATCGTGGGCCTCATCGGCACGAGCGTCGCCGCGTCGCTGATGTTTCCGGAAAAGAAGGACGGCACCGAGATCGCCGACGGCCACGACAAACCCGGCCCCCACGCCTGACGATGCACTTGGCCCCGCGCGGGGCGGCCTCCTGTGGTGATCGTTCGGGGCTGCCCATGCCCCGCTGCCGGACGCTCGCTACGGCATCCATGCCTTCGCTCGCTCGATGGCGGCGGCGCTTTCGGCATCCTGCCTGCGCTTGCCGCCATACGCCGGCGACGGGGCACGGGCAGCCCCTCACAGCGTGTTGAGGGGCACCCGTAGCCCCGTTGCTCCGCAACGGGCTGCCCGTCACGGAGTGACGGGCCTACGAGACGTCACAGCGCATCCTCGGTGCGGAGCGTGACCTCGATCAGCCGCTCCATGACTTCGGCCGGTGACTCGTGCGGGAAGTTCGTGAGCACCACTTCCTTGGCGTAGAGCTTGCCGACGTAGCGGCGATGCTTCGCCGCCGACGCCCGGCTGGCCAGAAAATCCCGGTGGGCGGAGTTGATCACGATCTCGTTTGCGGGGCCGTCGTAGCGGCTCCGCCACGGCTGGCCGTGATCCGGCTCGAGGCGGTAGCCCGGCAGGCCCCGGCCGCCGGCCGCGTCGGCATCGGCGTCGATCATGAACTTGAGTTCGACGCGGTCGCTCACCTCGATGCCAGCCTGCCGCGCCGTGGCCTCGACGGTCACGATGCCGAGATCCGACGACGCCACGCGACACGAATTACCGTCGGTCGCGATCGCAGCCGAGCCCGACACGATCCGCCAGGCGATCGCGACGCCATTCGGGATCGGCGTGCCGTCGGCATCGCAGCACGTGGCCGTAAAGAGGCAGGAGCCGCCGGGTGGCCGCCGCGGCCGCCGCGGGCTGATCCGCACGGCCGCGAGCGGCCCGGGATCGGCGTCGAAGAGCCTGGCTGTATCGTCCGCCCCGGCGCCGCCCCGCTTCGACTCGCGCGACCGTGGCTCGTCGCTGGCGCCCGTGCCCGTGCCCGCCCGGTCTTGCAGCGCCGGTTCCGTCTTCGGGATGTCGAAGAAGAGATACTCTTCGGCCGGCAGTTCGGCGAGCGCCGAGGCGAAGGCCTTGTGCACCTGCTTCAGCAGGTGCCGGCTGGCCCGCTCGGCCTCCGCCTGCTCACGGCTCGACACGCAGGCCCCGATGTCGGCCGCGATCTGCGGAGCCACGGCCACCAACGCGTCGAGCGCCGCGTCGGGCACGATGCCGGCGCGGGTGCCCGGGGCGAGGGAGAGGGCCTCGAAATCGACGAGTCCCTCCAGCCGGCGATCGGTCCACGGAGCCTGCTGAAACGCGAGCAGCTCGGTGATGTCGGCGAGCACTCGCGTTCCATCCTTGCAGATGGCGATGCCACCGGGGCCGGTCGCGTCGTCGCCCCGCAGGTAGATCTCGACCCCCACCTCGCCGAGCGGCGTCGGATAGCGGCGGGGAATCTCCAGCCGCTCGCCGTCGAACTCCCGGGGCACGACGCGGACCTCCCGCCGGGCCACGGCATCGACCACGTCGATCCTCACGCCCGTGTTACGAATCCGATCGCGGAGCTCGGCCGAGAGATACCGGGCGATCTTCTCGCCGGTGACGAGATTCTTCGTCGTCTCCAGGAGCGGCCCGACCGACACCCGCGTGCCGCGCACCGCCAGCCGCCCCCGCACCGGCCGAATCTCGTACTGTCGCTTCCCGCGCACGAGGTGCAGCTCGCGCATCGGCCCGCCGCCGCTTGCCGACGCCATCCGCAACTCCTCGCCCAGGCTCCAGAAGCTCAACAGGCCGATGCCGAATTCACCGTGCACTCCCTGTCGCTGCGTGGTGCCGAGGTGCCGCTTCATCGAGTCGCAGAGATGCGTGGCGATCCGCTCGAAGTCGGGCGTGCCGGACTCGTCCGGAGCCACGCCACGGCCATCGTCCGCCACCTCGAGAAAAAGCTTGCCCTGTGACCGACGACGGATGATGCGCACGCTCGCTGCCCCGGCGTCGATCGCATTCTCCGCCAGCTCACAGATCGCCTTGAGCGGGTGGGTCTGCGAGTGGGCGATGATCGTGATCGCGTTCCACTGGTCGCCGATGCGGAGCGTGCCGGTCGTGGCCGTGGCCGTGGCCGTGGCTTTTGTCCGAGTCTTCTTCGTCTTGCTGGTCTTCATCTGTCAGGTCTTCAGGGACGTGGACGTGCGAGCGACTGGTAGACCGCGTCGTGGGCGGCAGCCATGCGGTCCGCCGTATGTCGCTGCTCGGCGAGTGTACGTCCGCGACGACCCAGGCGAATGGCGAGGTCTTCGTCGTCGAGAACCGCCACCAGCGCCCGCGCGAGATCGGTGGGATCGCCGGGCTCGTGCAGCAGCCCGGCCTGCTCGCCGTCGAGGAGTTCGGGAAACGTGCCGTGCCGCGGGGCCACGACCGGCAGCCCCGCCGCCATCGCCTCGATGGCCGGCAGCCCCTTCGCCTCGGGATGCACCGTCGGCATCGCGAATACGTCGATCGAGCCGAGGATCCCGAGCTTTCCGGGGCGATCGACCTGGCCGAGCCAGCGGAAGCGGTCGGCCACGCCGAGGTCGCGGGCGAGCGCCTCGCAGGAGGCGACGTAGTCTCGCTCCGCATCGACCGTGGCCCCGGCCGCCACGATCTCGACGGCGCGTGGGGCCAGGAGCGGCAGGGCCCGGATGAGCTGGTCGAGCCCCTTCTCGCGGCAGGCGCGGGCCAGCATGCCCACGACGAGTCGCCCGCCACGCGACCGCCGCCGGGCCGCGAGGTCCGGCGCCGTCGTCGGAAACCCGGTGAGATCGACACCGTGCGGAATCACGTCGATGCGGTGCGACGAGAGCTCGAGCCGCTCCGCCATGAAGCCTGCAAAGAACTGATTGAGGGCCACGAACGCGTCGATGTCGCGGGCCCGCTCGCGCAAGAGCCCCCAGATCTCGGAACGATGCGGCTCGGGAATGGCGTCGATGAAGATGTCTTCACCGGAGAGGCTGCACACGATCCGCGCACCGGTGGTCGCCCGAATCCGCCGCGCGAGCCCGACCAGCAGGGCGTTCGAGAGATGCACCACATCGGGCCGCACGTCGGCCGCCAGCCAACTCGCGAGCTTCTCCACCTCCTTCCGCTGCCGCCCCGCTTCACCTCGCAGCGTCGAGACCGTGAGCGGCCCGAGGTCGGCCGGACGAGTCGCACCCGTGCGGGAGGAGAGCCAGCGGAGCAGCGGCGGTGCATCGAGCAGCCGGTCGACGAACCGCGGCGTGTGGCGAAACAGCGGCACGTGCTCCTGCAGCCACACGTTGACGCCCCCCATCACGATCCGCTGCTGGGCCACGTTCTCCTCGTCGGTCGTGGTGGGCACGTACGCCGGCACGAGGATCGCGTCGCAGCCGCGGGCCACGAGCGCCCGCACGAGCGTGTTGTCGTGGAGGCACGAGCCGCAGATGCGTCCCCCCGCCCCGGCCGTGATGTGAACGATTCGCATGGGTTCTTCGTGTGGTGCAAACGCTTGTGGGTCGGGGCCGGTTCGGGGTTGCCCACGCCCCGTCGCCGGACGCTCGCTGCGGGCATCCTGCCCTGCGCTCGCTCGGTGGCGGCTGCGCTCTCGGCATCCTGCCTTCGCTTGCCGCCACACGCCGGCTCTCGGGGCGCGGGCAACCCCGAACCTCGTCGTCTGGTTGATGGTGTGGTTGTTATTGTGTGGGGGCCTACGCTTTGCGACCCTCGAGGTGCACGAGGACGAGGGCGAGGTCGGCGGGGGTGATGCCGCTCACGCGGCCGGCCTGGGCGAGCGTGCGGGGGCGGATGCGGGCGAGCTGCTCGCGAGCCTCTGCCCGCAGGTGTCGCACCGCAGCGAAGTCGAAGCCCTCGGGAATCAGTCGTTCGCCGAGCCGCCGCTGCCGGTCGATCCGCTCGCGCTCGAGGGCCAGGTAGCCGGCGTAGCGGATGTCGTTCTCGATCTGCGTGGCCGCATCCCGCGACACCGTCGCCAGTTCGGGCACCACGGCGAGACAGTCGCCCCAGCCGAACTCGGGCCGCTTGAG